>CAYTCZ010000085.1:0-17360 GCA_964436315.1 uncultured Gaiellales bacterium | reverse complement strand
AGGCTGCCTACGAGTTCAAGCGACTGCAGGCAAGCGGGAACGGCCACAAGGAGTTTGATCCGATTATCGGATCTAACTCCTATTAGGTACCCCGCAGCAAACCGGCGGCTGACTCGGGCGCAAGGGTATTGATGTGGTAGCCGGCACCCAGCTCGATTCCCGCCATCGCCGTGAGACGGGGCAGAAGCTCGATGTGCCAGTGCCCCGAGGCGTGGAGCCAGGCGTTGAAGGGAGCGTCGCCCTCGGCAAGTCGCAGACGCCGCACGCCGTCCGCAAGCAGATCGAGAGCTCCGGCAAGCCGATCGCTTTCGAACGGCTCGCGCTCGCAGGTAACCGGGGCGATCAACAACTCATAGGGCGTGCGACTTGCGTACGGGCACAGGAGGACGAGGTCGTCGCGCTCGGCGACGATACGAATCCGTTGCCGGAGTTCTTCTTCGAGGAGTTCGCATGCGAGGCAACCTCGGGAACGCTCCTCTTCCTCGATCTCCTCCTTTACGAATGGCGGCTCCTCATTGAGCCAGAGGAGCTGCGAGTGGGAGTGCCCGAGGCTCGCGCCGGCGGCGGAGCCCTCGTTTACGAAGGCATGAACGTACCGGAACCCAAGTTCGCCAGCGGAAGCAGCACGTTCTTTCCAGGCGGCCGCTACTCGCTCGATTTCGCGAAGCGAGAGTTCGGCGAAGCTCGTCACGTGGCGAGGCGAGTGGACTACGACCTCCTGGTTTCCAACCGCAGGCCGCACTTCGAAGAACCCGTTACTGCGAGCGAGCGAGCGAGCGACGTTGGCAAAAGCGGGAAACTTATTGGGAACAACTCGCAGCCACCAACCCGGTGCGTCTGCAGCACGACCGGGCGGGCCAAAAGCGAACGTCTCGGGCGGCGTCGCCCACTCGCGTCCTTCGCAGAGCTCGCAGATGCCGGACTCCACGTACTCTGGCGACGGTCTCGCCGTCCCCGGCCGGCGAGCTCGGTTTTGCGCGATCACAACCCATCTCCCGGAGAGCGGATCCCGCCGGAGTTCCGGAGGCGGCGACCTGAGCCCGTCGTTCATTGTGTCGCGCCGACGGTTCTGAGAGCCTTCAGCTCTGGTCCTCTCCGTTGGTATCGGGCATGCGCTCGAAGAACGGTCGGAGAATTTCAATCGGTAGCGGAAGGATCATCGTGGTGTTCCGCTCAGAGCTCATCTCGAGGACTGTCTGGAGATACCGCAGCTGAAGTGCCGTTGGATTCGCCGAGATCACATCTGCAGCGTCTTTCAGACGTTCGGATGCCTGGAACTCGCCTTCTGCAGCGATGACCTTTCCGCGCCGCTCGCGTTCGGCTTCGGCCTGACGGGCCATAGCGCGCTGCATACCGCCTGGGATCTCGACGTCCTTTACCTCGACGATCGAGACCTTGACGCCCCAGGGCGAGGTAGCGTCATCGATGATCTGCTGGAGTCGGGCATTGATCTTGTCGCGCTCCGACAGGAGCTCGTCCAGTACGTGCTGCCCCAGGACGTTTCGAAGCGTGGTCTGAGCGATCTGGGACGTTGCGACCATGAAGTTCTCGACCTGGACGATCGCCTTCTCCGGGTCGATGATTCGAAAGTACGCCACTGCGTTCACGCGGACCGGGACGTTGTCTTTCGTGATGACTTCCTGTGGCGGGACGTTCAAGGTCACCGTCCGCAGGTCAGTGCGCACCACACGATCGATGACGGGGATGATCAGGAACAGACCCGGGCCTTTCGGCGGTGAGCGAAGCCGACCAAGCCGGAAGATCACGCCGCGCTCGTACTCCCGCGCGATTCGGATCGATGCCGCCGCAAGGAGCACCAGGATGATGACGACGGCCACGATGGCGATCAATGCGGCTTCCATGAAGCTCCTTTCGGGTCGGCAAGTGTCATCTTAGTGACCGGGGTAGCTCGCACCGGCGTGAGGCAGCCGGCTATACGAGCGCGACGGCGTCCTTTTCGCGCCGCACTTCGAGACAGAGGTCTTCAACCCGCTCGACGCGGACCGTCTCACCGATCTCGATCGGTTCCTCCGAACGCGCTTGCCACGTCTCACCCATGAGGAACACGGTCCCTACGGGATCGATACGCTCGCGCACGACGGCAACCTGGCCGATCAACTCATCCTGTCCCGTCCGTGGCGGAGCTTTCCTGGCCTGCATCACCTTGCCCATGCCGACGACCACGAATAGGAACAGGGTTCCCGCGATCACAAGAGCGACCGGGAGTGAGACCTGGAATGCATCACCTGCAGGATCGAAGAGAAGGAGAGCGCCGAAGACGAACGATGCCGCCCCGGCAAGGGCTAAGGCGCCGCCGGTTGTGACGAACACCTCCGCGACGAAGAACGCCATCGCGAGCAGCAGCAGCAGGACGCCTGCCCAGTTGACGGGGAGGACCTGAAGTCCGAAGAGTCCGAGGATTAGCGAAATGGCCCCGAGGGTTCCCGGGAAGATCAGGCCGGGGTTGTAGAGCTCGATGACGATTCCGAGGAGACCGAGAGACATCAGGATGACGATGATGTTCGGATCGATGATCGTGTCGAGTACCCGTTTCCATAGCGACATCGAAACCTCGTCGACCGTGGCACCCGACGTATTGAGCACCAGCTCCTTCGGCTGCGTCACGGAGCCATCGATGTCATCGAGCAACGTTTCGAGATCGGGAGAGATGAAGTCGATAACGTTCATCTCGAGCGCCTCACGCGCTGTCAGGTTCGAGGCCTCGCGAACAGCCTCTTCGGCCCAGTCGCCGTTTCGGCCGTGCTCCTCCGCCAGGCTGCGGTTGAATTTGGCCGCATCGTTCACGACCTTGTTCCGCAGGTCTTCTGGAATCTCCTCACCACTGGTCGAGATGGGCGTTGATGAACCGAGATTCGTCTGCGGGGCCATAGCTGCGACGTCGGCCGCCATCATCAGGAACACACCCGCCGAAGCAGCGCGCGCTCCGTCCGGATACACGTACATCACCACGGGTACCTCTGACGCGAGCTCAGCCTTGATGATCTCGCGCATGGAGCTGTCGAGTCCGCCCGGCGTGTCGAGAAGGACGACGACTGCGTCGTATCCCTCCTCGTTCGCGCGGTCGATCTGGTCGGTGACGAAGTCGGCAGAGACCGGATTCACATCGTTGTCGAACTCGACCGCCAACACCCGCGGCCGCTCGGCGCTGTCCTCATCTGTCTGCGCTCCGCCTCCAGCGGTCAGCGCGAAAAACAGAAAGAGAGCGGCGAAAAACGCGAAAGATCCCCGCAAATAAGCCATTTCTCAGCTCTCCAATTTTACCAGTGCGTGCTCTTCACCCGCCCGGGCGAGCGCCTGTCATTTGACGAGTTCGACTTCGCCGCTCTCGAGCAGATGCGGCGTCTTCCGAATGTGAACCTCGAGCCGCCCATCGTTCGTGATTCCGACGGCTTTCCCGACCTTTCCGTCCACGGCGACCCGTTTCCCGCGGAGAAAATCACGGGTTTGTACCAACGGAATGAGCGATGCCAACTCGTGCTCGCGCCACGTCTCGTACCGCTGTTCGAGGCCGAAGAGGAGATCGGCGAGGAGCGGTGCACGATCGCGAGTCTGGGCGTCCACGGTGTACAGAGAGCCCGCAGGGAGTTTGGTCTGAGTAGCCGGGGGGAGCTCCCGTGCCTTCTGGTTCACATTCAACCCGACTCCCAACACCACTCGACCGTCGATTACCTGGGCCAGGATTCCGGCGACCTTCCGGCCCTCCACGATCACGTCGTTCGGCCATTTGAGCTTGGTCGAGATGCCTGTCGCTGCTTCGACGACCTCCGCCGTCGCAAGGCCTGCGACGAGCGTGACTTCAGGAAGCCGTCGCCTCTGAGGTGGGCACAGGAGAGCCGAGCAGAGAATGGCAGTACCCGCCGGTGCTTGCCACGACCGATCCAGCCGGCCCCGCCCTGCCGACTGGTGATCGCACACGGCCACCGCCCCCTCGGAGTCCTCGGCGGTGAGGAGAAGCTGGGTCGACGTACACTCGGCGCGATAGAGATATGGACGGCCGAACCGGCCTCGGAGCAGCGGCTCGACATGCTCGGCGCTCAACGAGTCGGGCAACGGGTCGGTCGTTGCAGTCACCTCATTTAGACTACGTCGGCCGTGCCAGCTACCGCGTCTCCTCCAGCCGTGCCAGCTACCGCACCCCCGTCAGCTGCTCTGTACGTCGGCCCACTCGCCTACGAGTCGATGAGCGACATCGACCTGGTTAACAAAGCGAACTGCGGGGACAGTCGCGCTCTGGCGGCGCTCGTCGAGCGTCATACGCCGAGGGTCAACCAACTCTCGTCGTACCTCATGGTCGATCTCGAGGATGCTCGCGATGCCGCGCAGGAATCGCTCGTGAAGCTGATCACACGCTTGCGCCAGTTCAAGGGGGAAGCGCAGTTTGCGACCTGGCTCCACCGACTGGTGGTCAACACCTGCCGCGATGTTGCCGCAAGACAGCGGCTGCGTCGAACTGAGGTGCTCGATCTGGATGACGAGCCGGCCGGAGACGATACCGACCCGTCTCGGCTTGCCCAGCTGGCTGACCTCCGGCGCGATCTCGCCGATGGGTTGTCGCGTCTCTCGGCCGACCAGCGAGCTGTCGTCATGCTCCGTGACGGACTCGGGCTGTCATACGAGGAGATCTCGCGTGCTGTCCGGATGCCAGTTGGCACAGTGAAGAGCTACGTCCACCGTGGTCGCGAGCGACTGCGGGCGAAGCTCGAGGAGCACGCTCCTTCGTGACAGCTGCCCGAGCACTGAGCAAAGTCGAAATCGAGGAGATCATCCCACACCGGGACCCATTCCTCCTCATCGACGAAGTCACCGAGCTCGAGCCAGGCAAGCGCGTCGTTGCTCGAAAGCTTGTGCGCGAGGACGAGTGGTACCTGAGCGGCCATTTTCCGGGCCAGCCCGTCATGCCAGGCGTGCTGATGGTCGAAGCACTCGCGCAGGCCGGAGCGGTCGCGGTTCTCTCTGAAGAAGAGAACCGCGGCAAGCTCGTTCTCTTCGCCGGGATTGACAAGTTGCGCTTCAAGCGGATTGTTCAGCCCGGTGATCGGCTGGAGCTTACCTGCGAGGTTGAGAAGGTCAAGGGCCCCGTCGGACGCGGTCAAGCGATGGCTACCGTCGACGGGGAATTGGCCGTTCGCGGCACCCTCACCTTCGCTGTCGCAGACGAGATCTGAGATCGCAAGGAGCTCACGTTGCTCGCTCGCGTCAATAGCGGACTTCCCCCGGTCGGAATTGTCGGAGTCGGTGCGCACGTTCCCCAGAGGATCGTGACGAACGACGATATCGCCCAACTCGTCGATACGAGCGATGAGTGGATCGTCGAGAGAACTGGAATCCGCGAGCGCCGCGTCGCCGAACCCGACGAGGCCACGAGCGACATCGCAGTTCCGGCAGCGCTGGAGGCGCTCGAGCGGGCGTCGGTGAGTTCGAAGGATGTCGGACTCGTCGTGGTCTCGACTGCGAGTCCGGACATGATCTTCCCGGCGAGCGCATCGCTCGTTGCCGAGGAGATCGGCGCGCACGACGCAGCTGCCTTCGACCTTTCTGCGGCCTGCACAGGTTTCGTCTACGCGCTCGCCCAAGGCTATGGCTCGGTCGCCGGCGGTCTCGTCGACTATGCGCTGATCATCGGCTCCGAAGCAATCACCAAGCTCATCAACTGGGAGGATCGAACCACCTGTGTGCTATTCGGCGACGGGGCGGGCGCGGTGGTGTTGAAGCGCACCGACGAGCCGGGCTTCCTTGGGTTCGAGCTTGGCTCGGACGGGACCGGGGCACCCGAACTCTGCGTCCCCGGCGGTGGCACACGCGCGCCGGCGAGCACTCAGACCATCGAGCAGGATCTCCATTTCCTTCAGATGAACGGCCGAGAGGTCTACAAGTTCGCTACGCGGGTCATGGTTACGTCGGCGGAGAAGGTTCTCGATGCCTGTGGGCTTTCGGTCGAGGAGATTGACCTCTATGTGCCTCACCAGGCGAACAAGCGCATCATCGATCATGCGGTCTCGAAGCTCGGATTTGCTGAAGATCGGGTGTTCATCAACCTTGATAAGTACGGGAACACCTCGACTGCCTCAATCCCGATCTGTCTCTACGAGGCTCTCGAGACCGGAGTACTCGCCGCCGGGAAGACGGTGCTGATGACCGGTGTCGGGGGCGGTCTGAGTTGGGGGTCGGTCGTCGTCACCTGGAACGGCCATGAGTGAGCAGCCGATAAAGATTGCGTTCTGTTTCCCGGGCCAGGGCTCTCAGCACGTCGGCATGGGTCGAGAGTTTGCGGATGCCTTACCTGAGGCTCGTGAGGTTTTCGAGGAGGCGTCCGAGATCGCGGGTTTCGATGTCGGGAAGGCGTCGTTCGAAGGCCCAATCGAAGAGCTGACAAAGACGGATATCCAACAGCCTGCGCTCGTCGCCACGTCGATCGCCTGTCTACGAGCGGTCGAAGTTGCAGGGATCAAGCCCGACTACGTCGTTGGACACTCGGTCGGCGAGTACTCGGCACTCGCGGCCGCCGGCGCGGTCACGAGTCGAGAGGCGCTCGAGCTCGTGTACGAAAGAGGCCAGGCGATGGCGGCCGTCGCCGAGAAACATCCGGGCGCGATGGCGGCTGTCCTCGGGCTCGAGGACTCAGTCGTCGAACGGATCTGTGCCGGAATCGAGAACGTGTGGCCTGCGAACTACAACTGTCCTGGACAGATCGTCGTGTCGGGCGAGAACCCGGCGGTCGACAACTTCATCACGAGAGCGGACGAAGAAGGAGCGCGCCGAACCGTCAAGCTTCGTGTGAGCGGGGCGTTCCACAGTCCTCTCGTTGCGATGGCGGCCGAGCGACTCCGACCTGCGCTCGAACGGGTTTCGTGGGGAGATCCGACCCCACCGTTCATGTCGACGGTGACGGCTCGGCTGGAATCAGCCCAGGGGCTGGCCCAGATCCTCGTTGACCAGCTGACCGGGCCCGTGCGCTTCACGCAGGCCGTGCGTGGGCTCGTCGAGAACGGAGTTGGGATCTTCGTGGAGATCGGCCCAGGCTCCGTCTTGAGCGGATTGCTTCGGCGCTGTGATCGGTCTCTGCGGACCTTCTCGGTCGGTACCCCCGAGAGCCTCGAGGAGCTCGAGCGGGATCTGGCAACGCTCGTGCGATAGGAAACCCGATGCCCGATCCGAACTTCTGCTCACTTGACGGCAAGGTTGCACTCGTCACCGGCGGATCGCGTGGAATCGGTGCAGCGATCTCACGGGAACTCGCCCGCGCGGGAGCGCGCGTAGCGGTGAACTATCGGTCCGACAAAGACACCGCCGAAGCCATTGCGGCCGAGATCGGAGGGATTGCGGTACAGGCGGACGTCGCCTCGGCAGAGGAAGCGGCAGAGCTCGTGAACCAGGTCGAATCCGAGCTCGGGCCTCTCGACGTGTTGGTGAACAACGCCGGAATCACCAGAGACACACTGATCGCTCGGATGAGCGAAGAGGACTGGGAGGATGTGCTGGCGACCAACCTCGGAGGCGTCTTCAACACCTGTCGCGCGGTCGCCCGCGGGATGCTGAAGCGCCGGGCGGGCGCGATCGTGAACGTCTCGAGTGTTGTCGGTGTGCGTGGGAACCCTGGACAAGTGAATTACGCGGCCTCCAAGGCGGGAATCATCGGATTCACCAAAGCTCTCGCACGAGAGCTCGGAAATCGGGGCGTACGCGCGAATGTCGTGGCGCCCGGATACATCGACACGGAACTCACGCGAGTACTCCCCGATGAGGCGAAGGAGATGATCAGAACCAACACGCCGCTCGGCCGTCTGGGCGAGCCGGAGGACGTGGCCGGTGCGGTACGCTTTCTCTGCTCCGATGAGGCCGGGTTCGTGACGGGCGACGTTGTGCTCGTCGACGGCGGCCTGGGTATGTAGGAGACTCCGATGAGCAGAGATAACGGTCGACGACGGGTGGTCGTAACCGGGATCGGTGCCGTGACGCCGCTCGGGAACGACTCAGAGACGTTCTGGCAGAACATCCTTGCCGGTCGTAGCGGGGCAGCAACGATCAAGTCCTTCGACAGCTCGATGTTCGGCGTTACCTTTGCGTGCGAGCTCAAGGATTTCGACCCGACGAAGTGGATCGAGCACAAGCGGGCGAGACGCATGGACCGGTTCGCCCAGATGATCATCGCCGCGGCCCGGATGGCCGAAGAGGATTCCGGCATTGATATCGCGGCGGAGGATGAGCGAGTCGGTGCATCGATCGCGACGGGAATTGGCGGACTCCAGAGCTTTCAGGACTGCTACGACGCGTTGCTCGAAAAGGGTCCTGATCGCGTCAGCCCGTTCTCGATTCCGTCGATCATCCCGAACATGGGTGCCGCCTGGGTGTCGATGGAGCTCGGGACAAGAGGTCCCCTGAGTTCGGAGTGCACTGCCTGTGCCGCCTCGAACATGGCGATGGGCAGCGGCCTCGATGACATTCGACTGGGCCGGGCAGATGTGATGATCTGCGGCGGCACCGAGGCCGGAATTACCTCGATCGGAATCGGAGGGTTCGGCGCGATGCGTGCTCTCTCGCGTCGCAACGACGATCCAGAGCGTGCAAGCCGACCGTTTGATGCCGAACGCGACGGCTTTGTCATGGGGGAAGCGGCCGGCACCGTCGTGCTGGAGGAGCTCGAACATGCCAAGAGACGAGGAGCGAAGATCTACGCGGAGCTTGTCGGCTACGGACTCTCATCGGATGCCCGGCACATAACGGAACCCGATCCGACCGGCAAGCATCCGGCTCGGGCGATGCTGCTTGCGCTTGCAGATGCGGGGCTCAATCCGGAAGACGTCGATTATGTGAACGCACATGGGACTTCGACTCCGCTCGGCGACTCGAGCGAGACCCGGGTCATCAAAGAGGCGCTTGGCGAAGCGAAAGCGAGGAAGACACCCATATCATCGACCAAGGGCGCAACGGGTCACTGCCTCGGTGCTTCGGGAGCGATCGAGGCGATCCTGAGTATCTACGCAACGGAGCGCGACGTCGTACCGCCGACCATCAACTACGAGTACCCAGACCCTGAATGCGACCTCGACTACATTCCGAACGATGCGCGTGAGGTGCCGGTAGAGATCGCGCTCTCGAACAACTTCGCGTTCGGCGGTCACAACGCCTGCCTCGCATTCAAGAAGTTCCGTGGTTAGCGCGCCGGCGGAGCCGGATCGCAGCGAATTCCGATGGGCCTCGTTCGACTGCTACGGCACGCTGATCGATTGGGAGGCGGGAATCACGCGAGCGCTGGCATCGCTCTGGCCAGACGAAGATGCCGCGAAGCTTCTTGAGCGTTACCACGAGATCGAGCCACGAGTCCAGCTCGATGTGGCGAAACCGTACCGGGACGTGCTCGCGGAGACGCTCGAACTGCTCGCGGCGAGCGAGGGTCTCGAGCTCGAGCCTGGAGCCGAGAGGGCTCTCGCAGACTCGCTGCCTACATGGCCCGCCTTTCCGGAGGTCCCAGGATCTCTCCGCGAGCTGCGAACTCGTGGTTGGCGGCTGGCAGTCCTCTCGAATACGGATCCAGATCTCCTCGCCGGGTCGCTCGACCAGATTGGGGTGCCGGTTGATCTACGGATCACTGTCGTGGAGTCCGGCTCCTACAAACCCGCGCACGGGCACTGGAAGAGCCTGCTCTCGCATCCCAGCGTTGTCCGGCAAAGACACGTCCATGTTGCCGCGAGCACGTTCCACGACATCGCGCCCGCTGCCGAGCTCGGGCTTACGACTGTGTGGATCAACCGGGCTAGCGAGAACAGCGATCTCGAGCGGGCGGCCGAACTGGACGATCTCAGTGGTTTGCCCGACGTGCTTGATCAGCTGGTACCTGCGTGAGAGTCCGCAACGCCACGTGGGACGATCTCGAAGCAGTCGATGAGCTTGTTGCGGCATGCGATCTCCATGACACGGGGGAGCACGATATGTCGCTGGAGGAGCTACGTGATACTTGGCGGACCCCGGGTGTACAACTCGATCGGGACGTCTTCCTGCTCGAACTCGAGGGAGACCTTGCCGGATACGCGTGGGTCTGGGAGCGCACGCCCAAGCGGCCGGTCGTAGAGGGATACGTCCATCCGAAGGCGCGCGGCCTCGGAGTCGGCCTCGAACTGATTCGACGAACGGAGGACCGCGCACACGAGATCGGCGCGGCGCTCATTGCGAACTACGTTCTCGCTTCCGATACCGCCGCCCGCGAGCTGCTTGAGGATCGCGGATATCGATTGGTGCGCTCGTATTTCAGGATGGCCATCGACCTCGTTCAAGCAATCGACCCGCCACACTTCCCGGCCGGAGTCACTACCCGGGAATTCCAGCGTGGAACTGATGACCAAGCTGTTCATGATGCCGTGGACCAAGCCTTCGCTGGCCAATGGAGCTTCGTGCCGGAGTCCCTCGAGTCATGGCGAAAGCGCCATCTTGAACGAGATGACGTTGATCCGACTCTCTGGCAACTCGCAGTCGAGGGAGAGGAGATTGTCGGTTGCACGGTTTGTTCACCAACGGCCGGCGGTGTGTACGTCGACGCGCTGGCCGTTCGTCCCGCCTGGCAGAAGCGCGGAATTGGTCTGGCCCTCCTGCGCTCGACGTTTCGGGCAGGGTCGCAGCGTGGTCTTGCCCGCGCCACGCTCGGAGTTGACAGTGAGAACGAGGCGGCGGCAACGCGGCTGTACGAACGCGCGGGTATGCACGTCGTCTTCACCTTCGTCCGGTACGAGCTGGAGCTGACGTGAACCTGACCACTTAGCTAACCTCACGGGCGATGTCGCGGCTACGTGCGAAGTGTCCCGACTGTCGCACGCTGACGGCTGTCGCGCTCGGCGGAGACTACGAGTGCCATTCGTGCGGTCGGAGTTTTCGTGCGGGTCTGGTCAGAGTCCCTCGAGCCTGGGGAACCGACGGAGAGGCGATGGTCGCCGCAGCTGAGCTCCCGCTTCCGTATCCAGAGGTCGCAACGATCGAGGAAGGAACGCTCATTGAGCAGAACCTCGCGCTGGCGGCCGCGTTACCTGAACGGCCGCTGGTGCTCGGAGGCTGTTGTTGCATCCACGTTGGCGCCGTCGAAGGCCTGGCTGCACGCCACGGCAGGATCGCGCTGGTCTGGTTCGACGCCCACGGTGATCTCAACACGCCGGAAACGTCGGTCAGCGGCAACGAGTGGGGTATGCCATTCCGAATGATCCTCGACTCAGGAACTGTCGACGTCGAGGATTCGTTGCTCCTGGGCGCTCGGAATCTCGATCCTCCAGAGAACGACTTCATTCGCGCTAGCGGCCTTCGGACGAACGAGGACGACTTGGCGGACGTGCTTGCCGACACCAGTGGTGTCTACGTCGCCTTCGACGTCGACGTGCTCGCGCCTGGTCAGATAGGGATGCACTACCCGGAAGCGGGTGGGCCAGACGGTGCCGAGGTGAGCCGCACGCTTGCCGAGATCGTCGATCAAGCCTCCCTTGTCGGCGTCGGCTTCAGCGGTTTGAATGCGAGTCCGCAGAACAGCGCAGGCCTTCGGCCGTTCATCGACGCGCTTGGCCTGTAGCGCATCGACGGCAGACAAGACTCGCCGCGTCTGAGCACTAAGATACGCCGGACATGGAGAGCCGGATCGATGTCTCGATCGAACACACCGGCCCGTCCGAGCCCGAGCCTCCCGACGACCGTCATCCAAACACGTGTCCGGAATGCGGTTCTCACTACCGCGAGGACGAGCTCGAGAAGGCCCTGCGCGTCTGCCAGCAATGCGGCTATCACTTTCCGGTCAAGGCGCGCGAGCGGGTCAACCAGCTTGCCGACCGTGGCACCTTCGTCGAAGAAGACGCTCAACTCCGCTCGGCGGATCCGCTTGGATTCTTCGACCTCCGCGCGTACACCGAGCGGCTAGCGGAGGCCGAGGTATCCACGGGACTGTCGGACGCAATGATCTGCGGCGCCGCGATGATCGAACGGCGGCCCTGCGAGCTCGTGATCATGGACTTCTCGTTCATGGGCGGCTCGATGGGAAGCGCGGTTGGAGAGAAGTTCGTCCGGGCGGTTCGGCGTGCGTCAAAGCGGGGTGCGCCGGTGGTCTCTGTCACCGCTTCGGGCGGTGCGCGGATGCAAGAGGGGCTGCTTTCGCTGATGCAGTTGCCGAAGACGATCTGTGCCGTCGATCAACTCCGCGAAGCGCGTTGTGCGTTCGTGAGCGTCCTGGCGCACCCCACGACCGGCGGGGTGCTGGCGAGCTTCGCAACTCTGGGCGACGTCGTCGTGGCTGAGCCCGGAGCGCTCATGTCCTTCGCGGGCCCGCGGGTTGTTCAACAGGTGACGCGCGAGAAGCTTCCTGATGACTTCGGGCTCGCCGAATCCAACATCCGGTTCGGCCAGCTCGACGCAATCGTTTCCCGGGACGAACTTCGGCCGTTCGTCGGTCGGGTGCTTTCGTTATTCGCCAATGGCCGATGAGACGAATCCCGCCGAGGCGGAGCAGTTGCGACTTCGCGATCGACTTGCCAAACTGAGCACGCTTCCGCTCCTGCGAGGTGTCGGCGTCTCCGGTGAGATGGCGCGGCTCAAGCGTCAGATCGAGCGCATCTCTGCCGAGCCGACCGAAGACGAGGTCTGGCGTTCCGTCGATCTTGCTCGCCACCAAGATCGGCCGTACGCACTCGACTATGTCAACCGGATTTTCGACGATCACATCGAGTTGCGTGGCGATCGGTTTGCGGCCGACGATCCGGCAATCGTGTCCGGACTCGCCCGCTTCCGGGGTCAGACGGTCGTCTACGTCGGCCATCAGAAAGGCCGGGATATTCGCGAACGGACCTATCGCAACTTCGGCATGCCCTATCCGGAGGGATATCGGAAGGCGATGCGCGTCATGGAACTTGCCGATCGCCATCGCTTTCCGGTGCTCACGCTGGTGGACACTCCCGGTGCCTACCCGGGGGTTGTCGCCGAGCAACATGGGCAGGGCGGGTGGATAGCCCGATGTCAACTCGTGATGGCGAGGCTCGGCGTTCCCTCCGTCGCCTGCGTCATCGGGGAAGGCGGATCGGGCGGTGCTGTTGCAATCGCCGTGGCCGACCGAGTTCTCATGCAAGAGAATGCGATCTACTCAGTGATTTCGCCCGAGGGATGCGCGTCGATTCTGTGGCGAGACGCAGGAGAGGCGCGAAAGGCCGCCGATGCGTTCAAGCCGAATGCGATCTCGTGCCTCGAGCTCGGACTGGTCGATGCCATCGTGACTGAACCAGAGGGCGGAGCACAGAACGACCACGACGCCGCGGCGGAGCTCGTCGCGGACGCTCTCGAGGCAGCGCTCTCTGAGGTCGACGGAATGGATCCAGCGGCACGTCGGACGCTCCGTTGCCAGAAGTTCCAGGACATGGGAGTCTTCGCGGAGTAGTTGCGCCTCGGGCAAGATGGGGCCGTGTCCGAGCTTCGCGAGTACAAGCGCAAGCGCGATCGCCGTAAGACCCCAGAGCCGTTTAGCCCGGCCGAGCGCGACTCAGCGCCGGAACCCGTCTTCGTCGTTCAGCGTCACGATGCCAGGCGACTCCACTACGACCTGCGGCTGGAGATGGACGGAGTCCTCGCAAGCTGGGCGGTCCCGAAGGGAATTCCGCGGGAACCGGGATCGCAGCACCTCGCTGTGCACGTCGAGGACCATCCGCTCGACTACGCGAGTTTCGAGGGCGAGATTCCCGCCGGGGAGTACGGTGCGGGTACCGTCGAGATCTGGGACAAAGGTTCCTACGAACTCATCGAGCAGAAGCCGGACGGCGGGCTCACCGTGCGTCTCAACGGGACGCGGCTCGAGGGTGTGTGGGCGCTGGTCCCGGCTCGGCTATCGGGTGATGAAAGGAACTGGCTGCTTCTGAAGAAGCGCGATGAAGACAGCGCTGAGGCTCCGCCAGCAGCCAAGACCTCATACGCGCCGATGCTGGCAACGCTCTCCGAGACTCTTCCGAATGGCGATGACTGGATCTTCGAGTTCAAATGGGATGGATACAGGGCCATCGCGGTCATCAATGGCGGCTCGGTACGACTCTTCAGCCGAAACGGCAACGACCTCACTGCTCGGTTTCGGTCGGTCGGCCGCGAGATTGCCAGTGCGCTCAAGACGCCGTCGGCTGTGTTGGATGGTGAGGTCGTTGCGTTTGACGAAGACGGCAAGGCCTCGTTCGGAGCCATGCAACAAGGTGCGGCCGCCTATGCGTTCTTCGCCTTCGATCTCCTCGAAGTCGACGGCCGACCGCTTCTCGACGAACCGCTTGAGACGCGACGCGAGAAACTCCATGAGCTTCTCGACGACCAGAACAGCGCAGTCCACTTCTCGGAGTCGTTTACCGAGGGCGCGGCGGTCTTCAAGGCTGCCGAGCAGCAGGGGCTCGAGGGGGTCGTGGCCAAACGGCTTGGCTCTCGCTATCTCCCGGGTAAACGCACAGGGGACTGGCGGAAGATCAAAACCGTCAACCAACAGGAGTTCGTGATCGCCGGATTCACGCGGGGCCGCGGCCGTCGCCAAAAGACTCTCGGCTCACTCGTTTTGGCCGTCTCTCGTTCCGGTGGTCTCGAATGGGTCGGCAACGTCGGAACCGGATTCGACGAGCAAGAGATCGAGCGTCTGTTGCGAAGACTGAGGCCGCTCGAGCGGAAGACGAGCCCGCTGGCCAGCGTTCCCAAGATGCCGCGCGTTCGCGCCGACGATGTCACGTGGGTATCGCCCAAACTCGTCTGCGAAGTCAAGTTCAGAGAGTGGACTCACGAGGGCCATCTGCGTGCACCCGTGTATCTCGGTTTACGCGAGGACAAAGCTCCTGTGGACGTTCGGCGCGAGCAGCCGATCGAGCCGGTGATCGAACGTGGAAACCGGAAGCTGAAGCTCTCGAACCTCGACAAGCCCTTCTGGCCAGAGCGCGGTATTACGAAGGGAGACTTGCTCACGTACTACCGGGACGTAGCCGACGTCCTGGTTCCCCACCTCAAGGATCGGTCGTTCACGATGAAGCGATACCCGGACGGCTGGCAGGGGAAGCACTTCTTTCAGAAGGACGCACCGAAGCACATGCCCGACTGGATTCAGCGCTGGTCGTATCACACCACCTCGCGTCGCGCCCGCAAGCATCGAACGATCGTCTCACCGCTCGTGAACGACGAGCTCGCCCTCCTCTGGGTGGTCAACATGGGAACGATCGAGATGAATGCCTGGCTCTCCCGCGTTGACAAGCCCAACCACCCGGACTTCGCCTTGTTCGATCTCGATCCCTCGGAGACCGCCTCGTTTGCGACGACGGTCGAGGTTGCGCTGCTCGTGAAGGAAACGCTTGATGTGCTCGGGTTGCAGGGGTACCCGAAGACCAGCGGCTCGGCCGGGATTCACATTCTCGTGCCGATCGCGCGCCGCTATCGCTACGAGCAGACGCATGAGCTCGTAGCGGGGGTCGCAGGACTGCTGGGCCGGCAACACCCGGAGCTCGTAACGACCGAGTTCCTGAAGGAGAAACGCCGGGGCGTGCTCATCGACGCCAATCAGAACGGCCAAGGACGCACGATCGCGTTCGTCTACTCGGTCCGTCCGAAGGAAGGAGCTCCGGTCTCGACTCCGCTCCTCTGGGACGAGCTGACTCCCGAGCTCAATCCGGCCGACTTCACGATGGACGTTGTGCTGGGTCGGCTTGACCGCCGCGGAGATCTCTACGCTCCGGTACTCACCGAGAAGCAGGCCATCGGCCCCGCGCTTACCGCACTTCGCAAGGTCCTGAAACAGGAAGACGCTTGAGACGCGACGCACCGGTCGACGAGCTCGATCGGTATTTCCGGAGTCAAGATTCCAAATCAGTGGTCATAGGCAATGAGGCTGCGGCCGGGTTGGCAGGCTGTCCTGTTGAGACGGGATAGAGTGGCGCCATCGTGGCCGTGTATCGCACGACGTTCCCGATTGAGGCATCGAGCGAGGTCGTCTGGTCTGTGCTCACCGACTTCGAGCGGTACCCGGAGTGGAATCCATCGCTGCCCTCGATCTCGGGCGACCTGCGGGTCGGGAGCACCGTCTCGCTGACGCTCGGCATGCCCGGGCGGCCATCGCCGAAGGTCAAGGCCGACATCACCGAGGTCGTACCGCGGCAGCGCCTCACCTGGCACGGCAACCTGGGAGGAGACTGGCTCTTCGCCGGTGATCGGGTGTTCGCCATCGAGGAACGGGACGACCAGACGGTGCACTTCACCCACGTGGAGGACATCCAGGGAGTCCTCTACCCGTTGTTTCGCCTCGTCATGGGAAGTGCGATCCAGCGCAGCCACGATGGCTTCAACATCGCGCTCAAGCAGCGGGCAGAGCAGTTCGGCGCGGAAGCGGGCGCGTCGAGCTCTTCGGGAGAAAGCGAGGAATGATGGACACAGGAGCTCTGACAGCGAGGGCACTCGCCGCCGGCGAGGGAAAGCCGTTGCGCGTGCTGACCGACACGGTCACGATCAAGCTGCGCGGCGCAGAGACGGGCGGGGCTTTCGCCCTCGTTGAAGTCCTCTCGCCTCCCGAGTCGGGAGCGCCACCGCACGTCCACAGTCGCGAAGACGAGACCTTCTGCGTCATCGAGGGGGAGTTCGAGTTCACCGTCGGCGACGACGTGATCCGGGCCGGGCCCGGCGCCTACCTCTTCGGGCCACGAGGGATTGTGCACAGCTTCAAGAACGTCGGGACACAGAGCGGGCGCCTGCTGTTCATCCTCTCTCCTCCCGGCCTCGAACGGCTCTTCGAGGAAATGGATCAGATGAGCGAGCAGGGCCCACCACCTCCCGAGAAGTTGATGCCGCACATCGCGACCTACGGGGTGGAGTTCCTGCCACCAGAAGGCCAATAGCTGTTCGTCCGCTCTGGGTCACGACAGCGTCTGGGACGAGCGTCGCCGAACTCCACATATTTGGAATCAATCGTCTAGCGCCCGTGCTGGAGTCGCCAGCGGGCGAAGGCGAGAAGCTTCTGCGCCCGCTCGGTCTTCATGTACTCGGTGATATCAGTCTCGATTGTCTCGAGTTCCTTCCGAGCCTTGAGAGTTTGGTGTGCCACGACGTTGTCGATATTGCACTCATGGCCGCCGTTGCGCAGCTGAGATGTCGGCACACTCAAGCCGCAATTCGGACACCGCGTGTAACCGTAAACCGAGCCAAGCATGTTGCCTCTGCAACATGTATCGGCCGGAATCGCGGGGCCTTTAGACCTATCCCGGTAGGTGCGGTGCCGTCGGGGACGGATGCGCCGCGTCTCAGCCGCCAGCCGGAGGTGCTGCACCTACCGGGATAGGCTCTTAGTAGCTGAAACGGGTCGAACCTAGGCGTAACTCCCAACTACGTTGTTCATC
>CAYTCZ010000084.1:10621-17893 GCA_964436315.1 uncultured Gaiellales bacterium | reverse complement strand
GGTCGATCCCGCCAAGCTGCTTGGTCTCATCCGTCCCCGACGACACCGCACCTACTGGGATAGGCCCTAAGGAATCCAGCACTTCGTCGAGACCGGCGAAGAGGTCGTCGATCGCCCCCCGCCTGAGGGCGTTCGATATAAGGGGCCCGTGGGAGAGGGCACGAGGCGAGAACACGACTCGTTGGGCGAGGTCTCGGTGCCGGTCGACGCCCTCTATGGGGCTCAGACCGCACGGGCCATCGAGGTCTGCGGAGGCGCGGGGTTCGATCTCTCTCGGCTTCCGGTCCTGATTCGGGCGCTGGCGCGTGTGAAGCTCGCCGCGGCCCGGGCCAACCTCGACGCCGGCGAGCTCGACGAGCGACAGGCCGGCGCGATCATCGCTGCTGCGGAGGAGTTGGTCGCGGGGCGCTGGCACGACCAGTTTCCGCTCGATGTCGTTCAGGGCGGCGGCGGAACCGCGACGAACATGAACGTCAACGAGGTGATCGCGAATCGGGCCGAGGAGCTGCTTGGCGGAGATCGCGGTGCGTACGGACTGATCCATCCCAACGATCACGTCAATCGCTCGCAGTCGACGAACGACGTCTATCCAACGGCTCTTCAGATTGCGGTCCTCGAGACTGGCGCAGAAACGGTGTCGAGCGCGAAGCATCTGGCCGCGACGTTCAGAGAGAAAGCGCGCGAGTACCCGGGTCGCGAGCGCCTCGGCCGAACCTGCCTTCAGGACGCGCTTCCCGTGCCGATCGATGCGGTACATGATGGACAGGCGCACGCGATCGATCGCGTTACGTCCGACTTCGAGCGAGCGCTCGACGGGCTGCACGAGGTTCCGCTGGGAGCGACGGCGGTCGGAACCGGCTTTGGTGCGACCGATGCCTACCGCGAGGTGATCGTCGGTTACCTCGGCGAAGAGACCGGCCTTCCGCTTCGAGCAGCGTCCGATCCCTTCGATGCGCTGGCCAATACAGACCGCCTCCTCGCCGTTGCAACCGAGCTCCAACGACTCGTAATCGTGGTTGCCCGGTCGGCGCAGGATCTCCGGCTCCTGTCGTCCGGTCCGGCGGGCGGAATCGCTGAGGTCTCACTCCCCGCCGTCTTGGTGGGGTCGTCGATCATGCCCGGCAAGGTCAATCCGGTCGTTCCTGAGCTCGTGCTCCAGACGAGCTATCAGGTTCGTGGGGCGGCCAAGACGATCGAGATCGCGGTCTCGTCGGGCGAGCTCGAGCTCAACGTCATGGGCCCCGTTGTCGGTCGCCAGCTCCTTACCTCCCTCGCCGATGTAGCGACTGTCTTTCGCGTTTACGCCGACCGCTGTGTTGCGGGCCTCGTGTGGAACGACGAGGCTGTCTCGGCTCACCTCGGCGGGTCGCGAGCCGAGCTCGTCGAAAGGGCTCGACAGCTCGGCTACCGTGCCGCGACTGAGTCAGCAAAGGCCGAGTGACCGGCGAGCCGGACCCGTCCGCCCGACAGAGTCCGAACCTCTTCGGGTATGAGGGCGCGATCGTCGAGCAGTATCCGATGATTCGGGCCGGCGTCGTCCACGCCGCCGGGGTAACGAACCCGCCGAGCTCCACGGCGCTGCTCGCCGAATATCGCGCCGAACAAGCGTCGGTCGTTGAACGACTCGGCGACAAGCCGCTCTCCGATCTGGGGTCAATCCGGGCCTGGCGGCGAGCCTTCGCGCGGTTCGGCGTCAAGCCGACCCAGTACCGCTCAGCCACGGAGGCGCTCTTACGGCGGCTAACCAAACACGGCGACATCCCGAGCATCAACACGCTTGCCGATATTGGAAATCTGATCTCGATCCGCTATGCGCTACCGGTTGCCGTCTTCGACCGCGAGGGGATTGCCGGCGCAACAACGGTCCGGTTGGCGACCGGCGATGAGGCATTCACCGACCTCGGGTCTTCCGAGATCGTTCATCCTGAGCCGAGCGAAGTCATCTTCGTCGACGAGGAGAACGTCGTCAGTGCTCGGCGCTGGTGCTGGCGCCAAAGCAGACAGTCGGCAACAGGTCCGACGACGACAGACGCATTGATCGTCATCGAGGGCCTCCACGATGACGCGTCCGTTGACGTCGATGCGGCGATCGTCGATCTCGTCGAACTTCTCGGTTTGTATCAACCCGAAAGTCGGGTGGAGACGTACTCGCTGTCGGCCTCCACCCCCCGGAGATAAGGGGACTCAAGAAGAGAAGGCCAATACCATAGAGGCGTGCTCTTGGGTCGCGAAATGGAGTGCGCTCGAATCGACGCCCTAATCAGGGATGCGAAACAGGGCCAGAGTGGCGTTCTTCTGATCCGAGGAGAAGAGGGAATTGGAAAGAGCTCTCTCTGCGAGTATGCGGTGGGCCGCGCCGATGACCTCGTCGTCCTCGAAGCGCACGAGATCGAATCTGAGTCGGGACTCGCTTTCTCCGGTTTATGGGATCTCCTCCACCCGATCGCCGATCGCCGAGAGGCGATCCCGGCACCGCAGGCCGAGGCGCTCGAAGCCGCGTTTGCACTCGGGCCGCACGCAGGACGCGATCGGTTCACGGTCTGCGTTGCCACGCTCAGCCTGCTTGCTGCGGCGGCTGAGGAGCAATCGGTACTCGCGATTGTTGACGATGCAAACTGGCTCGACGCGTCGTCGGCCGAGGCGCTTCATTTCGCGGCACGACGCCTCGAAGCCGAGGGCGTCGCTCTCGTGATGACGATTGGCGACGACGAGTTGACTCTGTTCGATCGGACCGATCTCCCCGAGCTGGAGCTGGAAGGACTTGACGCCGACTCGACGAGTGCGCTCCTCACGCGAGGCGCCGGATCCGTCGTCGCGGCCGACGTGGCCGCGGCTGTCTTCACCGCAAGCAACGGCAATCCGCTCGCGATTCTCGAGCTGGGCGAGGTCCTGAATGCGAGTCAGCTCGCAGGCGAGGAGCCGCTCCCCGAGCCGCTGCCAGTCGGTCCCCGCATCGAACGGGTTTTCGAAGATCGACTCACGAAGCTCTCCGACAGCGTCCGGTCGGTGCTACTCGTCGCCGCCTCGAGCATGACGGGTAGCCTCGAGGCGATCGACCGGGCGCTCGACGAGTTGGGGCTCGAACCCACGGACCTCGGTGCCGCGCAGCAGGCGGGGCTGATCGTCGTAGCGGACGGCCAACTCCGGTTCAGGCACCCGCTCCTTCGTTCAACCGTGTACCACAACGCAAGTTCCCACGCCCGACGCGCGGCTCATGAAGCGCTTGCGGTTGCCGCTGTAGGCGAGCGCGCCGACGATCGACGAGCCTGGCACCTTGCAGCGGCCACGCGTGAGGCGGATCCCGAGGTTGTTCGTGAGCTCATCGAGACGGCCCACCGGGCGCGGGCTCGCGGTGGCCACGCCGAAGCAGCGAAGGCCCTCGAACGCGCCGGTCGCCTTTCCGAGAGCTCTGTCCAGGTGGCCGACCTGCTGCATGATGCTGCGAACGAGGCGAGGCTAGCCGGTCATCCAGACAAGGCGCTCGCGTTGCTCGACGAAGCAGTTGGTGCGGTTGCCGGCAACCGAAAGCTCAAGGCCTCGATTCGACATCTTCGGGGAGTCATCGAGATGTGGCGCGGCGAGCCGATGAGGGCCTCGAAAGCGCTGCTCGACGAGGCTGAACAAGTGGAAGACGACGACCCTGAACGAGCCGCTCGCATGTTGAGTGATGCGGCGTGGGCGGCGCTCATGGCCGGCGAGATCAGCTTTGCTCTCACGGCAGCCGAACGTGCGGCCGAAGTCGGTGAGCACGACGGCGGCGTCTCGGCCGTGCTCGGGACCTCTATTGCTGGGATTTGCCTGCTTCTCAGCGGTCGGACGGATGAGGCGCGCGAGTTGCTCGCAACGTACGAGCCGCTACTCGATCAACCAGAATTCCTTGAGCAGGCGTACTACGTGGTCTGGCCCGCAGGGCATGTGCTGACCTGGCTCGAGCGGTTCGACGATGCTCGACGTGTGTTCAACCAAGTTGTCGATGCCGCTCGCGAGTCGAGCAGTCCCAGCCTCCTGCCATACGCACTTGCGGGGCTGGCAGAACTCGACTTCAGGACCGGCGCCTGGCACTCGGCGCAGGCGAACGGGTCCGAGGCGGTTCGAGTCGCCACCGAGACCGCCCAAGCGACTGCTTTTGCATTTTCGCTGGTAACTGTCGCTCGGCTCGACGCCGCGCGAGGGAGGGCGGAGGACTGTCGAACGAGCATTTCGCATGCGCTCGAGCTTGCGTCGCTCGAAGTAGGCGGAGTCCTTGCCTACGCTGGAGCGGCCGAGGGGCTGCTCGATCTCTCGCTCGGCCACAATGAAGAGTCGATCGGTCACCTGCGACAAGTTGCGCGTCGCGTCCGCGAGCGAGGGCTCGGCGAGCCCTCCGTCATTCAGTGGGCTCCCGACCTGATCGAGGCCTGCGTGCGCTCCGGCCTGGTTGACGAGGCAACCGAAGAACTCGAGCGATTCACCACCGAGGCCCGGGCCACGAATCGACAGTGGGCGCTCGCCGCGTCTGCACGTTGTCGGGGTCTGCTCGCAAGCGACGATGAGTTCGAGGAAGCTTTTTCAGAGGCGCTGTCAATCCACGGGCGTTTGCCGATGCCGTTCGAGCACGCCCGGACGCAGCTCGCGTTTGGCGAACGCCTTCGACGCTCCCGACACCGGAGCGATGCCCGGCCGCACCTTCGGGCTGCGATCGAGACCTTCGAGCGGCTGGGCGCGGCACCGTGGGCCGAGCGGGCTCGCGTCGAGCTCCGGGCGACCGGCGAGAGCATCGGCCGCGAGTCGCTGAGCGGCCTCGATGCTTTGACCCCGCAGGAGCTTCAGGTGGCCATCGTCGTCGCGCGCGGGGCGACGAACAAGGAAGCCGGCGCTGCACTGTTTCTCAGTCCGAAGACGATCGAGGCGCATCTCGGCCGCATCTACCGGAAACTCGAAATCCGCTCGCGAACGGAGCTGGCGCGCGTCATCACCGAGGAAGGGCTCCTCGACGAGGCTTCTCAGACGAATGCGTGAGAGGATCTGCTCGATTTGAAGCGGACCACGGGGCCACGTAGGCTCTTGGGCCTATGAGCGAGCCGCCTAAGACCGGCCTCGCCGCATATGGCGAGCGCGTTTCCTGGAAGCCGATAAAGCCGAGGGCGGGGTTCTTCCGCTTTGTCGTGCACTGGTTCACCGCGGCACTCGCCGTCTTGATCACCGCCTGGATCCTGCCGGGGATCAGCGTGGAGGGCTTCGGCGGCGCTCTCCTCGTCGCAATCGTCATTGCGGTCCTGAATAGCATCATTCCGCCGATCATCGCCTCGCTCCCGATTCCGGCGATGGCGCTCCTCGGCTTCGTGATCATCCTTTTCATCGACGCTGCGGTGATCCAGATCGCGTCGAACATCACCGACAATGCGATCCAGGTCGACAGCTTCGGCTTCGCACTTCTCGCGGCGCTTGTGATCGCGGCCGTCACGATCGTGCTCGAGATCATCTTTGGGACGAACGATGACGACCAGTACGACATGCGGGTGGTGCGGCGCGTAGCTAGGAGACGGGGCCTGCTCGAAGAGACCGATGTCCCCGGAATCATCTTCCTCGAGATCGACGGACTCGGCTATCCGGTGCTCCAGCGGGCGATGCGCGATGGCTCGGTGCCCGAGATGTCGCGATGGCTCGATGAGGGAACCCACCGACTCGTCGAGTGGGAAACCGACCTCTCCTCGCAGACCGGCGCCTCTCAGGCCGGGATCCTCCTGGGCTCGAACCACGATCTTCCCGCCTTCCGCTGGGTCGACAAGGAATCCGGCGAGGTCAAGGCAGTCTCGGGACCGGACTCGGTAGCCGAGGTGGAGGAGAGTCACGCCACGGGAATCGGACTTCTGCGAGATGGGGGTGCGAGCAGGGGCAACATCTTCTCTGGCGAGGCAGAGGCCGCGATCCTTACGGTGGCTCGTCTAAGCGGCGAGTTCAAGGCGAATCCCGGCTACAGGGCGTTCTTTGCGAACGGGCACAACGTGACAAGGACATTTGTTCTCCTCTTCTGGGAGGTGCTCCTCGAGTGGACGGCGGCGAGCCGCCAACATCGCCGTAAGATCAAGCCCGCCGGTCACCGCGGCGGCCTTTACCCCTTCATGCGGGCGGGCATGTGTGTCGTCTTGCGAGATCTCGTTGTGCACTCGATCCTCCAGGACATGATGCGCGGTCGCCCGGTGATGTATGCGACCTTCGCGAGCTACGACGAAGTTGCACACCACTCCGGGTTGGAACGTCCCGACACGATGGAGGCGTTGCGCAAGGTAGATCAACAGATAGGGAGGATCGCGAGGGCCCGCCGTTACGCACCGCGTCCCTATGAGATTGTCGTGCTTTCCGACCACGGCCAGACCCAGGGCGCGACCTTCAAGCAGCGCAACGAGTATGGACTCGACGAATTCGTCAAACGCAACTTGAGTGCGGGCGACGTCGGCGCCATGCTCGGCGGCGACGAGCATGACAACGCGCTTGGCCAGGCGTTTGGCGAGGCGACCGGGCGGAAGACCGAGGACAAGAAGATCGGACAGGCTGAAGAAGAGGTTGAAAGGGAGGAGGTCATCGTCCTCGCCTCGGGGAATCTCGGACTCATCTATCTCATGGAAGAGAGGCGGCGGCTGATGCTCGAGGAGATCGAGGAACGACACCCGAAGCTCATTCCGGCGCTCCGCGAGCACCCGCATATCGGCTGGCTCCTTGTCCGCTCTGAACAACACGGGGCAGTCGCGCTCGGCCCGAGAGGCACGAACTACCTCGACGCGGGACGGATCGAAGGGGAGGATCCACTCGCGATCTTCTCGGACCACGCTCCGCAGCACCTGCAGCGAACAGACTCATTCTCGAACGTCGCCGACATCATGGTCAACAGCTTCTACGAAGAGACGCGCGACGAAGGTTGTGCCTTCGAGGAGTTGATCTCATTCCACGGCGGGATGGGTGGGCCGCAGACGCGCCCGTTTATCCTCGCTCCGGTGGAGCTTCCGCTCCCGGACGGAAAGATCATCGGCGCCGAGCAGGTCAGCCGTGTGCTCGACGGCTGGCGCCGGCATCTCCAGAGCGGGCCTCCCGCCGCTGAGCCCGCAGAGCAAGAAGCAGCGACCTAGCAGCCCGAGTCCGCGTTTTTTGTTAAGGGCGTCGCGGCTGGCTAGCGCGTGGCGGGTAGGTGCTCCTCGAGTACAGATGGGCCCGCCTCCTTGATCTGGAGAAAGAGGGGATCGTCTCGATCGCGTCCCTCGAGGAGCATCACGGCGCATCTCGTGCCGGCACTTCCGA
>CAYTCZ010000084.1:6552-10521 GCA_964436315.1 uncultured Gaiellales bacterium | reverse complement strand
CGTCGTGGTTGCCATCTTTGTGTCCTCCCGGTTCTCGTCGCCCTCGGCCGTCTATTAACTCATGCGGAAGAGAGGTTGCTCGTCGTCATCTGGCACGAAAGTGCTCGGGGACCAGGTCGTCGCGTTGATGTACTCTCGACGGGTAGTCGTCTAAGGCTGAGCTGGCGGCGAGTCGCGGGCCGCGCCCGACCTGCGGCCCTTCAGGCGTTCCACGACCCCGCCCTGCTTCATCCGTTGGGCTGCGATGGCGTCGAAGAAGCCGAAAATGATGCCGAGCCCAGCGAGTGCATAAATGATCGTCAAGATCTTGGTCAGATTGGTGGTAGGTACGAAGTCTCCAAAGCCGATGGTCGCAAGCGTGATGAAGCTGAAATAGAGCGAGTCCACGTAGCTCCAGTCCTCCAGCCAGTGGAAGATCACGCTGCCCGCGAACAGGAGCGCGATCGTGGCGAGGATGAGTCCTTGCGTTTGAGGGTCTCGAGCGATTGCTTTCAGTGCTGCCCATAGCTGCAGAAACGGCGAGGCGATCGTGAGGGGAATCGCGATCGAGACCTTGACGAGTGTTTGCAGCCAGGGGCGGTCAGCGAATCGATCGAGGACGGATCTTGGAACTACGCGACGCTTCATCGAGGTGAACTCCACCCCTTCGACGTCGGATCGACGGTTCCCTGCCGAAGATGGCCTTCCGCTAGGCAGGACGAAGGCGGTTCGGGCCGCCCCCAGTACCTCGAAGCTGTAGGTTCACTCCGGCGGCCAAGCGCCAAGGTCCATCTCGATCACGCCGCCGACGAGCCCGACCCACCACCGGTTCCGTGATCTACTCGCGCGCGACTGGTTGACGTTCGAGTAACGTCGGAGCACCGCGACTGGAGGGAATCTGTTGGATCTCTCTTACCTTGGCATTACAAATCCTGCGAGCGTTCAGCGCAATCTTTCGACGCCAGCGCTGTACGAAGAAGCGATCAAGCGTCGGGAGGGACTCGTCTCACATCTCGGGCCCTTGGTCGTTCGCACCGGCCAGTACACCGGCCGCTCGGCCAACGACAAGTTCGTGGTTCGCGAACCGAGTACAGAGGATCGAATCTGGTGGGGTCCCTACAACAAATCGATCGAGCCGGAGACGTTCGAGCGGCTACGAGCCCGCCTGCTCGCCTACCTGCAGGGGCGAGACATCTTTGTCCAGGACTGCTACGCCGGTGCCGATCCGGAGTATCGACTGAACGTGAGAGTTATTACCGAGACCGCCTGGCACAGCATGTTCGCCAGGAACATGTTCCAGCGGGAACTCGATCGTGAGCGTTTGGCCAATTTCGAGCCCGGCTACACGGTGATTCACTGCCCGAACTTCACTGCGATTCCGGAAGTTGACGGCACGCGAAGCGAGGCCTTCGTGCTGCTGAACTTCGCCGAGAAGACGGTCATTATCGGCGGGACGAGCTATGCCGGCGAGATCAAGAAGTCGATCTTCACGGTCATGAACTTCCTGCTGCCGGATCGAGGTGTCCTTCCGATGCATTGCTCCGCGAACCAAGGTGCGGAGGGAGATGCCGCAGTGTTCTTCGGACTGTCCGGTACGGGGAAGACGACGCTCTCGTCGGAGGCCGAAAGGGCCATGATCGGTGACGACGAGCACGGCTGGAGTCCATGCGGGCTCTTCAACTTCGAGGGCGGCTGTTATGCCAAGGTCATTCGACTCGATCCCGAGAGTGAGCCCGAGATTTACGAAACCACGCGACGATTCGGCACGATTCTCGAGAACGTCGCAATCGATATGGAAACCCGCCACATCGACCTCGACGACGGCTCGTTGACCGAGAACACGCGAGCTGCCTACCCGATTACGCACCTCCCGAAGATCGTCGAGGGCGGCATGAGTGGGCATCCGCGAAACGTCATCATGCTGACAGCCGATGCATTCGGCGTCTTGCCTCCCGTCGGGAAGCTCTCCAAGGCCCAGGCGATGTACCACTTCATCTCCGGCTACACAGCGAAAGTTGCGGGCACAGAACGCGGAGTAACCGAGCCGAGCGCTACCTTCTCGCCCTTGTTCGGTGCACCGTTCATGGCACTCCATCCGACGGTGTACGCGGAGCTGTTCGGAAAGCTCATCGAGCAGCACGAGGCGAACACCTGGCTTGTGAACACCGGCTGGACCGGCGGGCCCTACGGGACCGGTGAGCGAATCGCGTTGAAGTACTCGCGCGCCGTCGTTCAGGCTGCGCTGTCGGGCGCACTCGACGACGTCGAACTTACGCCCGACCCGTTCTTTGGCGTGGGCGTTCCCACGGCTTGTCCGGGCTGCCCTGCGGAGCTTCTCGATCCACGTTCGACGTGGGATGACAAAGTGGCCTACGACCAGGCGGCCGAAGATCTCGCGCGTCGGTTCGAGGAGAACTTCTCGAACTATGCGGATCTCGCCGATGATGAGATTGCTGCGGCGGGACCGCGGGCGACGGCCGCGGCGTAGGGCGTGAGAGTTCAGCCAACGATGGACTGCTCGTAACGTGCCGGCTGTCGAGACCCTCACCCTAAATCCGTCGGTTGATCTCCTGGGGGAGACCGAGGCCGTCGTTCCCCGACACAAGCTCCGCACGCAGGTCATCCAGGTTGAACCGGGTGGGGGCGGGATCAACGTCGCGCGAGCCCTGCTGAACCTCGGCGAGCGCGCCGAGGCCGTCTTCCCCGCGGGTGGCTCGAGCGGAGAGGAGTTCGTCCGGCTGCTCAAGGAAGAAGGGATCGACAACCGCGCGATTCCGGTGAGCGGTGAGACGCGGTATAGCATTGCCGTTCGCGAGCGGTCGACCGGCGACCAGTATCGGTTTGTTGGCACAGGTTCTCCACTGCGCGAAGCGGAGTGGAGAACCTGCCTCGAGACACTGGTCGAACCACCGACGACCCACTGGGTCGTCTTGAGCGGGAGCTTCCCACCCGGCGTTCCGCACACCTTTGTGCGCGAACTCAACGCGCGTCTGCGCGAGGTCGGCTCGAGACTCATCGTCGATACGTCTGGCGACCATCTCTTTGCGGCAGTCGGCGCTGGCGTGTTCCTGGTCAAGCCGAATCGCAAGGAGCTCGCGGCATTGGTGGGGTTCCAGGGCGATCCAATCAACCTGGATTATGCGGACGCCGCCCGACAGGTGGTTGGACGCGGCGTCGAGGCCGTTGTCGTCTCACTCGATGCCGATGGAGCCTTTCTGACCAGCACAACTGGGGAGGAGGGTTTGATCCCCTCGCCCGAGATTGAAGTGGTCAGCACGATCGGGGCCGGTGATTCCATGGTTGCGGGCATTGTCCTCGGGCTCGTCCGTGGCTACTCACTTCTCGACGCGGTTCGATTCGGCGTGGCGTCCGGAGCGGCGACATGTCTGCGCGCGGGTTCGGCGCTCTGCACGCTCGACGACACTGAGCGGATCTTCGAACGAGTTCCAGCCCCCGCGTAGCGCTATTCTCGGCGGTCATGACGGAGCGCACAGCGATCATCGTCTCGGTCACTGTCTTCTTCTTCTTGCAGTTGCGCAGGTGTGACCCAACCCGGTTGTGCGAGGATAGATCGGCCGTCGACGCACTAGCAATACGAGGAGGACACGCGTGATCACGCAAATCGGAGGCTTGCCCGAGAACGTCGTCGGATTCGAGGCAGAGGGCCAGGTGACCAGTCAGGACTATGAAGAAAGTCTGGTGCCTGCCATTGCGAAGCAGCGCGAGAAGTACGGCAGCGTTCGCTTTCTCTATGTCCTCGGAGAGGACTTTGAGGGATATTCAGGCGGGGCGATGTGGAGCGATGCCAAACTTGGACTCGACCATCCCCGTTCGTGGGAGAAGATCGCGATCGTCAGCGACTCCGACTGGATCGAGCGCTCCGTCAAGGCGCTCGGCTGGATGATCCACGGCGAGGTCAAGGTCTTCGAAAGCGACGACCTCGATGACGCGAAGGAGTGGATCGCCGACTAGCGCGTCGGCTCGGCAATA
>CAYTCZ010000084.1:0-6452 GCA_964436315.1 uncultured Gaiellales bacterium | reverse complement strand
TGTCGAGATGCGCGAGACAGATGGAAGCGTGTCGCTTCTCGCCGATTCAGACGAGGACTACTTCTCGACCGGCGAGCGCTGGGAAGTCGCGAGCGAGTAGCCGGCTCCCGTGTGAGGGTTCTGCTCGACACCCATGTGCTCCTGTGGTGGAAAGCCGGGGGCTCACGGCTGTCGAAAGGAGCTACCCACGAGTTGGCCCGCGCCGACACGGTCTTGCTGAGCCCAGTGTCGTTCTGGGAGGTCAGCACACTCGTCGAAAGGAATCGGATCGCGCTCGATCGTCCGCTTTTCGTGTGGATTCGAGATCTGCAAGAGGACGAGCGAGTCGAGATCGCGCCGGTCTCCGCCCAAGCAGCGGCCGAGGCGGGTCTGCTAAGCGGGCTCGGTTTCGACGGAGATCCCGCGGATCAGATGCTCTACGCGACTGCGACAGAATTCGTTGTTCCTCTCGTCTCGAGGGACTCGAGGATCCGGGATTTCGCCTGGGCGACGAAAGACGTCAGGTGGTCTGATAGGTGTGCGAGCGACCCTGGGGCCTAGTCGTCCTCTGACTTCAGTCCGAGCCAGCGGCGGACTCGACCCATGAGCCCCTCGGGCTCCTTCTCCTTCTCGTCGATGAGATCGCGCGATTTCTCGTACTCGGTCGCCGCGTCGTCCATCCGGCCCAGCTTTCCTAACGCGTAGGCTCGGTTCTGCTGGAGGGACGGATCGTCCGGACTGAGTGCGATTGCCTTGTCGAAAGCGGCGAGGGCCTCTTCGTATTTGTCCGCGTGGCCGTACTCGTTGCCCAGGGCAGCCCACGCGTCAGGGTTCTCTGGGTCCAGCTCGGCAGCCTTCTTGAAATCCTCGATCGCCTCGTCGTTTCGCTCCATCTTGGCGAGCGCTGTTGCGCGATTGCCCCAGGCCACCGAATCGGTAGGCGCGAGCTCGGTGGCCTTGGTGTAGGCGACGAGCGCCTCGGAAGGGCTGTCGCGCTTCATGAGAGTCGCGCCTTGGTTGTTCCAGGCCTGTGAGTTCTCCGGATCGAGTCGTGTCGCTTCGAAGTAGGCCTCGAGCGCATCGTCGTAGTTCTCAGCTCCAGCCAGCGCGTCCGCCTTTTTCAGGACGAGCGCTGGGTTGTCGGGATCGAGCTCCAGCGCTTTGGAGTACGCATCCGCGGCATCACCGAAGCGTCCGAGTCGGTCGAGGAGAACTCCCTGACCTTGCCACGCGAGCGCGTCGTCAGGGTTCGCCGCGAGCGAGAGCTCGCAAGCCTCGAGAGCCTCTTCGTTTCGATCGAGGTTGGCGAGTGCTCCCGCCTTGTAGAGCCACGCGCCTGCGAGATCCTCGTTGAGCTCAGTCGCCCGGGTGGCAGCCTCGAGCGCTTCGTCGTACCTCGAAAGGGCGAGGAGTGTCCCAGCCTTGTTTGCCCAGGCGGGGGCCAGTTCCGGATCCGCCTCGGTTGCCTTCGTTACGGACTCGAGCGCATCCTCTGTTCGGTCGAGGCCCACCAGCGCCTCCGCGCGGTCGAGCCAGGCGGCGGCGTTGCCAGGGTCGACTTCGGTCGCTTTGGTGGTCGCCTCGAGCGCGCCTTCGTAGTCTCCGGCGTTGAGTCGGATCCGACCGTCGGCCATCAGTCGATCAGTGTCGGGATGGGACGATCGCTGCGGGCTTTCGGTCACTACCCGTGCATTATCGAACACTTCAGCACAAAGTTCTCGCGAGAGACCCGACATACGGGTGCCTCGAGGACCGAGGGGCTGCTGATGAGCCTGGCCCAGCCCCTTTCGTCGGCCCGAAACGGACTCATACCCTGGGGGCTCCAGAAGCCGATCCGGGACGTCGAAGGTCCGAGGCCGTGTTTCAGTCTTGGCGCTCTTTTGACGGCTTCAGCTCCACACGTGCTTCGTCTTGTGCCGTAACGTCTTCGGTGGGTGGCGGGTGGATGACACCCCCACCCATGGGTGGGGAGGTGGGAACAGAAACGCACGTCGATCGTGGTACTGAGCGAACGCCAACGATAGAGAGAACGCGCCTCGTGGAGGCGGTTGCAGTCCAGTCGCTGACCTCGTCTTGTATGTACCGACGCGCGGCTACGGACTGCCCTGCGAGCCTGGCTGCACTGCTGGAACGATGCAGCGAAACCCAATGTGACAGGTGGATGTGTCCACGGTCTCGCCGTGGCGCGCGGCCGGCCGATAGCGCCGGCAGTAGTTGTGCGAGCACAGGAAGGAGCCGCCCTTGACGACCCGCATTTGCATCGTCGGAGCGGCCGCCTCAACGACTCCCTTCTGCGGCCCGGTTGGGTTGTGAGGTGGACAACAGCCGCTCACGACGTCGTGTCCACGCTGGAAGTAGTCCGTCGTCCACTCCCAGACATTTCCAGCCATCTCGTACAAGCCGTAGCCGTTCGGCGGAAACGACCGAACCGGCACCGGGCCAGGCGACGTCGACTTCTTGTTCTCCCACGGAAACCGGCCTTCCCACGTGTTGGCAACAGCCTGCCCGTCTGGATAGAAGTCCTCGCCCCACACGTAGGTCGCGCGGTCGAGGCCGCCCCGAGCCGCGAACTCCCACTGGGCCTCGGTGGGGAGTTGCTTGCCGGCCCACTCGGCATACGCGCGTGCATCCTCGTACGCGACGTGGACAACCGGGAGGTCGTCTTTGCCTTCGATGGTGCTGTCGGGCCCCAATGGGTGGCGCCACTCAGCTCCACCCGTGTAGTCCCACCAGTTACCGGGGTTGCGCAGGTCGACCGGATGCGACGGCTGCTGGAAGACCCCTGAGCCTACGCGGAGCTGGTGCTGGGGAACGCCCGGGTAGTCCTCCGGCCGCGGCGGCGTCTCGGCATTCGTCTTCCACCCGGTCTCTTCGACGAAGCGCGCATACTCAACGTTCGTAACTTGGTGTTCGTCCATCCAGAAGCCGTCGACGGACGCTAAGTGAGCAGGTCGCTCCTCCGGATAGCCGTTGTCGGAACCCATCCAGAAGGTTCCGCCGGGTATCCAGACCATGTCGAAGAACGGCGGCGGACCGGGAGGGGCCGCCGCGCCCGTTCCAGGAGCCGAGGTACTCACACCAAGAGCTTACGCGTCTGTTAGATCAACGCGCCCGGTACCGGTCGGTTGCGGAACCGAGGTCGCGCGAGCAGGTCCGTCCGGATCGTTTCGATCATGCCCGCCTTGACACTCGCATACGCAGGATCGTCCCAGAGATTTGTGAGCTCTCCCGGATCCTCTTTCAGACCGTAGAGCTCACCCTCTGATCCGTCGAGTGATCAACAGGATCTTCCGACCCACGGCTCCTCCTCGTTGTCAGGATTCAAGGCCCCGTCGCGCGCGCACAGAGCCGCCTCGCCCATCAGCTAGGCGCTCTGAGTGCCTGTCTTCCCTGACTGCTGGACGGCGACGACTGTCTGGGATTGATCCTCGAGGTCTTCGAGTGAAAGCACGTCGTGCCCGAACGGTGTCCAAATCGCGATCGCCATGCGCAAGTGAACGACCGAGAGTGGGATCCCGATGATGGTAAAGAGCAGCAGTAAGGCGGCGAAGACGTGGAAGATCGCGAGCCACCAGGCGAATAGGATGATCCAGATCGCGTTCCCGATGATGGATCTCGCAGTGTGCTCGAAGTCTGTCTTCACGAGAGTCCGGCTGAAGGGCCAGAGGGCGAAGCGGCCGTACTTGAGCGTCTGCCAGCCGAGCGGGATGGTGATGATGAGGATGAACATGATCCCAGCGGCAAGGAGGTACCAGAAGGCGACAAAGACGCCTCCGAAGACCAGCCAGAAGATGTTGAGTGCTACTCGCATCGGCTCCTCTCAATCGCGGCCGGTATCAGGTCAGAAACGGCGGCTGGTTGCTCACTCACCGGGCCGCGTCCGCCTGATGAAGTATCCGAGCACGGGAGCAGGGGATCTTGTCACACCCGTAGTCCGCTTCTAGTGCTTGCTCGCCGGTGTGCCACGACACCCTCGTGACGGGACTCGGCGATCCTTGGGCTGGATCGGGAGCCGCGTCGGCCCTAGTCCTCGGCAAGTATTCGGGCCTTTTGCGATTCGTACTCGGCCCGTGTGATCGCGTCACTGTCCCGAAGGGCGGCGAGGCGCTCGAGGCTGTCGATTCGACCGGCCTCGGCGGTTGCGGGCGCAGCCGGCTCACCGCTGACCCGTGATGTCGCGGCACTCGTCAGTCCACTAGCCCATCCGCGGACGCTCCAGCCCTCTCCAAATGTCGCATCGGGAAATTCGGCCACGATCTGACGCCGGAAAGCGACCAGGCCGACAGTCGCGAAGGCAAAAAGGACGAGCACTGAGACGAGGTCGCTCGACGACCGCACCGGACCCCAGATGAGGATGATCAGGACAACGACTGCGTAGCCGCCGAAGATGAGATCGGGCCGCTCGCGCATTGCCGGCGCAAGCCAGGCGCGCACCGAGGTTGCTCGTCGGCCCGGGCCGGCGAGCCAGGAGGCGACGAGAGCGATCACACCGAGGATCAGGAGCGTTCGCCCCGTGTCCTGCAGCGCCCCGGTCAGGATCACCCAAACGGCGAGACCCGCGTCTTGTCCCTTGCTGTTCGCGGCGACTGCACTGACCAACTGATCGCCGCCGACTCGCAGGAGAAATAGAAGCAGAAAACCGCTTAGTAGGAAGCCGTAGCTCGACCAGCGAAGCGCCTTCAGCCGAAAGCCCCTTGCGAGAAGGCCGGCAACGACGTATAGAGCCAGCGAGATCGCCCAAAGCCAGGTGCCGACGACATCGAGGATGCGAACGAGCGTCTGGATCGCCCCTAGTTCCTGCGACTCCACGATGACGATCTGGCCGGAGTCCTCGGGGATCTGGTCGACGGCGTCTTCGCCGACTCCAATGCGCTCGGCAACCGCCTGTACGAGCGCGCGTGCGTCGAGACTGACCACGCCGTCGGTGGTTCGGAGGAACTCCCCCTCGTCCTTGATGAGTGTCACGAAGGCGCTGGCTGCGATGAAGTTGGCTTCGCGCCAGGCGTCAATGAAGACGGGGCTCGATAGGACTTCGGTCGCCGCCCGCGCGGCAAGCTCCTGGAGACCCGCGGCAGCCACCGGGGCGAGCGGCTGAAGGTTCTCGGGGAGCGTCTCCTCGAGTTCGCCGGCAACGTCCACCGACATGAAGACCCGGTCGACAAGGAACGGGCCGAGCGCCTCCTGGACGTCCTCGTTCTCGAGCAACTCGGCCGACGTGTCGGCCCATTCGTTGGGATCGAGCAGGATCCGATCGGCCCAGGCTGCGAGGGCGGCAACGAACAGGATGATCGTAGCGAGGACGATCAGAAGTGCGACGCCGATCCTGCGAATCAGCGAAGGTCGCGAATCGGTGTGCGTTGGAGCGGGTTCGGTCTCGGGCATTCTGGGCAAGCGATGATATAGCCGATCGGCATAGTGGGCGTCGGGAGAGACACGGCGGCCCCGCAATTGGCGGGGCGCCGTGTCTCTCATTGAATTGTTCTGGCTGTTACTCGGACGTCGCCGGTTCTGCGCAGTTCTGGCTCTCGAGGTTCTCCACCTCGTCGGTAAGAGCAACGAACGCTCCACCGACGGCCGCAATTCCCTCTTGGAGCGACGTGTCGTCTGGCAGGTCGGCGACTGCGTCCCTGAAGTTGCCAATTGCCGCCGACAGCGCGTCAGCGTTCGCTTCCTCAAGATCCTGTGCCGCTTCGACGACCTGGTCTCCCGCATCTCGAGCCTCGTTGATCGCGTCTTCGAGGTCATCTCTCGTCGCGGTCGCCGGATCGAGGCTGACAATGCCCTGAATCGCCTCGTCTACCTCAGTCAGGCTGTTGCACAAGTCCTCGAGTGCGTTCTCCTGGGAATCGCCGCCGCAGGCTGCCACAGCGCCGAGGACGACGACTAGCAGGACGGCGCCAAACGTTCGTACTTTCATAGCTCTCCTTTCACCTGACCGCGCATCCTAGAGAAGCCGGGGCGACCCCCTGCCATCGAGCCGACGACTGCTGGCGTGCCACCCGAGGCCGGGCTGTACGCGGCTCTCGCCGGCCTCCTCCTTTACGCCATCCTCGGGAAGTGCCGGCAACTGAACGTCGGACAGAGTTCGGCGGTGGCGATCCTCTCCGCAGCCACCGTCGCGCCGCTTGCAGCGGGCGACCCTGAGCATTTTGTCCAGCCCTCCGCCGCCCTCGCGTTGCTAACGGGCGGAATTCTTCTCTTCGCGGGCTTCGCACGGCTGGGCTTCATCTCAGAGTTTCTGGCAAAGCCGGTAATCACGGGCTACACGATTGGCCTTGGACTCGTCATCGCCGTCAGCCAGGCTCCGAAGCTCTTCGGCGTTTCTGTTGAGGCCGGCAACTTCTTCGAAGAACTGTGGCGCCTTATCGCCGTCTCGGGGCATCGAATATCGGAGCCGGGTTGGTCCAGGCGATCGCTGGGAGGGATCGGCGTGGCGGTAATCGTCTCGCTCATCGCTTTGGTGCAGCGCGGAT
>CAYTCZ010000083.1:0-18031 GCA_964436315.1 uncultured Gaiellales bacterium | reverse complement strand
CCTGGAGGAGCTGGTGCTCGTCGCCTCGTGGCGACGGCGCCGGCCGGCCTGAGAACCGCGTGGCGCGGCTCAGATGTCGGCGTACCTGGCAGTTAGCCCAGACGCCCAGGTAGCGAGTTCGGGCGGAGCGCATTCGCCGATTCGAGAGACCAGGGTTTCGAGGTCGAGGTGCGCAACCGTTGATGGCTTGCGCAGCAGGGAGCGGAAGTCTTCGATGACCCCATCACGAAGCAGCGCCGTGTTGCTCGCCGAGCAGCAGACGGCGAAGCGGGCGTCCTGGGTACCGCGGCGCTTCGCCTCTTCATGAGCCAGAGCGAGGTTCACCCAGAGTTGCCAGAGGGAACCGCCGAAAGGACACCCACGGTCGGGCACAGCATCGACCGTCAGCAGCCGGTACTCGTCGGTGCGTTCCCAGTAGGCGTAGTTCTTCGCGGACGTGTAGAGGCAGGCATCCCGCCCGGCTCGGACCGGAACATCCGGCGGACACATCGCCTGTCCCTTCTTGGCCCGGTCTCGCTTGCGGAAGGTGCAGATGCTGAAGTCCGGCTCGACGAACTTGGTCTCCACCACCTGCACCACCGCACCCTCCATAGTCCGGCCCTCGATGAGCACGTCGCAATCCACTCCGCCGCGACCGCTCTGGTCTCGGAACACGTCCCCGTCCGGCGTGTGCTCGATGTGGATGGCCGTGACCTCGACCAGACCGTCGATGAACGGCTCGAGGACCGCCGTAGCCAGGTCGAGCCTGCTGGCCAAGGGCGCGAAGACGTTGAAGCACATCGCCTGGCTCGAGAGCATGTTGTTGAAGGTGCGTCGGCCAACCCCCTTGCCAGCTCGCTGGCGCTCGAGCGCTGCTGCGAACGCCTCCTCGACCACGAAGTTGGCACCTTCGTCGGCTGCCGCATCGGAGAGGAGGTGCCCGTACTCGGCGTGAGCCACCCCTAGCGCCGCGGCTCGGTACTCACGCTGTCGTTGCTCTGCTCTGGCCCGGTAGCTGTTGCCGCGCGTATAGATGGGTCCTTCGTTCACCGCCGATTCTCCCTCGATTTCGCTGAGTATCCCCGCTTTAAGCGCGCGAGTTCCCCTTCCGCGCCTTCTCCCACGGTTATCCGGCAACGTAGAATGGGTTATGCGTGCTCGAGCGAAGCCACGGGAAGGCCAGTTCGACTGGCGCCGCTCCACGGTAGCGGAGGCCCTGGGACTTGGTCCCGATGATGTCCGGGACCTCGAGCCCTACCAGGTCGGCCACGAGCCGGCGGAAGCCGCCCCACGCGGCCGACAGACCAGCCCGGGTACCTATGCCTCCCGTGCCGAGGTCGACGACAAGCTCGAGCGGTCGGTCCTCGACGCCCAGGTCGGGGTCCCCGACGAGTGGATTGGCCGTCGGGTTGGACTTTCGAAGGACCAGGTCGCTCGGTGGCGGAAGCGGAAGGGCATCGACCGGAAGCCAGGGCGGCCCTCCAGCGAGGTCGTCGCCGACGCCATGGCGGTCGATGTCTTCGGTCGGAATCCACCACCGTGCGTCTCTCGGGTCGACTCCGTCGTTGAGGGGCAGTGGGAGCCGCCCCGGTACCTCCTCCGACTACAACTCGACTACACCCGCTTCGCCGAGTGTGTGTCCCGGCTCATCGACAGCGGCCTCGGGCCGACTGAAATCGCCGCCGGGCTGGGCGTTCGCCCTCGAGATGTAGACCATGCGGCTCGCCTCTGGGCCGTTCGCAAGAGGGCAGGGCAATGACCCCGGGCGAGTTCGGGCTCGACTTCTGGGACGTCCTCTTCAAGACCAACAAGGAGCTGGTGGCGGCCGGCGTGCCTCGGTCCGAGGCCACCAGGCTCCGGATGTCGTTGACCGGGCACGGGCGACCGCTGTCGCGAACCTGGGGCCGCACGATTGGTTCGTGGGGCAGGACCGAGAAGCTGGCCGAGATCGCTGCGCGCGCCGGGAAATCGCGGGTCCAGGCGAAGTCCTACGCCGCCAAGCACATGCTTCGCGCCTCCACGGAGCACCACGGCCGAACCAAGGCGCAGCTCGCCGCAGGCCTCTACTTCGATCGAAAGCGCACCGCAGCGGAGAGCTGCCGCTGGTGGGGCGTCCTGCCGGTCGAGCGCGTGCTCTTCATGGCCGCTTTCCAGGAGATGCTCGACGTCCATGGAGCCCGGCCAACGTCTGCCCTGCTGTGGAGTCCTCATGAGCTGTCGGAGCGGTGGGTAGCGAGTGGCGTTGCAGTCCGACCACCGCACGGCGACGTGCCACCAGCCGGGCAGCGGCAGCTCCGGCAGGCGGTGTAGGCGGCGCCCCCATGGAGGTGTCGCGCGTCGCAGGCTAGAGGTGGAGATCCCCGACACCGATGTTCAGCCGACACCCGAGGATCTCGTCACCACGGTGCGCTTCCAGATCCCCAAAGGCGACCTCGAGACCTGCGAGTGTGGCGTCCTCTTCGCCCTCTCCGTTCTGAGCTTCGCCGACGCCCGTTTCCGCGGAATCTCTGGCGCCGACTTCGAGGAGGACGACGCATGGACGCTGGATGATTTCCTCCAGGCGCCGTCCCACCGGCACTGTGAGCTGCACTTCCATGCAGACTACGTCCGCGGGCGACTGGTGAAGACCAGCATCACGATCTCGAAGACGGCAGGTCCGGCTCCAGACGGTCCACCGAGGCACGGCAGCCACCGGGTGGGTGGATCGTCTACGCGGCCACAAGCCGCTACGGCTTGTTCCAGACCCTTGAGCGCTCGCTACGACTCCTGCTCCTCCGGTTGCTGGGCCCTTGCCGTCTCCGCCACCGTCGGCGGTTCGCTTCTATGCTCCGCCGCGTCCGGTTCGTCCGGCGGAGCCCGCCATGGCTCGCCTTCGGAAATCACCTCCTCATCGGCAGGATCCGCGGAATGCTTCGTCGTCTCGGGAACTGCCAATGCGTTGGCGGAGGACGACGGTTGCGGTGGGTGGTCATGGCGCTCGCCCGTTGCGGCCGCGTTCGAACGTGACTTCACTTCCTTCGATTTAGTTGGAGGGGCTTCGGAACCTGGCTGTGACGCGAGGGGCTCGTGAAGCCAGAACACGTGATCGCCACCATCGAGAATCAATGCACCAGTCATCTCGGGTACCGGCCACCATTCGCCATTTGCTTCGAAGCAGACGTCCTCCACGTAGAGCTGCGTGCCTTCCGTATCAGCCTTCGAGAAGTACCCGTAGAAGGTCCGCCCCTCCCAACTAAACGTGACCTGCATACTCTCGGTGTCTCCGAATAGTTCGTCCCAAGGCGTTCGAGAACCGGGCCGAATCACGCCAAGAAACTGGAGAACCCTTTGCGCCCACCCCGCACGACGGGCGATCACGCCGAGGCCGAGCGCAGTCAGCCAAGGTCCAAGAAAGAGATGCGCCGTGAGAATCGCGGCGTCGGACCACCTGAGGTCGCCTGCCAGTGAAGCCTCCAAGGCTCCGGTCAGGCGGGCCGCGTTGAGGAGTGCCGCGAGACCGCTTGCTGCCGACCAGACAAAGATGCTCCCGAGCCGGTATTCCTTGAAGCTTTCGGGCCGAAGCCCCGCGACGGAAAGCCAGGTGCGCGACGCCACGATGCCCGGAAGCATCGCGACGGCGAAGATCACCAGAGCGTCTACTGACGAGGGGCTGGGCACCGATTCTGCTGGTACACTACTACACCGTCCATGACCAAAGAGACTCGCCAAGACAGCTACCAACCTAAGACGGTCGAGAAGTCCCTTCAGCCGAAGGGGGCCGCTCGACCGCCCCGGAAAGCGCCCTCACCCAAGACAGCCCCGCCGAAACCCAGCACGGAGGGCGGGAACGGAGGCGCTAGCAAGCAGACTGGCGGCGAAGGGTGACCGGGAGCGATGAGGAGGAGCGCGGTCGGATCCCGGCGAGTTACCGCCCGAGATCGCCCTCACAGCCAGGCGTTTCCCATCAGCCCACCTCGCCCGAGCGACGGCCGCCTAGACGCGCGCCATCGCCCAAACATGTGGCGCCGCCCACGCCCACGAAGCCTGACAACGACGCGGACCCGAAGAAGGAGGGGGGCTAGCCCTGGCCGGTCCTCCCAGCGCCCAGGATCGAAGGCCTGGCCCGAGTGGCGCCCTGATACCGATCGCAACCAGGACGGGTAGCTACTGAGGCTCGGTACGGACAGATCGGAGGGGGGGCTCGATCTCACCTTTCGTCGGGGGCGGTCTCCCCTGCCACCACCGCGTACCTCCTTCCCTAGGCCGACTGGGTGTAACGCTGATCGACCTTCAAGTAGAGCCATCAATCGTCTTGGCTCCGCGAAGAATGACCAGCGACCCACAGATGGCCGACCGGGCTCGCCTCGAAGACGGCTCGCGACTCGCAGCCGACCGGGCGGCGGCCAAAGACCCCGTTGGGATGCTAGAGGCGCTCCATTCCTCCGGGATGCTCGTTGCCCTCGCTCGCAGGATTCATGGGCGTTATGGAGCGCTCGACCGACATGACGCCGATCAAGTCGTCGCGCTGACGGTTGACAAGCTGTATGCAGCGGCGAGCCAGGGGCAGCCGATCCACCGGCCCGTTTCTTGGCTCGTGAAAGTGAGTCTCAACACCGCCAGCGACTACTACAAGACGCGCCAGCGGGAGATACCCGCCGATCCGGCGGAGTTCACCAACGGAGGCCTCGCCGATGCCACGGAGTTCTACGTCGCGCTGCGTGAGGGTGGAGCGGACGAGGCCCACGAGCGCCGGGTACGTCGCGGGCTCGTAGTAGCTCGAGAACTTCTGCCGCAACTAGGGCAGAAGAACGTGCAGCGCGTGATGGAGCTGTACATCGATGCGGTAGAGAGTGGCGTGCCGCATCTGCCTGACGCGCAGGTGGCGGAGATCCTTGGAACCACCGCGAGCAACGTCCGCGTGTGGAAGAAACGCGGCTTCGAAAGGCTCCAAAGAAAAGCTAGGGAAGCCGGCTTCGCAGACGCTGCTGTTGAAGTATCGAGAATCGACATCGACAAGGAAAAGGACGATGACTGACGATGACTAACGCAAATTATGCCAGCGAAACTCTAAACGACGACCTCCAGGCCCTAGTCGAGGCTGCTCGACAAGTTTCAGATGATGTCGGTGCAGAAGTCGATCGTGTCATTCTGTCGGCGTCAGCCGATGGGCTCGATCCCGCAGAGATGATCTCCGTTCTTCGAGCAGTGGTCGAGGAGATGCGGCGTAGCGCTAAGCTCAGAAGGGACGACGAAGCTCTTTCAGCGCTAGAGAGCGTCGAAAGCGTAGTACAGCTTATCGCAGAGAAACACTCTCCTCGAAAGCCCCGGCTCACTCTTCAAGCGTACAACGGAATCCAGCCGAGTCCCGTCAAGCCAACGCCCTGCTTCCAAGGCCGCCTGGTTCAGATGAATGGCGGCTTCGTGCAAGCTCGCGATATCGACCTATGGGATGAGAACGACCGCCTTCAGATTCATCTCGCCCAGTTCGCGCAGCAGCATGGCCGCAAGCCAAGGCCGGACGAACTGCTAGAGATCATGCTGACCAGGATGCCGTTGCCGGGTGTCTCTGGCGGCGCACGAGGTGACCAGTTCGAGATTCTCGAGCTGGCACGAAGCGTTGCGCAGAACGGTGTGAGGAAGCCTCCCATCGTCGACCTTGACGGCACCTTGCTGGACGGGAACCGCAGGGTGGCCGCGTGTCGCTACATCCTTGAGAGCGACGAGTTTACATCATCAGAGAAGGCAAGGGCGCAGCACCTGTACGTCTGGCAGTTGACGGAACATGCGACTGATGACGACCGAAGAGCGGTAGTGGTATCGCTAAACTTTGAGCAGGACTGCAAGCAAGAATGGCCCGCCTATGTGAAAGCCCGAAAGATCGCAGAAGACTGGGAGGCGATGCTCCTGAGGGAGCCGATGCAGCCAGGACGGCAGCGTAGCGCAGAGATGAAGAAGGAACTCTCGAAGCAGTACGCGCTAGGACCAAACACCAATACAGTAAACCTGTATCTGCGAATGGTGAAGTGGTCGAGCGATTTCGAAGATCATCACGAGAGCACTCGGGGGCGAGATCACTTCGAGGTGCAGCATAGGGCCAATAAGTACTTCCAGTACTTCGATGAAATATCCAAGGGTGCGACGAAGCCCGGTGGCGTAGCCTATGAGTTGGAACGTGATGACCACTTGCGTCACCTGGTCTATGATCTTCTCTACGACGGGAAGTTTACGAACTTCACGCAGATCCGCCCTCTAAAGTACGTGGCCGGGAGTGAGGATGCGCGTGATGCGCTCAAGAAGGCACGTGATGAGAGTGACGTCGAAGATGCGCAGGAGCACGTCACGAACGCTCTTGCCCTAGCGAAGCTGGCTCGAGCGGAAGAGCGTGAACTGGGGGCAAATACCCGCATCGAGGGCTTCGTGAAGTGGCTGGAGCAGTTGCCTGTGCGAGCGTTCCGCGACCAGATCAAGCCTCAGAATCTGGCTCGGTTGGTGAGCGCGCTTCAGCTTGTGCGGCGACAGGCCGAAGTTGCCAACTCAGCCGAGACTGAGGAGGCAGCGGGATGACGATCGCGGAAGTGCGGACGGTACCAACGTCGGACTATTTGCTAGTCGTACCTCGTCAACGAGGTGGTGCCCAGCATGTCTTGAGCTCGATCCGAGAAGTCTTGCCGAAGCTGACAGTACGACGGGGAATCGGGGGGATCGCGATCCCTGGCCCTGAAGCGGCGGCGCTGTTGGGCGCGACGCGCGACATGGACCTGAAATGGAGCGATGAGGCTGTACTGTTTGCAGAGAACCGTGCCCGGGTTTCGAACGCGGTAGTGCGAGTCCGACGTGTAGTAGGTGACATTCTCAGCGGTGACGCAGCAGACGCTAGAACTGCCTTGGAGCCCAGCGCACGACTTCTTGATGTCCTTGACGACCATCAAGCGGTCAATGTTGCTGCCATGACGATAGATGGCGGATTCGGCCTCTGTGTATTCGATGAGCAGGGTGCGGGCAAGACCGTGACTGCCATATATGCTTATGACATCCTCGTCGAGAAAGACGAGGTTGACTTCGCGTTGGTCGTCGCACCGAAGAGCATGATTCCCGAGTGGCCAAATGATATCCAGCGCTTCATGCCGGATCTCTACCGCGTAGCTGTGGGCACTGGAGGGCGAAAAGAGAAGCGCCAGGCCATTCGATCCGGTGCCGACATTCTGGTCACGAACTACGAGACGATTTCTCAGATGGAGCCGGAGCTGAGAGCGCTCCTACGAAGCAAGGGTGGGCGTTCCATCCTCATCGTGGATGAGTCATTCTATGTCAAGAACTTGGACGCGAAGCGAACACAGGCATTGAGAAGGCTCAGGGAGTGGTGTCAACGAGCGTTTGTGCTGTGCGGTACGCCCGCGCCCAACGCGCCTCAAGACCTCATAGGTCAGTTTTCAATCGTAGACTTTGGTCTGACATTTGATGGTATCGATATTCCCAAGGACCGAGACGAGGCACGGCCCATCGTGGCAGATGCTATCGAGCGCGCAAACCTACACGCCCGCCATCTGAAGTCAGATGTTCTGCCAGATCTGCCGCCGAAATCATTCCAGCGTGTGGTTCTGCCCCTCCAGCCCGAGCAGCAGCGACTCTATTGTTCCGCCCTCCATGACTACACGCTGGAACTCCGGAGAACGGACGATAGCAGTTTCGCTCGTGATATCACGTCGTTCTTGGCGCGTCGTAGCGCGCTTCTGCAAATATGTTCCAATCCGACGGGTCTGGGAGATGGGTACGACGAAACCCCAGCAAAGCTTCTTGCGCTGGATGAGATTCTTGGGGAACTGATTAGCAACCAGCGTGAGAAGGTAATCGTCTGGTCGTTCTATCGAGCGTCCCTTGAGGCAGTGCTTCATCGATACAGGGAGTACGGTGCGGTTCGCTACGACGGTGCGGTGTCGGATACCGCAGATCGAAGAGAGGCTGTGCGGAGCTTTCAGCACGATGCGGAAACCATGTTGATGGTCGCGAATCCAGCGGCGGCCGGGGCGGGACTCACACTTCACAGCGCGCGGTTCGCGGTGTACGAATCCCTATCCAACCAGGCGGCACACTACCTCCAAAGCCTAGACCGCATCCATCGCCGTGGACAAGAGCGTGCTGTCGAGTACTTGGTGCTTCTTGGCTCGGGAACGATTGAGGAGAGTGCCTATCAACGCTTGGTCGAGAAGGAGCGAGCAGCGCAGGAACTCTTAGGGGATGCGGTCGAGACGCATGTCACGCGAGATGGGCTGCTCCGCGAGGCGATGGACTCCCTGGGTGCAGTTGGCGTTGATGTATCCAAGTGATCATGACACTCGCGTCGAGCTGTTGGAAGCTCTGGGCACTTTGCTCGGGCTCTCGTGGCCGCTGCCCTGCCTCCCCGATGGTACACAGCCCGATGTCCTTCTTATGAATCCCAGGAGGCGCGAGCTGTTGATTGGTGACGCCAAGGATACCGAGGGACCTGGCTGCACCGCGACACAGGTCCGACTCAACCGGTACATGCGCTGGGCAGCCTCCCACGCGCGCAAAGGCTACCCCACCCACTTCGCTATAGGGTTCGGGCGAGCTGAGGACGCAAGGGGATGGCTGCGGGTGCTTCGCCTACTCGGAGACGAGAATGGGATGCCCTTCACCACGGTCTCAGTGTCTGCCCTCTCGCCAGTCTTCTGGGTAGCTGCTCTGTCGACGAGAGGAGGCGCTAGGGTGCAAGCGTCAGGCTCTCGATTTCCTCGGGCGAATCGATGATGTCTCTAACTTCGATTCGATCTTCATCACGACCCTTCGCCATCCAAGCTCTCGCTGCCTTCGCTCCCTTCACCTTCCTCATGCGATCCGGATCGAGGACGGTCCGCGGCCGCTTGGCCAAACGGTCGAGTAGCCCCTCATTGTAGCAGGTTACGGTGCCACGAAGCGCGTCTATCGGACCCGCTTGGATTGCCTCGACTATCGCTCTTCCTATTGCAGAACCGAGCCCAATGGGAACAGCGTTACCGATCTGAACGTACTGTTGCGCGATGCTTCCGCCGAACTGCCAGCTTTCTGGGAACTGTTGGATTGCTCTGTATTCCTCAACGCTTAGGGGTCGAGTCTCATCTGGATGGCAGAACATGGTTGCTTTCGAGTCTGGCCGGGTGGTGAGAGCCGGCGCGGGTTTGTCCCATGAGAGCCTACGGTAAAAACCTGAGCGGCCGCCCCATGAAACGTAGGCTTTGCCCATTGCCTCTTCTTGGAGAGTGTCCGGAATGTCATTCCAGTTGCCACCTTCTGGAACCATCTCTAGAAATCTACGCTTCTTTGGTGATAGGTCCCGATAGCTATGTGACTCATCCAGGTTCCCTACTGCTTCCCTAAGGGTGACCCACGGAATAAGCCCGCCAGAGCCGTCCTGCGAATGTGTAGGAGGGGGCATCCGCACGGGCTCCCCGTCTCTTGAGCCGATGACGATCACTCGCTCTCGCCGTTGCGGAACTCCGTAGTCCGCAGCGTTGAGAAGATCGAACACTACATGGTAGCCAGTCTCCCGGAGCCTGCGAAGCATGAGGCGAAAGGCGGATCCCAGCTCTTCAGCGGGTTCCAACGGTGGGTGTCCCGGGCCCCGCTCCTTTAGTGGCCGATGGAGGATCGCGGCTGACAGAATGCCGCGGACGTTCTCCATCACGAAGAAGCGCGGCTGAGCCTCCGTGAGAACCCGGAGGAACTGACCGAACATTGTTCCGCGAGGATCATCGAAGGACTTCCGGTGGCCAGCGGTGCTGAAGGACTGACACGAGGGACCCCCCGTGAGGACTGCGGCTTCCCCGACGCTGAGGTGAGCGAGGCGTAGTAGATGGTCGGTGGGTATGTCCTCAAGCCGACTGGGCTTGCCGTCCGTCCCGGTCGGGATCGACACGTTCGGGAGGTTGGCACGAATGGTTGCTACGGCTGCTGGGTTGCACTCTACGGCAACCCGCACATCAAACCCCGCTTCGGTCAGGCCCTGGTCTAGGCCCATCGCGCCCGAAAAGAGTGATACTGTCGGCAGTTCAGTCGGCATCACGGTCTCCGAACGGCAGGGGCGGCGATGCGGCCTCCCTTCGAATCTGTTGGAGCCCCAGCGCGATAGCAAGCCGAAGCACTGCTGCGCGACTAACTGAGCCGTGAGTCGACAGTTCCTGCCGCTGGCTCGCGAGGGGTAGGAGCGCGTCCGCTTCTTCGAGCAGATGCTCCGGCAACCGTAGGGTCACGGGGGTCATGGAGGACATGTAGTCGGATCGTAGCACAGACCGATTACGTGCCTCTGCGCGGTCGAAATCTCTGGACGGGTTCTCCTATCAGCTCGGTGGTCGGAGGAATGCAGCCGACCGGTGTAACCGCCTGCAATCTATGGAGAAAAGAATGACCGCCAACGCCCTCGCCGCGGAGCGCACCGCTCCGTCCTCACTCCCCCTTCGACCCCGCCCCGACCAGCCCGCCGAATGGCGCGCCCAGACCGCCCCGATCCCGTTCGACACCGCCGCCCAGCTCGTGCTCGATGCCCACGAACGAGATGGGCACCGGGAGGATGTCGTCGTCAGCCGAGTCCGCTCCTGGGCCTTCGGATCCGCCGACGGCAGAGACATGATGCTCGCACCCGTTCCCCTGCCGGGCCGGCCGCTGTCGGGACCCTACGCCCTGCGCGAGCTCGCCTTCAGCCAGCTCTGCCAGCGTATCGGTGCTCCGCCGGCTTACATCAAGGAGCTGCCGGCCAAGCTCCAGATGGCGAACATGAACTGGGGCATGGCCTCGTCCGACGCCTCGGCGCTGCTCCGCCTCGCCGGCAACGAGGTGCGCGCGGTCGTGTCCGAGCGGTACGCCGCCCTCGACGACCAGACCGTTCTTTCCATGGTCGCCGACACGCTCGACCGTGCCGGGTACGGAAGCGACGCGATGGTGCGGAGCGTCTCCACCGGCCTGCACACCGTGCTGCGCGTCACCCTTCCGGGGGAGGGCGTGGCCGTGAAGGTCGGCGACGTGATCGAACACGGCATCGACATCGCCAACTCCGAGGTCGGTCTTCGCTCGGTGCAGGTCACGCCCATCACGCATCGGCTCATCTGCACCAACGGCATGCGGGCGTGGCGGAGCGAGGCGACGATGCGGATGCGGCACATCGGTGACCCGGACCGACTCGCTGAGCAGCTTCGCGACGCGATCCCGGTGGCCTTCGCCGAAGCTCGAGGCGACCTCGACCGGTGGCGAGTCGCCGTGGACCGGTTGGTCGACTCGGCGCTCGAGGAGGTCGAGTCGCTTCGTGGGCTCGGGCTCTCCCGCTCCGATGTCCGAGCGGTCGGCCAGGAGCTGGCGGCATCTCTGCCTGTGCTGCCCTCGAGCAGCTCGGCGGAGAGCGTGGTCGAAGCCCTGCGCGGAGCGACCACCACGGCGTTCGACGTGGCCAACGCGGTCACGGCGACGGCCCGCTCCAAGCCCGTCGCCGCACGGCTCACGATGGAGGAGGCGGGCCATCGGTACCTGGTACGCGCCACGGCGTAGCCCTCAGCGAAATCGGGACCCGAATCTCCTATCAGCAGGTCGAAGCGAGAGTGTTCGCCGCGTGCTTCGGCGCGACCCGGCACCCGCTGACCAACCCCGCGGCCTCGAGCCGCACCATCCGCATTCTGCGGAGAAGGAGACGTACGCCGTGAACGAGAACACCAACACCGCCAACGAGGAGCCCGGCTTCTTCGGAAAGCTCGTCCAGGACGACGGCGTCCAGCGGGCCACCGCCGGCATCGTCGTCGCCATCATCGTCGCTGGTACCAAGGAGATGCTCTTCGGCCGCAAGTAGGCCCGAGGGCAGAACGCCTGGCGCCCCGGTCTTCACCACGAGGACCGGGGCGCTCGCGCTTTCGCCGGAGGACGACATGCAAGAGCTACCCAGATCTACGTTGCGCAACCTCGGGCTCGTGCTCGTCGTTGCTTTCGAGACCGCTCGAACCGGTCTCCGCGCGGCCGTCAGCCGCATCCACCCCCACCTTCGACCGCCGCCCGATCTGCGCGTGGAGTCGACGGAGGGACACACCTACACCGGCCTGCTCCTCGTCGACGACAACGACGTCTTTGCCGGTATCGTCTCCCGCACGGGGCGCGCCAGCGAGCGGCACGAACATCGGCATCGCGAACGCCCTCTCGTCACCCCCGGACGTGGCTCCCGCTCGCCGCTGTTCGACGACGACCTGGAGGACGAGGACGACTGCAAGCTCCCGAGCTGGGCTTCGGATCCACGGGAAGGGGGCCACCGATGGTGAACCTCACCGAGGTCCGCACCCTCGCGCGCCTGTGTGAGCGCGGGGTCGTCGGAGCAGAATCCCAGCTCCTCGCCCTGCGCCGGAGACAGCCCGAGCGATTGGGCCAGCTCCTCGAGGTGCCGCCAGCGCAGCTCGCGACGGCAGCGCCCGAGCTGCTGGTGCAGGTGCGCACGGTTGCCAAGCGCGCTCGGGGTCGGCGCGAGCAGCGGTCTCGGCGCACCGCCGAGCACCACCTCGCGGCCCTCGGTCAGTCCGCATCTGTCGGCGACCGGTTCACGAGCCTCGATTCCCAGGCACTGGTCAGCACCATCCGGTCGATCCCCCGGGGCTCACTGCACTTCGAGCTGGGGGAACACTCCGGGAGCATCGACCTTCGCCTGCTCCGCCGGCTCGTGCGGGTCTGCAAGGGCGTCACCTTCACCGACACCCAGCTCGAGCCAGGTCAGCTCGTGGTTCGCTACCGAGCCAAGGGTACCCGTGGCCGCTACGCCCTTCGTCTCTCACCTGAGCCGGCCACGAGCCCCGTGTTCCGCGTGTCGCTCGCTCGGCGGCCTCCTCCGGCTGCTGCATCGCGCCGGGCGCGGCTCTGGGACCACGTGCTCGAAGCAGTGGGGAGGGCGGCATGAGCGACCTGACTCGAATCGACGAGCTGATCGCCACCATCCTCCCACGCAATCGGCTCCCTCGCCGGCTGCGTCCATCGCAGCTCCTCGACGAAGACGTCGTCCCGCCGGAGAGCATCGCGCCCAAGGTCCGTGCGCTTCGGGAGCTGCTCCGTTCCGGCGGAAGCATCGAGCCGCTCACCGGTCGCCTCCTCTCGAGCAGCGACGTCGCAGCCTTCTTCATCCCGAAGTTGGGCCCAGACCCGATGGAGTCGCTGTGGGTCGTGGGGCTCGACGCCAAGAACCGCGGCCGCGTGGTTCGGCAGGTGGCCCGCGGTGGACCTGCCCACTGCCTCGTCGCTCCTGGCGACGTCCTGCGGGTCCTGGTGCTCAACGGGTGCCCATCGGGGATCGTGGTCCACAACCACCCGTCGGGTGATGTCGCGCCCTCGCCGGAGGACATCGGCCTCACCCATCGCCTGGTCACCGGAGCCGAGCTTCTCGGACTTCGGCTGCTCGACCACGTCATCGTCGGCGGCGGCCGACACTACAGCTTCCTCGACCAAGGCCTCCTCGCCCCGCTCGACCGAAGCGCCTGAAACCCCATCCCTCAACCGAAGGCCCCGGCACGTCATCACGGCGTGTCGGGGCCTTCTTCATTTGCGAACGAAAGGAAACCCCCATGAACCGACACGACGAAGACGACGCCCTGGTGATTCGTATCCCAGGCCTCCTGCTCCGCGAGCTGCTCGAGGAGAGCACTCCCCGACCGACCACCGGAAGCGGCGATCGGCGGCAGGTCCACGACACCGAAGACCGCACCTGGTCCGATGGCCAGAAGCGACTGGTCTACAGGCTGGTCTACGCCCGCGGCCTCCGGGGCGCGAAGGCCCGCACGTACATCGAGCGCGAGCTGGGTCTCCGCAGTGGCGAAGCTCCCTCCATGCGCGCCGCGAGCCAGCTCATCGATCGCCTCAAGGACGACGAAGGAGGCGACCGTGGGGCTGCCTGAATACACGAGCGCGAGCCAGCTCAAGACCTATGCGATGTGCCCGCGCAAGTACGCCCTTCGCTACCTCGACGACGCCGAGCCCGAGGACAAAGGCCCGAGCCTCGTCGTTGGCTCGGTCGTCCATTCGGCCATCGGGTGGTTCTTCGAGACCCGCTTGGCGGAGCGCGAACCGACCATCGACGAAGCGCTCGACGTCGCCCACGCCGACTTCGCCGCCGCCATCGACGGGCCGCCGGTCCGCTGGGGCCGCTGGACGCAGGCCGACCTCCTCGAGCACACCGAGAACCTCGTCCGATTCTTCCTGGAAGAGGAGGGCGGGCTCGTCGTCACGGACGTCGAAGAGCGCCACCAGGTCGAGCTGCATCACCCGGTCACCGGGGAAGCGCTCCCCCGGCCGTTGCTCTGCTACCTGGACTTCCGAGTCGAGGGCGACGACGTCGTCGAGCTGAAGACCAGCCGCTCGCCCTACTCGGAGGCGAGCATCGGTTCCAACCTCCAGTTCGGAGCCTACTCGGCCGTGCTCGACGAGCTGGGCGCGGGCAGCCTCACGGTCTGGGTCGTGATCAAGAACAAACGCCCCCGGCTCCAGAAGCTGAGGGTGCAGCGCAACCCACTGAGGGAGCGCTGGTTCTTCGACGCGGCGATGGCCATCGAGGAGGCGATCGCCGCCGGGCACTTCCCACCGGCCCCGGGGTGGACGTGCGCGACGTGCGAGTACCGTCGGCGCTGTCTGGCTGGGGCTGGCCAGGTCGAAGCAGCCTGAGGATGTGGGACCCCTGGCCTACTCGGGGCCAGGGGCCTCATGTCTGTCTAGGAGGTCTGCCCGGGCCAGAACGCAGGAGTGTGGCGGGCTCCAAGAGCCTCTCTGGTCGCTCTTCCAAGGCGTCCGCCAAGTTCGGCAGCAGCGACACCCGGAAGTCCACCTCGGCTGCCTCCACCTTCTGGAGGTACCGCAGGTCCACTCCCGCACGCTCCGCAAGCTCCTGCTGGGTCAGGCCGAGCTCGGATCGGCGCCGACGCACGTTCGCCGCGATGGACTCGAGTAGTTCGTCGCGCTCGCGGGGCGGCATCCACGAAAGGAGCTACCCACACCGATCGAGTTTTATAACGCCATATTTGGCGTAATATCCGGGCGAAGCTCGGAGAAGGGATCACAATGAAGGACCGAGAAACGACAACGCCCCTCCGCGACCGTGGTCGCGAAGCCCTGGTGCTGACCATCGCGATCGCTGCAACGACCGTCGTCGGCTGTCAGAGTGCCGAGGAGGAGTGCAACGAGGCTCGCGTCGTCGCTCACGACGCATGGTCGGCTGTGGTGCTCGAAGCCGAGAACGCCGTCGCTGAGGGCGAGCGTGCCCAGAGCGACGGCCAAGCGCGTGGGGCAGCGCGAAACCGTGCATGCACCGACGCGTGGACCCAGTACAGCGAGTCGCTGAAGTCGATCGAGGGGACGCTCGCCATCCAGTCTCTCGCCGCGCTGGCAATCGGGGGAGCCAACCCTTGCGTCGATGCCGCAGCCGTGGGCGTCGCCGAGCTGGAGCAACGTCTCGTCGCGGAGGGCAAGCTCTCGCAGGCAATCGTTGCTCGACGTGACGATGCGATTGCGGGGGCGGTGGAGCGCTTCGCCGCGGAGGGAGGCGACGACGGACGGGGAGAGGTCGCGAGAGACCTGCTCCCTCTGGCGTCCGCCGCGCGCGACGCCGCACGGGGCCCGGCCATCGCTGCGAGAGACGCCTATCGCGCAGTGCCGTCGGACGAAGCGTCTGAAGCTTTGCGAGCGGCAATCTCGGCGAGCGAGGCGTCATGGGAGGCATGCCAGAGCGTCGATCCGTGAGGAGCCGACAGCGCATCTCGCGCTGTCGGCCTGGAAGACAGCGACGTCTTCCTTTGCCCACGTTCCTCCGGTCATACCGGTCGCGTGCTCGTCAGCGTGGACGAACATCGGCTAGCGGTCGGCAGTCGCCCCAACGATGGATCATCGCGTGGCAGTTCGCGCACACAATGGCCAGGTCCTCGAGCGTGACCTTCGTCTTCCCCGTCAACTTCGAGAGCGGGTGCAGGTGATGGACGTGGGCGTACCCCTCGCCCAGCTCCTCCCCATACCTCTCGACGAAATCGAACCCGCAACCGGGAACCTCGCACGGGAGCCGTCCCTTCTCGGCGAGCACGCTCCGGACCTTGGCGACCCTGAGACTGCGCTCTCGGGAGCGGTGCAACACGAAGCGGCGTCGTAGCTCCCCTTCGAAGGCAGCAAGCTCATCGTCTTCATCGCCATCCAGCCACTCCTTCCGTGGTAGGTGTTCCTTCCCGAGCCGAGGCACAAGGCCTTCGTACGCCGCCATCAAACTTGGGTGCTCGCGCCCCTTCTCCCCGGCACGGAATGCCCAGCGACGTACGCCTTGCTGTCCAGGCCAGCCGCGAAGTGGAGGTCGTTGGCCCACGGGTAGCAGGTAGGCGGTCTTGGTCGCGGCTCCCTTCCAGGAGTCCGGGTCATCATTCCAGTCGAAGACCCAAGCGTTCCGATAGACACCCACCACTCGCCGCACACCGTCCGCCGGACAGCGAGACACGAAGACGAGATCGAGTCGCTCGGCGGCGATCGACCCCCTGCCGATTCCACACCGAAAGAGACCCCCGTCGGTCTCGGCGAACGCGGCGATCTCCGAGCAGTCGTCCGCTCGGAGACTCAGCCAACCATGGTTTCCGCGGATCTCCTCGGTGCCATCGTAGCGCTGGCCCCAGCCGATGTTGACGAAGAGCACTGGAAGCTGGGGGGTGGCTGTTGCTTCGCGCTGGCGGTCGGGCATGGAGGCTCGACCTTACCTCACCCATGTGACGGCTCCCTCGAGCGAGGCTCCCGCATTCGGTCCCAGGTGCCGCAGGACCGTCAGACCTGGGCCCAGCCCCTTCCGTGTGAGATCATGGAAGCGTGACCAAGGCTGAGAACGATGCGACAACGGCAGTACTCGAGCGCCGCATCGCGCGACTGGAGACCCTGTGTTTCGGCGCTCCCCGCGAGCCCATGACCGTGAAGCAAGCTCTCGGCCTCTACGTCGAGGCCACCCGTATGGTCGGCGGTGACCGCATTCCGGCAGACGCCGTTCGTGGCTGGGGACAGGCTCTCATGATGCTGGACGAGGTCGTCCTCCTCGAGCTCGGCCGGGAGTGCGGTGACCCGAATCCGTGGGTGCCGTTCCTTCAGCTCCTCGTCAGGCTTCGCGAGGCGGGCCACGGAGCCGATACGGCTGCCGCTGAGGTGCATCTTCGTGAGGTGGCCACCAACCTGCTGAGGGCGAAAGGACTCACCCTCGTGTCGCCCGACGACCTGTTGGCCCGAGAACCAATCGGCTGAACAGGCCCGGTCGCCTGAATGCTCATTGGTCCTCGGGCAGGTCCGTGCTCTGGTAGTCAGTCTTCCGCCTCCAGGCAGCCGGGGGCGAAGGGCCAAGCCCTGGATATCAGCCGGGCGACCTGCTCAGCGGTCTCGGAGTCTGGAATGACAAGACTGAGAGAGTTGCCTTTCTTGGACAACTCGGCGCCCATAGCGATTAGGCCGGTCTGGACCTGGCTCCAAGGTGAATCCGGAAGCTCGTTGTCGACGAGATCTTTCACCTTGAAAGAGATCCGCGCCCCCTTCTTGTGAACGGGATGCACACGCACGGCGACCCACCGACCGTAGTCCCACTCCCGGTCCACGACCTCGTACTTCACGGCGCTGCGAGTCGTGTCCCGCCGCATCAGCCCAGTTTGGAGCAGCGGATCGACCAGGGCGAGCACAGGCTGAAACCTGTCCATCAGGCCCCGTTCTTGCGCTTCGGCGAGTAGTTCGTCGGGTTCAGGATGCAGACTCCAACCGTCATCTTCCGCAGCCACAGAAGTGATGGCGGCGAGCTTGAGCATCGCCAGAAGCTGGTGCAACTCCTCGTCGTCGAGCGTTCCGTCCTCGTTCTCATCGAGTATCCGGACCAATGTTCGCATGAATCGGTCGTGCTCCGGCGGACTGCCACTGTCAGCGTCGGCACCACGCTTCCGAAGCGGTTCGAGTTTCGCCCGCAGCTTCTCGATGGTCCCGGCGGTGGCCAGCTCGCGGTACATCTCCTCGTATCTCGACTCGAGGCAGACTAGTACAGCAGCCCAGAAGTGCGATCCGGGTTTCGATGACGGAAATATCGGCG
>CAYTCZ010000082.1:10488-18273 GCA_964436315.1 uncultured Gaiellales bacterium | reverse complement strand
GTCTTCGAGCGAGAGCGCGGCATAGATCAGAACATACACGTCTCCCGACCGATACCACTTGGCATCGACCGTGCCCGGCGGCACTGGGAGTTCGCCCGCATCCGGCTCCTCGGCCTGTCCCCCATCTGGCGGAACCTTGTACGGCTGATCGATCGATGCCGAGACCGACGAGTCGGGCACCTCGACCAGCTCCACGTCCGGCTCGGTCTCGGTCGTTGGCTCGGTCTCAGTCTCAGTCTCCGTCCCGGTCACCGTGGTCGTCTCGGGCTCGGTCTCGGTCGTGGTCTCCGGTTCCGTCTCGGTCGTGGTCTCCGGCTCGGTCTCGGTTGTCGTATCGGGTTCAGTCTCGGTCGTGGACTCAGGATCGGTGGTCGTAGCCGAGGTATCGGTCGTACCGGTGGTTGCCGCTTGCTCGTCGTCGCCGCTGGTGACTGCAATTGCGATCCCCGCCGCCGCTCCTCCGATGATCAAAGCCGCGATGACTCCGATCAACCCCTTCTGCCAACCGGCCAGACCGGCCCACCAAGCACCCACTACGTCCACCTCCTGCCACCCATGCTTCGCAGGTAGCGCTCCTCGTATCGATCATTCTCGGGAACGCGTCAGACGGACTCGCCTCGGCCCCACCGATCTCGATCACTGCGTCAGCGCCGCATCGGACGGCCCGCCGATCTTCTCCTTGATGAAGGCCGTCACCACGCGGAGGAACTCTTCCGGGCGCTCTTCATGCGGAAGATGTCCGCATGCGGGGATCGTGACAAGTTCCACGTCGTCGAGGGCCTTGACCACAGTCGCCGTTCGATCGCCGGAGACAATGCGGTCGTCATCGCCGGTGACGACAAGGACTGGAATCTGAATCTGGCTAAGGCGGTCCTGGAGATCCGTGGCCCGCCACGCCGTGGTCACCGCCCAGAGATCGTCCGCCCAGCTCGATCGAGAAGCGGCGCGCTGCCAGCCCTCGACAATCATCGGATGAGCGTTGGCCGGGTCGTGGTAGGCGAGCCGTAGCGCCGGGCCGACGAGCCGCGGTGCGAAGGTACGGAGGACCAAGGGAGCCAACGCGGCCGCCGTTCCGCTCCCGATGAGCTTCTTCACGAGTTCCGGTGGGCCGAGATCGTTACCGATGGCAGGTGCCTCGAGCACGAGCCCAGCGACGCGGTTCTGCGCGGCGAGCGCAGCCTCCGCGGCGGCCGCCGCTCCGGCCGAGTGTCCGGCGAGGACGATCGGCGACCGAAGCCTGAGAGCATCCATCGCTCCCAAGGTGATTTCGACGGAGCCCGCCGCCGACAGAACCTGGTCCCTCCGGCGCTCATCTCTTGGGAGTTCGCTCTGACCGAAGCCCGGCCGATCCCACGCGACGACTCGGAAAGAGTGAGCGAGCGCTGGCGCGACCAGAGCCCACGACGTGAGGTTTGCAGCAAATCCGTGGAAGAGCACGACTTCTGGAGTCCCGTGGCCTCGATCCTCATATGCGAGGCGCGTCGGACCGACCTGGACGAAGTGCGCCGAATAGTTCTGCGTCATCGCTGTGGGACGAAGTAGTATCGGCGGACCGAAACTGGGATGACGGCCGGACGTTGGCCAAGTACGAAAGGACCTCAATGGCGGTAGCGACAGCCGAGCGATATGTCCGAGGCGATGGAATCGAAAAAGTCACGGGACAGAGCAGGTACACAGGAGATATGACGGTCTCGGGGATGCTGCACGGTGAGTTTGTCTTCGCCGGTGTCCCGTCCGCGAGGATCAAGGCGATCGACACCAGTCGGGCAGCTTCAGTGCCCGGTGTACTTGCGATCGTCACACAGGACGATGCACCTGATCTGCGCTACGGCAGCGGCATCGACGATCGGACGCTCTTCGCGAAGGGCGTCGTACGCTACGAGGGCGAGGTGGTCGCAGCGGTTGCGGCGATGACGCCCGAGGCAGCACGCGAGGCCGCGGAGCTCGTCCAAGTCGACTACGAGCCTCTCACACCGGTCCTCGACGTCGAGGCAGCTCTCGCCGAAGGATCGCCACTCGTCCACGAGGACTGGGAAAGCTACGACGCGGCCCCCCTCATTCGCAAGGGAAATGACTGCGCATACGTCACGATCGAAAAAGGCGATGTCGATGCAGGGTTTGCGGAAGCAGACGAGATCCTGGAGGAGCGCTACGTCGCCGATCAGTCGCATCCGGTTCCAATCGAGCCACACGCTGTGCTCGCCGAATGGGAGGGCGAGAAGGTCACAATCTGGTCCTCGACTCAGGTGCCGTTTGCGGCGCGAGATGGCACTTCACACACCCTTCAGATTCCCCAGTCGTCGGTCCGTGTGATCGTCCCGACGCTCGGCGGCGGCTTCGGCGGGAAATGTGAGTTCCACTATGAAGCCCACGTCGCCGCGCTCGCGAAGAAGGCGGGGAGACCCGTTCGCGTCGTGTTCGATCGCAACGCCGAGTTCATCGCGCCAGACATGGCGCGGCACGCGATCGTGATGGACTTGAAGACCGGTGTCCGTAGCGACGGCACGATCACTGCTCGTCAAGCAAAGCTCCGGCTCGACACGGGCGCCTACGCCGCGCACGGCCCCGGCGCCACCGAGATCGCGACGATGATGGCGGCCGGTCCCTACAAGATTCCGAATCTCCTCATCGAGGGGCATACGGTCTACACGAACCGAACCCCCGCGGGCTCAACCCGAGCGCCGACGGGACCGCAGGTATGTTGGGCCGTCGAGCAACACACAGATCTTCTCGCGGAGCGCGTCTCGAAGGACGCCCTCGAGTTTCGTCTCCAGAACCTCGCCGAAGAGGGAGACGAGGGCCCAACCGGCCAGATCTACGACGGAATCGGCGTCAAGGAGTGCGTCGGGAAGGCGGCCGAGATGATCGGCTGGGGCAACGACGTTCTCGAAGGCGAGGGTCTTGGGCTCGCTTGTGGCTGGTGGTTCAGCTTGCCGAACACGGCGGGCGCCTACGTGACACTGAACACCGACGGGTCAGCCACGATCGTCACGGGAGCGCAGGAGAACGGCTCAGGCGCGGTCATGGGGCTCGCGCTTCTGGTGGCGGGTGAACTAGGCCTTGAGCCCGAGCAGATCTCGTTTCACTACCAGGACACCGAAACCGGTCTCTGGGACATGGGCAGTTGCGGCTCACAGACGACGTTCAACGCAGGTCGTGCCGTTGTTGCTGCTGCCCAGGAGGTCCGTGAGCGGCTCCTTCAACTTGCGGCCGACGAGCTCGAGGCCGCACCCACCGATCTCGAACTCGCGGACGGCGCCGCGCGCGCGAAGGACGCGCCTGATCGTTCGGTTTCAGTCGCGAAGTTAGCCAGTCGGGCAAGCGGAAGGGGCCAGATGATCCTCGGCCGAGGTTCGCCGCCAAAGCCTCCGATGCCCGAGAACAATGCCGCCTCCTGTAGCGGTCGCGCGATCTTCCCGGCCTTCGCCGCCCCGGCGTTCTTCTGCCAAGCAGCCAGGGTCGCCGTGGACAAGCGCACCGGCGTCGTCCGCGTCAAGAAGGTTGCGGCGGCACACGACTACGGTCGGGTGCTCAATCCGGTGGGCGCCGAGGGCCAGGTCGAAGGCGGAATCGCCCATGCGCTGGGTACAGCGCTCACCGAGGGGACAGTGGTCGACGGTGGGCTTCAGTCGAATCCTCATCTCCTCGACTACAAGCTCCAGACCGCCGCCGACGTTCCACCGGTCGAGATCGCTTTCATCCAGACCACCGTGCCGGAGGGTGGACCGCGAGGAAGCAAGGGTGTCGGCGAGCCACCCGTCGTGCCGACGGGAGGTGCCGTTGCCAACGCCATTGCCAACGCAACCGGAGTCCGTGTGCGCAAGCTTCCGATGACGCCACCGAGGGTGTGGGAAGCGATCGAGCCGGAGGCGGGGTAGATGTCCGGGACATATCTCGAACCTCAGTCTGTCGACGAAGTGCTCGAGACGCTGGCCGAGCACGGGGCTGGCGCGCGCGTCGTTGCAGGCGGCACGGATCTCGTTGTCCGCGCGCGCGGTACGAAAACCCCACTTCCGGACGCCCTGGTGGCGGTCCATCGACTCAGCGAGCTCGGCGGGATTCAGGAAAGCGACGAAACCGTGTCGATCGGAGCGCTCGTCTCGTATCAGCAGATGGAAGATTCGGAGCTGCTCCGAGACCGGTACACAGCACTGGTCGATGCGGCAAAACTCGTCGGCTCGCCCGCTACTCGCCACGTCGGAACAATCGGCGGAAATCTCTGCAACGCGTCGCCGGCCATGGAGACCGGCAGCCCGTTGCTGGTCTTCGACGCCAGTGTTGAGCTACGGTCGAGCACCGATTCGCGCCGAGTCGCGATCGCGGATTTCCTCGAGGGGCCCGGCCGTTCCGCAGCGAAGCCCGATGAACTGCTGACCGAGGTGGTGATCCCGGCCCTGCCGGAAAACGCCGGGAGCGCGTACCTTCGGCTCGAATACCGCCAAGCGATGGAGATCGCGATCGTTGGAGCGGCCGCAATGGTCGTCCTCGGAGGCGACGGCACGATTCGTGAAGCACGAATCGCGCTGACCGCGGTCGCACCGACCTGCGTCCGTGCGCCAGAGGCGGAGGCCGAGCTTGCCGGCAATGCTCCCACGGCCGAGCTTCTTGCCGAGGCCGGGGCCTCAGCGGCGAACGTCGTTGCGCCGATCGATGACGTACGGGCGTCGGCGGATTACCGGCGCAAGATGGTCCCCGTCATAGTCGAACGGGCGCTGGGGCTTGCGATCGACAGGGCAGGTGGGGGGGACTGATGAACTATCCGATGCGCATAACGGTCAACGGAACGGGCTACGAGGTCGATGTACCTCACGACCGCACCCTGCTAACGGTTCTTCGGCACGACCTCGGTCTCACCGGCACAAAAGAGGGCTGTGACGATTCCGAGTGTGGGGCCTGCATGGTCTTGCTCGACGGTAGGCTGCTCAATTCCTGCTCGTTCCTGGCCCTTCAGGCCGGCGGTCGGGAGGTTCTCACCGTCGAGGGACTCGCGGTCAGCGGCGAACTGCATCCTCTCCAGCGTGCATTTCTCGAAGCGGGAGGGGTGCAGTGTGGCTTCTGTACGCCGGGAATGCTCATCTCCTCGAAAGCGTTGTTGGACCGGTTGCCGAGTCCCAGCGACCAGGAGATCAGGCGGGCCCTCGGCGGGAACCTGTGCCGGTGCACGGGCTACCACAAGATTGTTCGCGCCGTGCAGGAGGCGGCGTCAGAGATCACAAGTGGGGCGAGGCCGCCGTCAACCGAGCCGTTTCACGACGAGCCGGATCTCACGGTCAAGACAGGGTGACGTAGAAGACGACCCCGTCGAGAGGTGAGGCGGCGGTAACCTCGTCCGTCGCGATGTGCGGGACGTTCTCCGAGTCGAGCTTGAGTGAGACGAGGTCCCGGCTCCCCCGTCCGTCTGCTGGAAGAAGGAGATATGCGGGTTGCGGGCTCCGCCGCGACGGGTTCGTCGCTCGCGTTGGGTGTCATCGCCACCGCCGCAGCCGGCAGCGACGAGGAGGCCTGCGACAAGCAGTCCCACGACCAGAAAGGCCCGCTTCAGCCGCACGAGGTCCCCGCGGAAGACATGCTCAGAATCTTTGGTGCGCCGAGAGGCAACCCTGACCCATCCGATCCGTCGCGACCGTTCTCATGCGACGGGCGACTTGGGTGCGGCATCGAACGGGCGTGGCCACCGCCGATTCTCCTCGCCGGATCGCCAGCTTGTTTGAGAGTCGTTCCGGCGCCCGGCGGCCCGAGGCGGGCTGGCGTCCGTACCTGTACGGGTTTGCGCTCGCACTCCTCGTTTCGGGCGCGTGGGTTGGGCTTACGGCATGGACTGGCAAGACGTACCACTTCGCCCCCCTTGTCGGTGCAATGGCTCCGGGATTGCTGGTGCGATGGATGACGCAGCGTCCCCTCGATCGCCTCGGCATGTTCGTGGCAGGCGGTTCGGGCCTGGTCGCGATCGGGCTCGGCTGGGTGGCGATCCTGGTGCTCGATAGCGAGCCACATGCGACTCTGGTCGAGGGGCTCCCCGGCGGAGTCTGGTTCGAGGTCATCGTTGGAGGGCTCCTCGGGGCCGCGATCGGCGCCTTCGGACTCTCGCTCTTCGGGCGCCGAACACCCGGTGACGCTCGCTCGTAGTCGTCTCGCGCTCTCGGTTTTCCTGATCGTCACGGTGGCACTGCGTGCCGCCGCATGCGGCGGAGAGGCGATCGTCGGCGACTTGACGGGCGCGCGACTCGATGTCTTACCGTCGACGGTAGCGACGTGGGGAGACTGGTTGTCAGACCACCCCGACAGGCGGTCCTGATCGCCGACGGAGAGCAGCGGTTTGCCGACAGTTCTCCGCCCACGGATCTGTTCGGACCGTACGCCGAGCAACTCGACCGCGGCAACTTCCCGTTTCCGGTAAACGAGGACAAGCTCGACGCGCGCCTTCGCGCGAGCGAGATCGTCGTGGTGGTCGAAGTGGGCGAGGCGGTACGCGCCTACCCTCCGGGGCTGATTGGCGACGTCGCAGTCAACGACGAGCTTGGCGGTCGTCCGATCGTCGTCTTCTCCCGCCAGAGCGGCTTCGCCTCGGCGTACGAGGCGGCTGTGGACGGTAGGTCGTTGACATTTCGGATCACCGATGAGGGTGTCGTCGACGATGAGACCGAGAGTCGGTGGGATTCCTCCGGCCGGGCGGTCTCCGGAGAGCTCGAGGGCACGCAGCTCGAGCCCCTCCCGACGCGGCGCGGCTTTTGGTTCTCGCTCGCCGGCGCCAGCCCTGGTCTCGAGGTCTACCTCCCGAGCGGCTCGGACAGCGGCTAGACGCTAGAACTCGACGAGCACCTTGCCGAGCTTGCCGCGTCTGTCGAGGCGATCGAAGGCGTCGGCGATCCCGTCCACGGGGAAGACCGAGTCGATGACGGCCTTCATGCTTCCGTCGGCAAGACCAGGAACGACCTCACGACCAAAGGCCCGAACGGCGAGCGCCTTCTCCTCGAGCGGCCGCGCTCGCAGGAGGGTGCCGCGGATTGACGCACGCTTTCCCATCAAGGCTCGGAGCGGGAGTTGAATCTCGTGTCCGGCTCCGACACCGACAACCACGATCCGCCCCTTGGGTGCCAGCGCTTTCAGATTCTCCGGGAAGTTGGGGGCACCGACGAGCTCGAGGATGACGTCGGCGCCGGCCCCGTCCGTCAGTTCGAGAACCTGATCGGCGAAACCCTTACTCGGGAGCGCCTCGCCTCCGAGATCCGTCACGAGTGACGCCGCCTCGGGCGAGCGGGTCGTTCCGACCGGCCGCGCCCCTATGCGCCGTCCAATCTGGATTGCGGCAGACCCGACGCCACCGGCTGCTCCGTGAACGAGGAGAGTCTCGCCGGGTCTGAGCCCGGCTTGGCTCGCGATCGCGTCGTGAGCGGTGATGAACGCCTCGGGCACCGCTGCTGCCTCTTCCTCTGACAGCCGACCTGGCACTCGGACGAGATGTCGTTCGTGAACGGTCACCGTGTCCGCCAGGCCGCCTCCTCCGACGAGACCGAACACCCGATCGTCGGGCTCCCAAGCCGTCACACGCGAACCGCTCGCCGTGACGGTCCCGGCGACCTCGAGCCCCGGGATATCCGGAGGCGAACCCGGCGGAGCGGGATAGTGGCCGGCACGCTGAACGGTGTCGGCCGGATTGAGCCCGGCGAAACGCGCTCTGACCACGACCTCCTCGGATCCGGGCTCAGGGTCCGACCGCTCCTCGATTCGGACAACCTCGTTACCGCCGGCGCCGGTGAAGACGACGGCTCTCAGCGTGAGCTCCTG
>CAYTCZ010000082.1:0-10388 GCA_964436315.1 uncultured Gaiellales bacterium | reverse complement strand
GACTGCATGCCGGAACCCTAGTCTGACGTCCTGTAGCACGATTCGTGCCACATGCGCCGACGTCGACGAGCGCCCGACCGCCGCGTTTTCGTCCGACGATCACACTCCAAGGCCGTGATACGCGATACGCGAGTCCTTGTCGAGCAGACGACGGTCATGGATCCACATCGCCTCGGACGATCTGTCGGGCTGCTGGACGCAAAAGAACTCCGCTCCCTCGACGAGGTGCTAACGCTCGTATACGGGCTCTGAGCGCGGCACCTCACGTGACGTCGGTCTCCGACCGACGCGATCTGTCGAAAGACTGTCCTAAGGAAGGACTAAAGGCAGCGCCCGCGAAGCCGATACAGGCGTTACAAGGCACTCGGAGGAAGCAGTGCGGAAGCTCAAACTTGTTGTCGCCTTTTCGATCGTCGCGCACGCAGTCGCGGCGGCGGCGTTCTTCTGGCCGACCGGCCGACCCAGCAGTCGGCCGACGGTGCGCTAGCCCGCGGGCCTGTAAGAATCACGGCCTGAACAGGACCTGGGCGCCGCCCGGTCCGCGCCTCGACGCATCTCCCCATCCAGGTGCCAATGCTCGCAGCTGCACTTCGCCGCTTGGCGGCAAACACCCAGACCGCAACGAGGGACGGCCGCCCGTACGTCTTCAGTGTCCCCTCGATTCGCCCCTATCCGTTCCAGTGGTTCTGGGACTCGTGCTTTCACTCGATCGTGTGGACACACGCCGACTGGAAACGGGCAGCTGCTGAGCTCGGAGGACTCCTCGACTGGCAGGACGAGGAAGGCATGATCCCCCACGTCGTCTTCTGGAATCAGGCGCGAGTGTCGCCGTTCTCCTGGCACTTCCTCGAAAGCCAACACGGCGGCGGTCTCCCGTTCGCGAAGAAGCCGGCTCACACGGCCGGGATTCAGCCGCCGGTGATCGCGCAGACGGTCGAGCGAATTGCCGACGCCGGCGGTGGGGACGCCTACCTCGAGGAAGTCCTGCCGTCGCTGGAGCGCTACTTCCGCTACCTCGCCGATCGCCGCGATCCCGATCGCGACGGGCTCATCTCGATCATTTCGCAGTTCGAGAGCGGGCTCGACCACAGCCCTGCCTACGACGAAATGCTGAACATCCGACATGGGAATGCCGGCTCGATGTTTGTCCGACCCCGCTGGGCGCAGTTCAAAAACAAGCTGGTCGACTACGAACTCGACCGGATCTTTACCCGCTACACCCATCACCAGGAGGACGTCGTCGTGAACGCGATCTACGGCCACGGCCTCCGTGTCTTGAGCCGCCTCGCGAGGCGATGCGGCCGTGATTGCGTGGCGACGTGGGCGACCGAGCGGGCGGACTCGGTCACCGCTGCGCTTCTGGAGCACTCCTACTGCGAGCGACGCCGCCTGTTCTTCAACCTCCAGGGGCCGGGACACCACCGCCCGTCGGTCAAGACGATCCACTGTCTCATGCCACTCATTCTCCCCGACCTGCCGCGGCATGTTGCCGACGCCCTCGTCGAGCACCTCGCCGATCCGCGGGAGTTCTGGACGACCTACCCCGTCCCGTCGGTCGCCCGCGACGAGCCGACGTTTAGCGCCAACCATCGCTTGTGGCGCACACGGTTCATCTGGCGCGGCCCGACCTCGATGAACACGAACTGGTACATCGTTCAGGGCCTTCGTCAGCACGGGTACGACGACCTCGCCGAGCAGATCGTTGTCCGTTCGCACGAGCTCGTCGAGCACGGCGGGTTCAATGAATTCTTCAATCCACTTTCCGGGGCTCCGGTCGGTGCGCCCGAGTTTGGCTGGGCAACTCTGGCCGCCGATCTGTAGTTGGGGCTAACCAGCCGACTCGGCCTTGCGAAGACCGCGGAGCGCCCATAGGAGCAAGATGGCCGCGAGGACGAGACCGAGACCGTAGGCGAGCCCGACCCGAGTCGGTTCACCGGAGATGAATCCGCGTCCTGCCTCCAGGAGATAGGTCACGGGATTAACCTGGGCGACGGCTTCGATCCAGCCTGCGAGGAGCGCGGTCGGCACGTAGACCGGAGCGAGGAAGAGAAGGATGAAGACCGGAACCTGCATCAGGGGGCCGGACTGGATCGTCCGGAAGCGCATCGCGATTCCTGCGGCCCAAAGAGCGCCGAGCAGGTTCACGAGCAGCGCGATCACAAAGAGACCGAAGAGATCGACGCCGGTTCCACCGACCTCCATGCCAACCGCGACCGCGACGACCGTCACGACCGACGCCGTGAACGCCCAGCGCCCGAGCGCGGCCATCGTGTACCCGGCCAGGATCCCAGGGCGACGAGTGGCGGCGAGAAGGAGTCGGCGTGCGAATCCGCTCTCGAAATCACGAGCGATCGAGAGCCCCGTAAACACTCCGCCGAAGGCCGCGGACTGCAACAGCACGAAGACGTACTGGAACGACGTGTACCCCGTCGGGAAGTCGAAGGCCGGAACGTCCTCGATCCGTGAGAGGCCTCCGGCGAAGGCCGCAAAGAAGAACAAGGGGAACAGCAGCCCCGGTAGGAAGAGCGAGGGATTTCGGAAGTAGTTGTGCAGGTTCCGCCAGGCGACGGCCAGCGCGATCGCAATCAACCGGTGACGGATCACGTCCGCGCGAGCCTCCTCGGCAGCGAAATCGCGGCGCCTGCGAGCCCGAGTCCGAAAATCACGAGAGCGATCACGAATCCGAGAGCGATCGCCTGCCCGTTCCAGCCCTCGATGATCATGCTCCGAATCGCTTCGATGAGATAGGAGACCGGGTTCGCGGTTGCCGCCGCTCGAAACCAATCGGCCTCGATGAGTTCGCGCGGCAGGTTCATCGACGACAGGAACAGAAACACGAAGAGGAGGGGGAACAACCCCTGAACCGCTTCGCCTGACCCGGTCCGGAGCGCCATGAAGATTCCAATTGAGCCGAAGGCGAGCGCGATCAAGATCGCAAGGATGACGATCAGGACCGCACCGGCAAAGCCGGCCTCGAGCGTTGCACCGGCGATCAGGCCAACGCTCAGGAAGACCACTCCCTGCACGAGTCCGAGGACGGCGACGCCGGCGAGTTGTCCCGTTAGGAGCGCCGTTCCGCGAAGTGGTGTCAGGGCAAGACGATTGAGGAAGCCGGTCTGGATATCGCGAGCGAGGTCGGTCCCGGCCGCCGACGTGGCGAAGAGCGCACCCTGGACGAACATGAACGCGAGGGCGAACTGAAGGAAGGAGTCGGTCGGAAACCCAGGAAGGCGTGTTGCCGAGTCGAGACCACCGACATTTACCGCGAGCAGAAGGAGCGGAAACACGAGGGCAGGGACGAAGCTCGTCGGTTGCCGAATGGTGCGGACGGCCGACCGGCGGGCCAGTGAGCTGACCTGGAGTGCGAGCGGACTCGCCACGCTTAGTGCGCTGAAAGCAGCACTACGCGGAGGCCGGCTCCGGCGTGGCCTCAGGCTCAGGTCCGGCCTGTTCTTCGTCGTCGGCTGCGCCTTCGAGCGAGCGGCCCGTCTTCGTCAAGAAGACGTCGTCGAGCGTGGGAGCGTGGAGCTGAAGGTCGTGAATCTGGAGGCCCTCCGCATCGAGCATCCGGACCACCCCGGCGAGGCCCTCGGCTCCGTCGTCGAGGCGGACCGCGATCGTGCCGTGTGACCCGGCGCACGGCTTGCCGAACCGCGAGAGCACCTCGGTGACTGCTTCGGTCTCGGCGGGATCTGCAGGGATCGCTTCGAGCCGGGGACGCCCGATCTCGGCCTTGAGCTCGGCCGGAGTCCCTTCGGCAACGAGGTGTCCGTGGTCGATGATCCCGACCCTGTCGGCCAGGACGTCGGCTTCCTCCAGGTACTGGGTCGTGAGAAAGACGGTCACGCCTTCCTCGCGAGCGAGGCGACCAACTTCATCCCACAAGGCGCTGCGGCTCTGCGGATCGAGGCCCGTGGTCGGCTCGTCGAGGAAGAGGATCCGTGGGCCGTGGACGAGCGCCAAGGCGAGATCCAGCCGCCGTTTCATGCCGCCGGAATACCCGCCGACCTTTCGATCGGCGGCGTCCGTCAGGCCGACGCGGCGCAGGAGTTCTTCCGATCGCCGGTTCCGGTCGGCCCGAGAAAGGCCGTGGAGTGCCGACTGGAGCTTGAGATGCTCACGCGCAGTCAGCAGCGGGTCGAGGGCCGCTTCCTGCAGTGCCGCCCCGATCGCGGCCCTTACCGCAGGCCCCTCCTTGACGACGTCGTGCCCCGCGACCCAAGCTCGCCCCGACGTCGGGGGGAGCAGGGTGGTCAACATCAGCACTGTTGTCGACTTGCCGGCGCCGTTGGGGCCGAGGAAGCCGTAGATCTCGCCGTGATCGACGTAGAGGTCGACGCCGTCAACGGCGCGCGGACCCTTTTTGAACTCGCGGACGAGTTCTTGCGTCTCGATCGCGTGATCCGAGGCCATGAATGAATGATGTCGAAGCGAGGCGGGGTCAGGTCTCTAATGTTGCAGCTAGCTGCAACATTAGAGACCTGACCCCCTTACCCAGTCGTACGCGCTGTCCGCGAGGCGAGGACGTCCCGCGAGGCACGACCTCCAGGCCGCGGCCGTACGCCACACGCCTGGATCTTGCGCGAGGCGCTGAACAGTGTCGCGGACCTCCGGGCCTTCGAACAGAAAGACCACCTCGCGATCTGTCAGGAACACCGCGTGCTGTTCGAGCGGCGTGGCGTCGAGTTCGAACGGAGGCCCCTGCTGGAGAAGTTCGTGGGCCTGGTCTCTGGCCCCTTCCTTCAGCGGGGCGACGACAAGGAGCCTGCTCATGCGGTCATCGTGCCTGATACCGGCCCGATGCGCGCGGCCATCTCGGTCAAGGTTCCAAGACCGGCGACGCTCTCGATGAGAATCGGACTTCCGAAGCGGGACTTGAGTACGAGCGTTCGCCGTGCTCCCCCCGCCACCATGCGCCCGCGCCCGACCTCGACTGACTCGAGATCACGGTAGAGAATCTTCTGATCGAGAAGACGCCTGGGTGAGGCGGCGCCTTCAAACCGCAGATACTCCTTCTCGAGCTCGAGCTTGCCTGCGTAAACGGGACGAGCGGGCTCTCGCCACGTGACGGCGTAACTCTCCACGCTCGCATGGTGCGCTCCGCATCGAATTCACACATCAGTGCTTCCGCCGAAACGATGTCCGGATAAACCCGTAGGCCGCCATGGAGCCGCAGTGCAGAGCTCGGCTGTGCCCGACTTATACTCGCGTCGTGGCTGACAGCGGTTTGATCGTAGTGGGAGTGGACGACTCGGCGGGTGCCCGGGCCGCCGTCACCTGGGCCGCGGAAGAGGCAAAACTCCGAGGCGCGACCTTACAGGTCCTACACGTGTGGACGATGCCACTTACCGCAGGTCTGCCGGAAGCTGGCGTTCTCGGTCGGGCTGTAATCCACGAGCCCGACTTCGACGAGGAACACAGTCGCTACGAGAGTGAAGCGAGAGAGATCCTGTCCCGCGCGCTCGAGGGCGTCAACGGGATAGACCTTCAACCGACACTCGTGGAGCATGCCCATCCTGCGCGGGCGCTCATCGATGCCTCGGATTCGGCCGATCTCCTCGTTCTCGGATCCCGCAGGGAAGGCGGTGTCCGAGCGCGACTGACCGGCTCGGCCGGGGATGAATGTCTCCGGCATGCCCGCTGTCCAGTTGTGATCGTCCCACCGCCCGAAGGCGACGGGTAGCCGCCTATCTCTTGGGGCAGTTCTTAGAATTTCTCGGCTAAAGCCGAGACTCTCAGCGAAGCCGCGCGAACAGGCCCTTCTTCTTCTCCTCGTACTGCTGGTGGTATTCCTCGGCTCGGTAGAAGTCTTCCGCTGGAACTATCTCGGTGACGATTTGCCGACCGACCTTCTCCTGGTAGGCGTCCCGTGAGGCGATCGCTGCCGCTTCCTGCTCGGGGGTATGGAAGAAGATGGCCGAGCGATACTGGGTTCCGACGTCCCACCCCTGGCGATTCAGGCTGGTTGGATCGTGGACCTCCCAGAAGGTGTCAAGCAACTCCTCGTACGAGACCTGCTCCGGGTCGTAGTCGACCTCGACGGTCTCCGCGTGGCCGGTATTGCCGGTGCATACCTGTTCGTACGTCGGATCTTCGGTCGTTCCACCCTCATATCCGACAGCAGTCGTGGTGACGCCGGGGATCTTCCGATACGCCGATTCGATGCCCCAGAAACATCCAGCGGCAAACGATGCCTTGGCCATGCAATCCTCCTTCGCCGTCTCCTACCGCAAACGGTAGCGCGATGTAGGTTCCCCGCGGCGCAATCCGCGGCTTCGCACGCGGCGCGATCCGTAGCCCCGCGGAGGGGAGTGGGCTGACGTCAGTTAGCCTGCAGGCGTGGCCTTCCAGCGTGTTGTAGCCGGTATTGATGAGTCGCAAGAGAGCGTCGATGCGGCAGTTCTCGTTTCCCGTCTCCTTCCCGACGACGCGAGGCTGATCGCCGTTGGCGTGGTCGACACCGGAGTCATTGCGCAGGCAGGCTTCGTCGCGTCGGACGCTCTCGATCAGCTCGAACAAGGCGTCCGGAATCGCCTTGACGAGGTCACGGAGGCGCTGACATCAGTCGAGCGGATACGCGTGAGCGGGAGACCGATTCCGACGCTGCTCGAGGAGATCGAGCGGACAGATGCAACGCTTCTTGTCGTCGGTTCCCACGGTCACCGTCGCGGCGCCGGAATCCTCATGGGAAGCGTAATGACGGCGATGCTCCATGATGCTCCCTGCTCGGTCTTCGTCTCGCGTGCCGGCATCGAGCCTGCGCGCTTTCCACGGTCAGTCGTCGTTGGGATCGACGGATCGCCCGAATCCCAAGCCGCCGCCCAGACCGCGCGGGAACTCGCAGAACGTCTTTCCGTCCCGATCACTGGAGTTACGGCCACGGGAGGCAAGGCACTCGACCGAGAGAAGACGGAAGAGGCGCTCGAGGTCGAGGTCGTGGATGCATCGCCGGTCGAGGCCTTGACACAGAAAGCACAGCCATCCGATCTCCTGGTGGTGGGGAGCCGGGGCCTCCACGGGCTTCGGGCGCTCGGGAGCGTCAGCGAGCGCGTGGCGCATCAGGCCGAGGCCGCGGTCCTCGTGGTGCGAAGCTGACAACTTATTCGCGATAGAAGTGGTCGCCCCGGGTGGGTACGCGTGCATCTGGCCGCGCGAAAACCGAGCAGGCCAAGGACGCAAGGAGCGTTCATAGTGGTTGGAATATGGGCGCGACTGAGGACGCTGGCCTGCGACGGTTTGCAGCCGGAAAGGTGTGCGTGTTACCCACCGGGGAGGCCACCTAAAAGGAGAAAGGCCGCCCTCGAGGGCCTCCGAACCCGAGGGCGACCTGATCTCCGCTCGAGCGTCGCAGATGGCCAGGCTTCAGGCATCCGAGGAGACGCTGAACGACGTTACGGGAAGTTACGGATCCCGCCGATTTTCGAGTGGCCGTCTAGCGCTACGATTGAGCAATGGCCGAGGGCCGAGACATCAAGCGGCTAATGGACGAAGTGGACGAGCTGTTCAACAACCTGTCCCAGATGCCGCGACTTGTAGCCCGTCGTCGCGCGTTTCGACCGCCTGTCGATGTCTTCCGCACCGACGATCCTCCGACGATCACCGTGGTCGCCGAGCTCGCCGGCGTCCGCCCGGAAGACGTCGAGCTCGAGGTCGTCGAAGGCGGATTGATCATCACGGGCACCCGATCACACCACGCCTCGATGCGACGTACGTACCAGATCATGGAGATCATCCAGGGAACGTTCGAACGGCGGGTGCCGATCGCCGAGCCCGTTGACTCCGCATCGGCGACGGCAAACTTCGTGGACGGGCTCCTGACGGTCGTCTTGCCGGTGGCGACCCGGTCGTCCGGGCCGGTCCAGGTGCCGATCTCAACCTTGCGGCAGTGAGCGAGGTCGAGCAAACGATCGAAACGCCCGAGGGACTCCCCGAGAGTCTGCCGGACAGCCTGGCCATCCTGCCGCTCCGGGAAGCGGTCGTCTTTCCCGAGTCCATCGCCCCTCTCGCCGTCGGGCAGGAGCGCTCGGTCCGCCTGGTCGATGATGCGGTCGAAGGCGATCAGATGATCGCGCTCGTGGCGATGAAGGAGGCCGAGGGCGAGGCGCGCTCGGCCGACGACATCTACGACGTCGGTGTCGCCGCGGTCGTTCAGCGGATGATGCGCGTCCCCGATGGGACCCTCCGGATCGTCGTCCAGGGCCTTCAGCGCATCCGACTCGTCCGCGTTGTGGGCGACGAGCCGTATCTCACGGGAGAGTTCGCCGAGTATCCCGACGTTGTCGTCGAGTCGAAAGAGGTCGAGGCGCTCGGACGGAACGTCGAGTCGCTGTTCTCTCGCATCATCGATCTCGCACCCAACTTGCCCGACGAGCTCAAGCTCGCCGTCGTCAACGTCGATGGTCCCGGAGCCCTTACCAACCTCATCGCGGCGACGATGCGGTTGCCGATCGAAGAGAAACAAGAACTTCTCGCGGAGACCAACGTTGAGGATCGCCTGCGCCGGCTCTCGGTGATCCTGGGCCGCGAGGTCGAGACTTTCGAGCTCGGTACCAAGATCCAGTCACAGGTTCAGGAAGAGATCGAAAAGACGCAGCGCGAGCACATCCTCCGCCAGCAGATGAAGGCGATTCAGGAGGAGCTCGGCGAAGGCGACGAGCAGCAAGCCGAGATCGCCGAGTTGCGCGCGCGGATCGAAGAGGTAGATCTGCCCGAAGATGCCGAGAAGCAGGCGCGTCGGGAGCTGGACCGGCTTGCGAAGCTCCCCCCGGCCGCGGCCGAGTTCGGGGTGATCCGCACGTATCTCGAGTGGATCCTGTCGCTCCCCTGGAACGTCACGACGGACGACAACCTCGATCTCGAGCACGCGAGGAAGGTGCTCGACGAGGATCATTACGACCTCGACAAGATCAAGGAGCGGATCCTGGAGCACCTTGCTGTGTCGAAACTGACGGGCGAGGTCTCGGGCCAGATCCTCTGCTTCGTGGGCCCTCCGGGCGTCGGGAAGACCTCACTTGGCCAGTCGATCGCCCGTGCGCTCGGACGGAAGTTCGTCAGAATCTCGGTGGGCGGCGTTCGCGACGAGGCCGAGATTCGCGGCCACCGGCGAACCTACATCGGTGCCATGCCGGGGACGATCATCCGCGCGATCCGAGACGCGGAGTCCCAGAACCCCGTCTTCATGATCGACGAGATCGACAAGATGGGCTCGGACTTCCGCGGTGATCCGTCGAGCGCCATGCTCGAGGTACTCGATCCTGCCCAGCACTCCACGTTCCGCGACCACTACCTCGACCTCCCGTTCGACCTCTCGAAGATCCTGTTCATCTGCACGGCCAACCAGCTCGAGACGGTGCCCCCGGCGCTCCGCGACCGGATGGAGATCATTCCGCTCGCCGGGTACACGGAGGACGAGAAGGTTGGGATCGCGCGCCGCTACCTCGTTCCCCAGCAGCTCGAAGCCCACGGACTTAAGCCGAAGCAGCTCGTCTTCACGGACAAAGGTCTCCGGCTCCTAATCCGCGAGTACACGCGCGAGGCCGGCGTGCGGAACCTCGACCGCGAGATTGCTGCGATCTGCCGGAAAGCAGCTCGTCAGGCGGCCGAAGGAAAGTTGAAACGCTCGCGGATCAACGAGCGGAGGATTCGGGAGTGGCTGGGCCGCCGGCGTTTTGCCGGCGAGGTTCGGAAACGGACGTCGGATCCGGGGGTCGCGACTGGCTTGGCGGTGACTGCGACCGGTGGAGACGTTCTGTTTGTCGAGGCAACGACCATGCCGGGGGAGGGGCGACTCATCGTCACGGGGCAGCTCGGGGACGTGATGAAGGAATCGGCCCAGGCGGCGCTTTCGTGGGTTCGTGGCCACGGACGCGAGCTCGGGCTCCCCGAGGGCGATTGGTTCGAGCACCGCGACGTTCACATTCACGTTCCGGCCGGAGCGGTTCCAAAGGATGGCCCCTCGGCGGGAATCACGATGGCCACTGCGCTCGCCTCGCTCGCAACTGGTCAGCCCGTGTCGGAAGACGTTGCGATGACGGGCGAGATCACGCTCACCGGCCAGGTGCTCCCGATCGGCGGCGTGAAGGAGAAGGCTCTCGCGGCCGAGCGCGCGGGGATCACGCGGGTGATCATCCCCAAGGAGAACGAGGGCGACCTCGAGGAGCTCCCCGAGGACGTTCGCATCGAGATGGAGTTCATCGCTGTCGACTCGATCGATGAGGTGATCGAGGCCGCATTCAACGGCGCGATCGGTGCTGTACCTGGCACGCCTGCGGCGGAACGGCAAGCGGCCCGCGCGCGTGAGGCGTAGGGCGCGCCGCTGTTAGAACTCGTTTCAAATGACTCCTCGTCGCCGGGGTGCGATGTACGCCGTGAGGCCAGGACGCAGGGAG
>CAYTCZ010000081.1:0-18372 GCA_964436315.1 uncultured Gaiellales bacterium | reverse complement strand
GAGGTCCCAGTCCGCGTACTCGGTGTCCGGAACAACCGGGCACTCGTCCCCGCAGCCCATTGTGATCACTACGTCCGCCCAAGCGACGTCATCGGTGTTCAGGCGGTGCGGGACTCGATGGGCGAGGTCGATCCCGATCTCGGCCATGCTTTCGACAATCTCAGGATGAACCCGCTCGGCGGGGCGGGTTCCTGCCGACCGCGCGTGGTGCTCCCCATTCGCAGTCTGCTCGAAGAAGGCTTCGGCCATCTGCGAACGGCCCGCATTCTGCACGCAAACGAAGAGAACGTTCGTGGTCACGCGGCTCTCTTCGTATCACGAACCGGCAGGTCAGGAGCGCCCACCCGCTCGCGCCTCACGAACTGGTAGGTGACGCCACCGAGTGTCGCTCCCATGAGCGGAGCCAGGAGATAAATCCAGAGCGATTGAACCTCGCCCGAAACCAATGCGGGGCCGAGCGATCGAGCCGGGTTCATCGACGCACCGGAGACCGGGCCGCCGAACAGGGCGTCGAGCGCAACTGTTCCACCGATGGCGAGCGCAGCTGCTTCTCCGACCGCTCGGGTGTCAGTGGCCACGGCCATGATCACGAACATCAGAAAGAAAGTAAGGACGATTTCCCAGACGAATGACTGACCGTCACTTCCGGACGGAGTCGTCGCGCCCAGGTTGACGACGTCGCCGAGCGTTGCCAACAGAAGTGATGCCGCAGCGAGCGCGCCCAACGACTGCGCCCCGACGTAGGCGACAGCCCGCCGCCACGGGAAGTGTCGAGTGAGCGTAAAGGCGAACGTCACCGCCGGATTGAAGTGCGCGCCCGAGATGTGGCCGACGGCATAGATCATCGCCATGATGGCGAGGCCGAAGGTCAGGGCAATGCCGAGGTTGCCGAGAGCGCCAGTCTCGGCATCGACCATGATTGCCCCACAGCCGGCGAAGACCAGGGCGAATGTGCCGATCGCCTCGGCCGCCAGGCACGTCCTGAGTGGCCTGAGCTCCACGTCGTCAACTCGCGGACACGAGCCTCGCTGGTTCCGCCAGCAGTCCGCGCAGCTGCTCGAGCGCGCCGTCGGCGAGGGAGTAGTAGACAAACGTCCCGCGCCGTTCGCGAGCGATTAGCCCGGCGAGGGCTAACTGTTTGAGGTGGTAGCTGACGGTCGGCTGCGAGAGCCCGAGCGTGGGAACGAATTCGCAGACGCAGACGGCCTCACCTTGGGCACGCATGAGGACATTGAGGATCCGTAGACGATGACGGTCTGCGATAGCACGAAAGAGTCGCTCGAGTTCTTCTGCGTCAGTCGCGGAGAGATTTGATCCGGCAAGTGGCGTACAGCAATCGACGAACTTCGGGTCGTCCATGCCGCGGACAATATCGATCGCCATCAATATTGACAAACTTCGATGGATCGAGTGATCGGGCAGTGAATCGGCAGCCTCGACGGGCTTCGACGCGGACAAGGGTCCGTTACCTGTCGTTTACCAGATCTCAGCCCACCGTTGTGATAGGCGCGGGCACTCTGGGAGCATGGAGAATCGAACAAAGGTGCGCCCACTTCTGTGCGAGCTTCATGCTCACACGACGTGGAGCGACGGCGAGTATACGCTGCCCGCGCTCGTCGACCTCTACGGCAACCGTGGGTTCGACGTCTTGTGCGTAACGGATCACGTGCTTGACCCACAGGATCCGTGCTCTCGGAATCACCGGTATCTCGACGACGGAAATTTCGCCACGTACCTGCTCGCCATCGAAGAGGAAGCGGAGCGCGCCCTCGGCTCCTACGGGATGCTCCTGTTGCCCGGTCTCGAACTCACGATCAACAGCCCCGAACCCGACGAGGCGATTCACACCGTGGCAGTCGGGCTACGCGAATTCATCACGGTGGACGGTGGGATGGAGAAGTCGCTTCATGAGGCTCGAGCGGCGGGCGCCGGACTGATTGCCGCACACCCACACGGAGACGACTGGCCGGCGACCCCTATCCGCACGACGCGCGGCTTCTGGAAGCGACGGGAGTCCCTCGTCGACCTCGTTGATCGCGTCGAACTCTTCAATCAACGGGAGTTCTACGGATGGGTTGTCGCCGAGAGACTCCCTGCGGTTGCGAACGGAGATTTCCATCGATACGAACACCTTGCATCGTGGAAGACGCTCCTTCCGTGTGAGCAGACGGAACCGGCTGTTGTCGCCTATCTGCGCTCGAAGCGCCCCGCGTACCTCACGCGTCTCGAAGAAGCCCCGTTCTCGGCGCGTGCGGCCGCCTAGGGCGAAAGCCGTTCTCGAATCCAGCCTGCCTCATCTCGCCGGTACCGGAACCTATCGTGGAGTCGGTCGTCCCGGTGCTGCCAGAACTCGAACTCGTGGGCATAAAGCCGGTATCCGCCCCAACGGCTGGGACGGTCTGGCTCGTCGCCCGACTCGGCCCGGGTCGCCTCGACGCGGGCTTCAAGAATCTCGCGACGCGCGACGACCTGGCTCTGGTTCGATGCCACCGCGCTCAGCCGAGCTCCGCTCGGCCTCGTTGCGAAGTACTCATCTGACTCCGCGGCCGAAACTCTGGAGACCCGACCCTCGATTCGAACCTGCCGACCGAGCGGATCCCAGTAGAAGAGGAGAGAGGCGGTTGGGTTCGAGGCAAGCTCTTCCCCCTTTCGGCTTTCGTAGCTGGTGAAGAAGACGAAACCGTCTTTGTCAAACCCTTTGAGCAGCAGCATGCGACACGACGGCTTTCCGGATGAAGTCGCTGTTGCGACGGCCATCGCTTCCGGAACGCGAACGTGTTCCTTCGCCTCGGCATACCAGGCGGCGAAAGCCTTAACTGGATCCTCTGGGAGGTCTTGCTCCTGAAGTGGTCGGGCGTGGAGATCGTCAATCGAGTTCGGCATCTTCGTCGCGCAAGGCTATTCCGTGTTCGCAATCGCTGCCATTCACCAACCGTTCACCAACCGTTCACCACGGCGCAACCCTCGAAGCGTTGCGGAGCGGCCATCATTGGCCGCGAGATGCCGAAAGTGCTCATCGTCGAAGACGACGACGTTATTGCCCAGGGAATGGCGAAACATCTCCAGGCTGCCGGCTTCGATCCGCTCTGGGTCGCCAAGGGCGAGCAGGGGCTCGCGCGACTACGGTTCGAGCGCCCGGACGTCTGTGTCCTCGATCTGATGCTCCCGGGAGTGGACGGATGGGCGGTCATCGAGACCGCCCGGAACGAGGGGATCGGCACCCCGATCGTCGTGGTCTCAGCACGCGGGACCGAGCACGATCGGGTTCATGCGCTTGACCTCGGCGCCGATGACTATCTGGTGAAGCCCTTTTCCATGAAGGAACTCGTCGCCCGCGTGCGGGTTGCGGCTCGCCGCGGCGTCCGGGCACAGGAAGAGCGCCGAGGTGAGCCGATCGAGGTCGAAGAGCTCCGTATCGATCCCATGAACGTTCAGGCGTACATCGACGGCCAGAGCGCCAATCTCACTCCAACTGAGTTTCGCCTCCTCTATGCGCTGGCGCTGGAGCAAGGACGGGTCGTGACACGTGACGAGCTTCTTCAGCGGATTTGGGGCCGGCGTCAGACGAGGCGTGATCGCACCGTTGACGTTTTTGTCCGCAAACTGCGAGATAAACTCGAAACAAGTGGAGCACGACACACGTTCATCCAGACCCGATACGGGGTTGGCTACAAGCTCGAGCCCGAGCCGAGATAGCACGGGCGACGTCTCCGACCAGCCACAGGATCGCCTTCTCAACCGTGAGCTCTCGTGGCTCGATTTCAACAAGCGTGTCCTCGAGCTCGCTTGCGACGAGGGCGTGCCGTTCCTCGAGCGGGTCAAGTTTTGCGCGATCGTCGCCTCGAACCTCGACGAGTTCTTCATGGTGAGAGTCGCGGGCCTTCTCGGCCAGGAGGCCTCAGGTCTGGCGATGCGGTCTCCCGACGGCAGAACGCCTGCCGAGACGCTTGCTGAGATCCGCGAGCGCGTTCTCTCGCTGACCGCCCGCCAAGCGAAGCTCTGGTCATCTGAGCTTCGACCGGCTCTGGTCGGAGAGGGGATCGTTGTCGGGAGCGCTGACGATCTGAGTGAACAAGAGCTCGCCGAGTTGCGAATGCGGTTCGAGCGGGAGATCTTCCCTGTCCTAACGCCCCTCGCGGTCGGCCCCGGACAGCCATTCCCCTATATCTCTGGCCTGTCGCTCAGCCTCGCGCTCTTCGTACGCGATCCGACGACGGGGGAGGAGCGCCTCGCGAGGGCAAAGGTGCCCGAGACCTTGCCACGGTTCGTCGAGGTCGGAGAGCGCCAGCTGTTGATTCCGCTCGAGAACGTGATTGCCCACTTCCTCGAGCTGCTCTTTCCCGGAATGGAGATCGTCGAACGCGGATATTTCCGTCTGACGCGCGACGCGGACTTCGAAGTCTCTGACGAAGCGGACGACCTACTCGAGGCGGTCGAACTCGAGCTTCGGCGTCGTCGGTTCGGCGACGTGGTGCGCGTCGAGGTGTCGAGTTCGTTCTCTGATCGAATGCTCGATCGCCTTCGCCATGGACTCGAGGTCACCGACGACCAGATCTTCCCGATCAAGGGGTTGCTCGACCAGGCGGACTTGATGCAGATTGCCTCCCTCGATCGCCCCGATCTCCGCGACGAGCCGTGGCTGCCGATCACTCAGCCACGACTCTCAGGTCTGACCGATCGCGCATTCTTCGATGCGATCGGCGAGGGCGACATCATCGTTCACCATCCGTATGACTCGTTTATCTCGAGTGTCGAGGCCTTCATCCGCGCGGCCGCCCATGACCCTGACGTCATCGCGATCAAGACCACCGTCTATCGGACCAGCGACGACTCCCCGATCGTGCCCGCGCTTGTCGAGGCGGCCGAGCGGGGGAAGCAAACCGTCTGTCTCGTGGAGCTAAAAGCGCGCTTCGACGAGCTGCGGAACATCGAGTGGTCGCGGGCGTTAGAGCAGGCCGGTGTCCACGTCGTCTACGGATTTCCGAATCTGAAGATCCACGCAAAGACGACACTCGTCGTCCGACGAGAGGGAGATCAGCTCCGGCGTTATTGTCACATCGGCACAGGGAATTACCACGCCGCGACGGCCCGCAGTTACGAGGATGTCGGCATCTTCACCGCAGACGAGGGGATCGTCGACGATGTCGCAAACCTCTTCAACTACCTCACCGGGTTCGGACGACCGCAGACGTTCAAGCGAATCCTGGTTGCTCCGTACACCCTCCGGGCCCGCCTGATTGAGGAGATTCGAGGCGTAGCTTCGGCCGTCCGGGCCGGCAAGCCTGGGCGCATCCGGATCAAGGTCAACGCGCTCGTCGACCAGGCCATCATCGAAGAGCTCTATGCGGCATCCCAGAGCGGTGTTGAGATCGACGTCATCGCTCGGGGCATTTGTTCGCTCCGGCCGGGGGTGCCCGGAATGAGCGAAACCATACGCGTCCGTAGCATTCTCGGACGCTTCCTCGAGCACAGCCGCATCTACAACTTCGAGGCCGGGGACGAGCATCACGTCTTCATCGGAAGCGCGGATCTCATGCCGAGAAATCTCGATCACAGGATCGAGGTCGTCATTCCCGTGCTCGACGCCCGAGCTCGGCGTGAGCTCGAGTCCGTGTTCGCGACACTCCTCGGTGACAACGCCCAAGCCTGGGAGCTTCGGCCGGACGGCTCATGGGATCGACTTCGGCCGAGCAAGGGCGAGCGTGCTCGGCGGACCCATCCCGCTCTTATGAGGCGTGCCCGCACTCGCGGTCGAAGGCGCGCAGCGCACGTCGAGCGCTAGCGCGCCGAGTCGTTCACCAAACCTTCTCCACCAGTTCACCACCGTTTTTCCGATGTCCGCCGACGCGGCACGAAGAATGCAACTGTGCGTGTGGGCGTCATCGACGTGGGGTCGAACACCGTGCGTCTCCTCGTTGCCGAGGCCGAGTCGACCGGTCTCGAGCGAGTAGCGGAGGAGCGCACGTGTCTTCATCTCGGCCAAGACGTCGAGCTCTCAGGCCGGATCGGTGACGAGAAACTGACCGGGGCGATGGCCGTCGCACGACGGTATGCGGAGGCAGCGCGAAAGCTGAAGGTCGACGAGATCGAGGTCATCGTGACGGCCCCCGGCCGTCAGGCAGAGAACGGAGCCGAGCTCGTTGCCAAGCTCGGGAGAGCAACCGGATTGGCGGTTCGCGTCCTCTCGACCGATGAGGAGGGAGTGCTCGCGTATCGCGGTGCCGTCATGATGGCCGGCCGTCTGGCCGAGAGCGTCGCCGTCTGTGACGTCGGCGGCGGCTCGACGGAGGTCCTCGTCGGCTCGGCCGATGGGGGCCCGGCCTGGTGTGAGTCGCTGAATGTCGGCTCGCTCCGACTGACAGCCCGCTATCTGACCGGTGACCCTCCGACCAAACGCGAGATTCGCGATGCGCGTGGCTTCGTTCGTGATTGCCTCTCACCGCTGACACCGCCGCTCCCGAAGATCGCGCTCGCAACGGGAGGAAGCGCGCGTGGTCTCCGCAAGCTTGTGGGTCGAACCCTCGGCGAGGAAGAATTGCTCGCGGCTCTCAAGATCCTGCGGAAGCGCCCGTCAAAGAGGATCGCAAAGACGTTCTCACTCGATCCGCTCCGCTCCCGTACGCTTGCGGCCGGGGCGATTTGCCTGCTCGAGGTCCAACGCCTCCTCCACGTCCCGTTCACTGTTGCCAAAGGCGGCATTCGCGAAGGTGCGGCGGTCGAGCTTGCCGCCAGGAGAATCGCAGCTTAGGCGATAGACGTTGCCGGAGCGGGCGGCGGGACGTAGCGACGTCTCACGAAGCCCTCGCCGTTGAGTTCGAGTTCCCAGACCGCGCCCTTCTCAGCGTGGCCATCCTCGCCGAGGACATTCACGATCACGTCGCCGTGAGTGCAGAGAACCGCCGACTCGCCGTTGAGGGATCTGATCAGCTCGATCGTCCGCTCCGGGGCTGCACCTTCAATGAGTTCGTCCGCGGCTTCGATTGGAAGCCCGAGCTGCAAGGCCGTCGGCTCAACGGTCTCGGTGCACCGCGTGTAGGGACTCGTAAGGATCCGGCCGACGCCCTCTCCTGCCAGAAAATCGGCCAATCGAATCGCCTGAGCTCGACCCTCGTCGTCGAGTGGACGTTTTGAGTCATTCGGGTCAGCGTCGTCTCGCTGGCCGGCGGAGGCATGGCGGAGTAGATAGAGGGGCATACTGTGGTCGTCGAGGATACGGGATTTAGACAATCAGGACGGAGATTGCAAGTCTCTCTTCCCGTGCATCGCGACGAGTTCCCCGAGGATTTCACGATCTCTCGGGTAGGTCAGGAGGTTTCGCGCCTCTGCGACCGCCAGCCAGCGGACTTCATCGACCTCCTTGTGCGGAGAAAACTCTCCCGAGAGCGGACGCATCGCCCAGTACCGCACCAGCTTGCGTCGTCCCCTGGGGTCGATGTACGTCGTCGAAGGCAGCTCCTCTCCTAGCTCGCAGATGAGGCCTGTTTCCTCTTCGACTTCGCGGAGTGCGCAGTCCTCGTCGGTCTCGTCCGATTTGGCCTTCCCTTTCGGAAATGCCCAGTCGTCGTACTTCGGCCGATGGACGACGAGAATCTCGATTTCGCCGCCGCGTCGGTGACGCCAAACCAGCCCGCCGCCGGCCCGGACCTCTATTTCCAAGCCTTGACTCCGGCCTTTTCCAGGCGCTTCCAGACGCGCGGGAACTCCGCTCGCGCGTGGCGGCGTCGCGCCCGCTGCATCTCGACCAGACGACCGGCAGCAAACGCCGTTCGCGAGCCGCCGACGTCGTGGAGGAACGACCTGATCTTCTCCTCCGCGACAACGGCGTCCTGGTGGTCGCCGACGCAGTCCTGGAAGTCTTTGGCCCGCGTGATGAACGACGTCGCGGGCTTTCCACGGGTTGCTTCCGCGAGCTCCGCTGCGTAGCGGGCACGCTTCCCCCTGATGCGGGTTGCGTGGAGCTCGTCGTCCTGCGGGTCAGGCCCGAGACCGTTCACGGCTTTCTGGAGTCGCCTGAATTCCTTCGCGGCGATCTGAGTCGGTGTGACGTTTGACGGCCGCGTCCAGGGCGGCGCGTCGAGCCGTGCAAGCAGCGCCAGATATCGCTCCGAGGAGAGAGCAACGAGCATCTCCGCGCGAACGCCGTCGCGCTCCTTGTCGAGAGCAGTAAACAGCCGTCCGAGTACTCGCTGCTCATCGGGCTCGAGAAGGCCAACTTCGTTCTGAAGGTACTCCGTGAAGACGTCGAGATCGCGCACCGGTCCTAGCGCATTTCCGAGCCAGGCGAGTTCCGCTCGCAGAGACTCCGCCCACTCGACATCGAGCAGCGGTCGTCCGGCCCGGAGGAATGCCCGGAGTCGACGAGTTGCGACTCGCATCTGGTGGAGCTCCTCGGCGTCGGTGCCGAGCCGCGTCCCGGGGTCGTGACGGATGATCGCGTCGCGCTGCCGTCGGAGCATCGACCGAAGGTGCTCGTGCGGACTTGCGGTCTTCGAGGGCGTGACTTCCAGAGGCGGCGTCGGGAGATCGAGTGCTCTGAGGAGTTTGGGCCGACCGTCGGCGTCATCGGCACCGGCGAGCCGCAACACCACGTCGAGGCGATGAAGATCGGCTTCCTCGCCGTCCAAGAGTTCGATCTCGAGCTCCCGGAAGCTCTGAGATACACGACCGTCGTTCATGACGGCGACCGCGTCGAGCACCACCTCGGCGACGTCCCGCTCGCCCTCCTTCACGACGACGCCGGCGCGTTTGGTTCGGAGCTTCGCCACCGGATCGAGCCGCCGACCTCTCGTGAAGGCGGTGAGCAGATTCTGCATCTCGTCAGGCGGATCACCAGGCCCTCCCGGCACCTCCAGCTCGAGTCGGGAGACGCCCTTCGGAAACTTGAGTTGCCAGAGGCCCTTCCGGTTCTCGACGCGTCGCCGAAGCGTGACGCCTCCGCGGGCCAGGCGGTATTCCATCGTGTCGTAGTACGTGGATGTAAACACCCGCGCCGACTGCCGCTTGCCGGGGAGCTCCGGTAGCCGAAATCCGTTTCTCGGACTCAGCTTGAGCTCCCGTTCGAGCGTCTCCCTCAAAGCTCCAATCCTCCCTGTCGAAACCTAGCGTGTTGAGGTTCAGAAATCACCCCGGAGCACGCCATGCAGGACGGGCATCCGGCTAGGCTCCCGGAGTGATGACTCCAGACGCCCTCGCCGCTAAGGTACGAGAGCTCGCGCTCTCACTCCCGGAGACCTACGAGGACGAGCCCTGGGGCCACCCGGTCTTCAAAGTGGCCGACAACCGCATGTTCGGGAGCATGAGCGTGTACGACGATCATGTTGAGCTTACGGTGAAGTTGACGACCGAGGAACGCGAGATCGCCTACCTGCTTCCGTTCGTGAGACGTGCCCGGTACGTGGGGCGGTACGGCTGGATTACTGCTCGCGTCACGGATGACTCCTCGCTCGAGGCCGCGCTCGAGTGGCTGCGCGAGAGCTACTGGCTGAAGGCGCCGTCGCACCTCCGCGCAGCGGTCGAGGAGGAGATTCCCGCCTCGTGAAGGTCGTACTCCCGGATCGCTCGGAGCTCGAGCTTCCGGATGGTGCATCCGGTCTCGATGCTGCGCGGGCGATTGGCCCGAAACTTGCCGATCAAGCCGTTCTTGTCCGCGCGAACGGATCGTCTCAGGATCTGCGGCTCCCTCTGGTCGACGGCGACGAGATTCAGATACTCACGACTCGCGATCGCGAAGATCCCGATGCGCTCGCAGTCCTGCGCCACTCCTCGGCCCACCTTCTCGCAGAGGCTGCCCGACGACTGTACCCAGGGACGAAGGTCGCGATCGGTCCCCCGATCGAAAACGGCTTCTACTACGACTTCGAATTCCCCGAGCCTGTCGGCGAGGAGATCCTCGGGATGCTCGAGGAGGAGATTGCACGGGAGATCTCCGATGGCCGAAGCTGGGAGTGCATTGAGATCGGCCGAGAAGATGCGCGTCGTCGTTTCGAGGAGCAAGGCGAGTCCTACAAGGTCGAACTCGTCGACGACGCCGACGAGCCGATCACGCTCTACACGCAGGGTGACTTCACCGATCTGTGTCGCGGTCCCCACCTACAGAACACGAAGCCGATCAAGGCCGTCAAGCTGCTGTCGCTCGCCGGTGCGTACTGGCGAGGAGACTCGTCGCGACCACAACTCACCCGTGTCTACGGGACGGCGTTCTTCGAGCAGGCAGATCTCGATGCCTATCTGAACCTGCTTGAGGAGGCCCAGCGGCGCGACCACCGTCGACTGGGCCGCGATCTCGATCTCTTCCACTTCTCGGAGCTCTCGCCCGGGATGCCGTTCTGGCACGAGCGAGGGATGGTCGTGTGGAACGGCCTCGAGGATCTGCGCCGGGTCGAGAATGCGAAACGGGGGTACGCGGAAGTCAAGACCCCACTCCTCTTCGATCGCGAACTTTGGGAGACGTCAGGTCACTGGGAGAAATTCCGAGAGCACATGTACGCCCTCGAGTCGGAGGAGCGCCAGTACGGACTCAAACCCATGAACTGTCCTGGCCACTGCCTCGTCTACGCGGCCCGGGCCAGGAGCTATCGGGGGCTGCCCCTTCGGCTTGCGGAAGCTGGGACGCTACACCGAGATGAGCCATCAGGGACGCTCCACGGACTCCTTCGTGTACGCGAGTTCCATCAGGACGACGCGCACATCTTCTGCACCCAGGATCAGATCGAAGACGAAGTGCTCGGCTGCCTCAACTTCGGCTTCTTTCTGTACGAGCTCTTTGACTTCGATATTCGGGTCGAGCTCTCCACACGGCCCGAGAACCGCCTCGGTTCCGACGAGGACTGGGATCGGGCCGAGGAAGGACTCCGTGCCGCGCTCGAGCGGCAAGGGATCGACCACTTGGTCAACGAGGGGGACGGGGCCTTCTACGGACCGAAGATCGACCTTCATGCGGAGGACACGCTCGGGAGAGGCTGGCAACTCGGTACAGTCCAGCTCGACTTTCAGCTTCCAGAACGCTTTGCCCTGACCTATAGCGGCGCCGACAATCGCGAGCACCGTCCGGTGATGATCCATCGGGCGCTGCTCGGCTCGCTCGAGCGGTTCATCGGCATCCTGCTCGAGCACACCGGCGGAAATCTGCCTCTTTTCCTTGCACCCGAGCAGATCCGAATCCTGCCGGTCGCCGAGCCTCACCGGACAGATGCCGAATCTCTCGCCGACCGTTTGCGCAAGGCCGGCTTTCGGGCTTCGGTCGACGAGCGAGACGAAACGCTCGGAAAGCGCATCAGAGAGGCAGAAGTGGAGAAGATTCCCTACGTGGTCGTGTGGGGCGACCGGGAGAGTTTCGATGAACTCGCTGTCCGGCGGCACGGAGGAGACCAGTTCGCGCTCGATCTCGACGGCCTGATCCAGGCACTCCGTGAGGACGTTGGCGGGAAAACGGCAGCCGCTCGCGAACTCCCCAGCTGATGAGTCCTCCCGCCTCCGCGGTTCGATCGGTTCCGAGCTTCGTCTGTCTGGCGGTGCCTCGACCAGGTTTCCGAGTGCGCTAGGATGACGGTTCTGCAAGCAGGAGCCCACCGTTCCTCACCCGCCAGGCTCAAGCCTCGCGCGGGTTTAACCGAGAAACTCGGTGCAACGTCGGGCTGCTGCGTGCAGCTCGTGTCGTTTCAGAGAAGGAGGCCCAGCAGAGTCTTGGTGAAGCTTTCGTGAGGCCGCGGCGCCGGCTCGAGCCGGTTCGACCTGTCCAGGATCAAACGCGGATCAACGAGGCGATCAGAGTGCCCAAGGTCCGCCTCGTCGACTCCGACGGGACCCAGATCGGAATCAAGTCGCGGGACGATGCGCTCGACTACGCCTTCTCGAAGAACCTCGATCTCGTTGAAGTCGCGCCGAACGCCGATCCGCCCGTATGCCGAGTCATGGACTACGGCAAGTACAAGTACGAGCAGGAGCAAAAGGCCAAGACAGCACGAAAGCACCAGTCACAGATCCAAGTCAAAGAGATCAAGTTCAGGCCGAAGATCGGTGATCACGACTACGAGACGAAGAAAGGTCACGTACGGCGTTTCCTGAATGCCAAGGCGAAGGTCAAGGTCACGATCATGTTCAGGGGTCGAGAGCAGACGCATCCGGAGCGGGGCCGCAATCTCCTCATGAGACTTGCGGACGACGTCGAGGACATCGGCCAGATCGAATCCCCGCCGCTCCAGGACGGCAGGAACATGGTCATGGTGCTTGCGCCGACCAAGAACGCGGGTAAACCGGTGGAGAAGGAAAATGCCAAAACAGAAGACGAGCTCAGCAGCCAAGAAGCGGTTTAAGGTCACCGGGAGTGGCCGGATCACCCGCAGGCATGCGATGAAGAGCCACAACCTCGAAAAGAAGTCGGCGAAGCGCAAGCGTGACTTCAAGAACGACTTCGAGATCCATCCCTCCGATCGGCGCGAGGCGCGCCGGCTGTTAGGGCTCTAGTGGGAGACCACTTGTAATGGCGAGGGTCAAACGGTCGGTTGCAGGGCGCAAGAAGCGCCGCAAAGTCCTGAAGGAAGCCCGTGGGTACGTCGGCCAGAACTCCGTTTCGTACCGCAAGGCGAAGGAACAGGTCACCAAGTCGCTGAATCACGCCTATCGAGACCGGCGGACGAAGAAACGGACCTTCCGGCGCCTCTGGATCATCCGGATCAACGCCGCGGCACGGCGCGAGGGTCTCTCCTACAACCAGTTCATCAGCGGGTGCAAGAAGGCTGAGATCGAGATCGACCGAAAGGTGCTCGCCGATCTCGCCGTGAACGACCCGGCGGCCTTCTCGAAGATCGCCGACAAGGCCAAAGTATCTCTCTCCGAGGCGAAATGAACCTAGCGCTCATTTCGCCTCGGACGTAAGAGCAGCGCGCGGCAGCTTCTCGCGATGCTAGTCGCTGCGTGCTGCGCCGTGGTCTTGAAGACCGGCCTGAAACGAGCGTAAGGTCAGTTTCAGGCCGGCATGACGATGATTACCTCACCGAGCAATCCGCGCCTGAAGCTCGTTCGAAAGCTGGAGGCTCGGCGACAGCGCGACAAGCTCGGGCTCTTCGTTTGCGAGGGGGAGGATCTGGTTCAAGCCGGGGTTGAGGCCGGTCTCGCACCCGTCGAGCTGCTCGTCGACGCCGAACGGCCTCCGGTGCTCGGGGGGCTTTCGGGCGCGGAGCAGGTCTTGCCAAAACTCATGGCCGAGCTCTCGACTCTTGCGCATCCGGCCCGCGTGATCGCAGTGTTTCGCCGAGCCGACCTGCCGCGCGAGAACGACGCGCGGGTTGGACTCGCGCTCTGGTACGTCGGAGACCCGGGCAACGTCGGGACGCTCGTTCGAAGTGCGGACGCTCTCGGGCCTGCCTCGATCGCGCTATCGGCCGGGTGCGCGGATCCCACGTCTTCAAAAGCACTGCGGGCGTCCGCCGGTGCGGTGTTCCGAGTGCCGATCGGGCGGTTCGACGAAGTACGAGGGCCGACGGTCGGGCTTGTCACGAACGGTGCGCCAACTCTCGGAGAGGTCGCGCTTCCTGAGCGGGTCACCTTCGTTCTTGGCGCCGAGCGGCTCGGGTTGCCGGAAAGCGTCGTGGACGGTTGCGATCTCGCGGCGATGATCCCGATCAGCGCAGAGTCGGAGTCGCTCAACGTCGCGACCGCAGGCGCAATTGCTCTGTACGAGTTTCGACGTCGACAGCCCGTCGAGTAGGAGGTTAGTCGGCTATGGATTGGCAGGCACGACTGGCTTCAGGCCGATCCAGACCGAGTCTTCTTCGCCAGCGTAAGGCCGGCGGTCGAACCAGCCAAAGCAGCCGATTACCTGGAATCCAACCGCGGCGAGCAGGTCGTGCCAGCGCTCCGTCGGAATCCAGGAGAGGTGCATCGTGGTCTCCGCTGCATCTCTCCGGACGGTGAGGAGAAATCTCCGCTCGTCCACGTTCCAGTCAGCGCGCTCCCAGATTCCGGGCTCGCGCTCACACCAGCGCGCATCCGTCTCTTCGATGTCTTCGCGACTCGGCGCGAAGATGTCGAAAATGAACCGTCCGCCGGAGGTGAGCAGCGAGTAGGCGGCGTTTAGAGCTCTGAGTCGGTCGGCATCCGAGTCCAGGTGCAGGAGCGCCCGAAACGGGCAGGTGACGAGCGAGACCCGTTCCGGCACTGGGGGATCACGGAGATCGCCCAGACGCAGGTCGATCATGTCGGACACGCTCGCCTCTGCGGCCCGCCGGCGGCACTCCTCGAGCATCGCCGCCGATGAGTCCACGCCGATGACGTGGACTCCCGCCTGAGCCGTCGGCACCGCGATCCGGCCGGTACCGACGCCTAGCTCAACGACGGGGCCACCGTCCGCCACCGCCTCGCCGACGTAGAAGTCGACGTCCTCGGTCACGCTGACGTGCCAGTCGTCATACAACCCCGCAATCGAGTCATACTCGCTCTCGGCTCCCTCGCCGGCGTCGGCTCTCGCGGGGCGAAGCCCCGCTTCGCTCGACGCCTGACGCCGCTCGCGGCGGGATCCATCGGGCTCAACCGTCGGCCGTACCTCGCCGTACTGTCCTCCGGCTTCGCCCTCGCCTCCCTTGCGACCAGCGCCCGAGGAAGCCGAGAGCCCGCCTCCCTCGCCGGCGTCGGCTCTCGCGCGGCGAAGCCCCGCTCCGTCTCCTGCGGCAGAATCAGCGTTCAAGTCCGTCACAGGGCCGATGATACGCTGCGGCGGTGAATCTGGAGGAGCTGCAAAGCCAGGCACAAAGCGCGATTGCGAGCTCTTCGAGCCTGGACGAGCTCGACTCTGTACGGGTTCGATTCCTTGGTCGAAAGAGCGAGCTGAAGCAGTCACTCCGGCAGGTTCGAGACCGCGAAACCGGCATGAGCCTGAATGCTGCACGGGAGGAAATCGAAGGCGCGATCGCGGCACGCCAGGCCGAGCTCGAGCGAGAGGAGCTCAACCGAAAGCTGACCGAAGACGTCGTCGATGTGACGCTCCCTGGAACTTCCCCGAAGCGCGGTCACCTGCACCTGATCACGCAGATCCGCCGGGAGGTGGAGGACATCTTCCTCGGCCTCGGCTACCAGGTGATCGATGGGCGCGAAGTCGAGACATCGCGCTACAACTTCGAGGCGCTCAACTTCCCGAGTTGGCATCCCGCCAGGTCTCCTTTGAACTCGCTTTTCGTCGACGAGGACACGGTCCTGAGGACCGAGACCTCGCCGTCGCAAATCCACCGCATGGAAGCGGGTCCGCCGCCCGTCTACATGATCTCGACCGGCCGCGTCTACCGGCGTGACACTCCCGATGCCACGCATGTCCCGATCTTCCATCAGGTGGAAGGCCTTGCGGTCGACCATGGCATTACGCTCGCCGACCTGAAGGGCACCTTGCTCTACCTGATGCGGGCCCTCTTCGGCGAAGACCGCGACGTTCGCTTCGCCACGCATTTCTTCCCCTTCACCGAGCCGTCGATGGAGGCGTACGTCTCGTGTTTCCTCTGCGACGGCAGTGGCTGTTCTGCGTGCAAGCACTCCGGCTGGATCGAGATCGGTGGCTCCGGCGTCGTCGATCCGAACGTGCTCGAGTTCGTTGGCTATGACCCGGAGGAAGTCTCCGGGTTCGCGTTTGGCTGGGGCCTCGAGCGCATTGCGATGCTGAGGCACGGCCTGCCGGACCTTCGTGATCTCTGGAAGAACGACCTGCGGCTCGCAGCTCAGTTCTGATGAGAATTCCGATCTCCTGGCTTCGAGAGTACGTCGCGTTTGACGAGCCCATTGCCGAGGTAGCAGAGCGGCTTGCGATCTCAACGCTCGAGGTCGAGAGAATCATTCGCCATGGCGTCCCGGACGTCGATGGGAATCTGGGGTTCTATCGGGTCGGACGCGTTCTCGAGGCGGCGAAGCATCCGAACGCCGACCGACTTCAGCTCTGTCAAGTCGACATAGGGGAGAGCGAGCCGCGGCAGATCGTTTGCGGCGCGTGGAACTTCGGCGCCGGCGCCACGGTGGCGGTCGCACTTCCAGGCGCAGTTCTTCCTGACGGCCGAACGCTCGAGCGGGCGAAACTCCGCGGCTCCGTCTCGGACGGCATGATCCTGTCCGAGCAGGAACTCGAGCTCGGAACGGACCACACCGGGATACTCGTCCTCGACGATCCTTCCGAGCCGGGAACGCCACTCGAGGACGTTCTTCCGCTCTCAGACGACGTGCTCGAGGTCGAGTCGACCGGCAACCGCCCGGATCTTCTCTCGATCTACGGCGTGGCGAGGGAGGTAGCCGCCCTGCTCGATGTCTCGCTTGAGTCCCCCCCAGGACGGGAGCCCGAACAGATGGGTGACGAGGCGGTCGACATCCGTATCGACGATCTCGAGCGATGCCCACGCTACATCGGGAGACTCTTCCGCGACGTTCAGGTGCGCCCGTCACCTCCCTGGCTCAAGGCCAGGCTTCTTGCGGCAGGTATGCGCCCGATCTCCAACGTCGTTGACGTGACGAACTACGTCATGATCGCGCTCGGGAGCCCGTTACATGCTTTCGATCACTCGACGCTTGGCGAGGGCCGGATTGTCATTCGCCGCGCAGATCGAGGCGAGGAGCTCCGAACACTCGATGGCTCGCTCCGCAAGCTCGACCCGGACGACCTGGTGATCGCCGACGCAGCGGAGGCAATTGCGGTCGCGGGCATCATGGGCGGCGAGGAAACCGAAGTCCAGGAAAACAGCACCGATCTTCTGCTCGAGGCCGCCAACTTTGAGCCGACGGGCATCCTCAAGACATCGGAGCGTCTGCATCTTCGTACTGACGCCTCGAATCGCTGGGAGAAAGGCGTGAGTCCGGATCTTGCGGAGATCGCCGCCGTGTATGCGAGCGAACTCATCACCGAGCTCTCAGATGCGCGCTGGGTCGGTGCGAGTGACGTTCGAGCGGACCCTCCGGCGCGTTCGGCGATCAGGCTACGTCCCGATCGAACGTCGTCCCTGATCGGCCTCGAGATCGATCCGTCGGAACAGCGATCGATCCTCGAGCGGCTGGGATTCGAGGTCGGCAAAGACTGGGACGTCGCGGTGCCGACGTGGCGTTTCCGGGATGTAACTCGTGAGATTGACCTCGTGGAGGAGATCGCGCGGTTCAAACTCGACGATGTCCCGTTCACCCTGCCGCGTCGAACGCAGATGTTCGGGCGGTTGACGCGAGAACAGGTGTTTCGACGGGTCGTCGAGGATGTGCTCGTCGGTGCAGGGCTATCAGAGGCCTATACGTCGAGCCTCGTGGCCGCCGAGCAAGATGAGTCGGCGCTACCGCTCGCCGAGCCGCTCTCTGCGGAGCACGCTGTCCTCCGTACCACGCTCCTCACCGGCCTCATCGAAGCCGCTGCCCACAACGTGGACATGGGGAACAAAAACATCGGTCTGTTTGAAATTGCGCGTGTCTACCTCCCAACGGGCGAGCAATTGCCCGAAGAAAGGTGGCGCGTCGGAGGCATTCTTGAGGACGGCTTCTTCGCCGCCAAGGGTATCGTCGAGACGCTCTACGGCGTGCTCAAGGTCGAGCCCCGATCCGGCCGGGCGCAGCTCGACTTCCTTCACCCCGGAAAGGGTGCCGAGCTCGATGCGGGTTGGCTCGGAGAGCTTCATCCAGCGCTGCTCGAAGGCACTTGGAGCGCATTCGAGCTCGATCTTGAGACGCTCTTTGAGGCAATCCCGGAGCGTCTCGAGTACGAGGACGTCATCAGTTTCCCAGCGGTCCGGCAAGACCTCGCGTTCGTTGTCGACGACGCGACGCCTGCGGGCGCACTCGTTGATGCGGCGCGGGCCGCGGCAGGCGACGAACTCCGGGAGATCAGGGTTTTCGACGTGTATCACGGCGACCCGATCCCTCCGGGAAAGAAGTCGGTGGCAATCGCCGTCGCCTTCCAGTCGTCGGAACGCACTCTCTCGGACGAGGACGCGCGCGTTATTCGGGACAAGGTCGTCTCGGCGCTCGCGGAGTCCTTCGGCGCCGAGTTGCGCGCGTAGAAACCGAGACGACGGGCCAACCAAGTGCGTGCGCTTATCTGCCCTGGGTGCATGCATCCCCGCCTTCTGATCGTCGTCATTGGGCTGGTGACAGCACTCGTCTTTCCCACGGTCGCCGATGCGGCGTTCCAGCGCTGCTGTTTCCGCGTGGACACGGATGTGTCCGGTCAACTCACACTTCGCTACGGCGACGGGCCGGTCTGGGTCGCGCATGGAGATCACCAGTTCGCGTGGCAGTGGAGCGTTCGTCAAATCGCCCGATACGGCGAGAAGGGGGAGGATCTTCAACGCCATCACGGACATCGCGGCCGCGGGAGCATTTCGGGCGCGACCGGCGGCGCGTACGGTCTTCGCTGAGGGTCCGAGCGTCTAA
>CAYTCZ010000080.1:14326-18852 GCA_964436315.1 uncultured Gaiellales bacterium | reverse complement strand
GCAGACCGTCGTACCTCTGAGGCGCCGGGTCGCCTTGCCGGCCGTCGCCGCCGTCGCCGCGATCGCAGCCGGAGTCGCGATCGGCCTGGGGATCTGGGCCGCCCAGCTGTCGAGTGACCTCGATACCGAACGAGAAGCGCGGCAGCAACAGGAGCAGCTGGCGACCATCCTCACCGATCCGGCCGCCTCCGAGTTCTCGCTTCAGGGAGCAAACGGCACCCTCGTCGTCTCGAGCACGGGCGATGCTGCGCTCCTGCTCACCGATCTCGAGTCGACGAGCACCGATCGCACGTATCAGGCCTGGGTCGTTCGCGAGGGTGACGCACGCGGCGCCGGTACCTTCGCATCGGGCGCCGAACTCACAGTCGCCTTGCTCGAGCACGAAGTCAGGACGGGCGATGTCGTCGCGGTGACCGTGGAGCCTGCAGGCGGATCTGACCAGCCGACGGTCGCTCCGCAGTTCGTAGCAGAAGTTACATAGCGTTCCCAGCTCCGGTCGCCGACATCTCACTACAATCGAGTACTTCGTGCGTTTCCGACGGAAAAGGAGCGCGCCGAAGCGTCCGCGACGCAGGGTGCGAAAACTTCGGTTCCTCGCCCTGCTCGGCGTCCTTAGCGTCGTCGCGCTCGTGTCGTTCACGTTCGGACTCGTGAAAGCGATCGAGTCGGAGCTGCCGTCCCTCGACCCAGGCCGAAGTGACGAGCGCGTTCAGGAAAACGGCTTCATCTACGCGTCGGATGGAAAGACGATCCTGGCAGTCCTGCGCGGGGACGAGGCTCGGGTCGTCGTCGACTCCGAAGACATCGCCCCGGTGATGAAGCAGGCAATCGTCGCCGTCGAGGACAAGCGGTTCTGGGATCACAAGGGAATCGACATCCGAGGTATCGCCCGCGCCGTCTGGGCCGACATTCGCAACCGGGAACTCGTGGAGGGAGGCTCGACGATCACCCAGCAGTTCGTGAAGAACACGTACACGGAGAACGAGCTCACGGTGAGCCGGAAGCTCAAGGAGGCTGCTCTCGCATGGCAGCTCGAGCGAGCTTGGAGCAAGGACAAGATTCTGACCGCCTACCTCAACACCATCTACTTTGGGAACAACGCCTACGGAATCCAGATGGCCGCACGCGCGTACTTCGGGAAGCGCGCGCGTGACCTGAATCTCGCGGAGGCTGCGCTTCTTGCAGGAATTCCAGCGAATCCGACGGCCTACGATCCGGTCGCGCGCCCAAAAGCTGCCAAGAACCGGCGCGAGGTGGTGCTCGACCTGATGCTCGACCAGGGTCTCATCACGGAGCAGGACCACGCGCAAGCCAACGCGGCTCCGGTACCCAAGGCTGAGGACGTACGACTTCCCGGCACGCGCGGTCCGGCCCAGTACTTCGTCGAGTACGTCAAGTCACAACTTGTCCCGTACTACGGGTCCGGCGAGGTCTACGGCGGCGGCCTCGAGATCTACACCACGATCGACATGGATCTGCAGAAACTGGCAATCGCTGCGATCGAGAAGTGGCTCCCGGATGACGACGGGCCCACTGCTTCTCTCGTGGCCATCGATCCGCGCGACGGCAGCATCAAGGCAATGGTGGGCGGTCCAGGCTTTGCCAAGAGCGAGTTCAACCTTGCTGTCCAGGGCGAACGTCAGGCCGGAAGCGCGTTCAAGCCCTTCGTCCTCGCGGCGGCTCTCGCGCAGGGCATCTCGCCGCAGACGCACTTCGTGTCGAGGCCAACAACGATCAATCTCGGCGACAAGATCTGGTCGGTTCGGAACTACGAGGGTGCGTATCTCGGATCCATCGATGTCGAGACCGCGACGGTGCACTCGGACAACGCCGTTTACGCCCAGCTCACCGAGCAAGTAGGTCCGAAGAACGTCGCCAAGATGGCGAATGCGCTCGGGGTCATGCGTCCCCTCGACGATTTCTTCGCGATCGGCCTGGGTGTCGAGGCGGTGAGCCCGCTCGACATGGCCCGTGCGTATGCGAGCTTCGCCAACGGCGGCCGGCGCGTTGACGGCGCGATCCTGGGCAACGTCCCTCGCGCGGTGACGAGGATCGTCGACGGCGATCGAGTGGATGACAACACACCCCAGCACAAACAGATCCTCGACCCCAACGCAAACGCCTGGCTCACCAACATCCTGCGTCGCGCTGTCGACGAGGGTACGGGTAAACGCGCCGCCCTCGACGACCGCGCCGTGGCCGGGAAGACGGGCACCACCGAGAACTACGGAGACGCATGGTTCGTCGGTTACACGCCACAACTCGCAGTCGCTGTCTGGGTTGGTTATCCGGACCGACTCGAGCCAATGCTCACCCAGTTCCAGGGCGAGGAGGTAGCCGGCGGGACGTATCCCGCGCTGATCTGGCGCACTTTCGCGAGGAACGTCCTCAAGGAGATGGAGGAGAGCCCAGAGAGCTTCCCCGGTTACACGTATCCGCCAGCCGGTGCGTACCGCGTCGCCTACCGTGACGATTCCTGGACGAGACTCGACAACGGCAACTGTCGCCGGACGCGGACCGTCGTCTACTTCGCCGGTTTCGAGCCACAGCGGCAGGCCGACTGCAAGCGAAACGAAGTCGACGTTCCCGATGTCGTCGGGAGCACAGTCGACGAGGCGGAGGCCAGGCTTCTGAGCATGCCGCTTACGCCTGAGGTCATCACTCGTCCCGCGAAACCGGGCGAGCGGCTCGGATTCGTTGTTAAGCAGATTCCGAAGGACGGTGTCCTCTCATCGTGGGAGACTGTCCGGCTTGTCGTGCCAAAGGCAACGCATGCGACGGTGCCTGAGGTCGTCGGTCTCGAGCTAACGACAGCGGAGCGTCGCCTCGAGGACCTCGACCTCAACCCGTCGGTGGAGGCCTTCACCGACGGCCACGACGGCATTGTGCTCGCCCAGAGCCCTCGGCCTGGGCGCGCCGCAGTACCGAACATGGCCGTCGATCTGGTTGTCGGCAGAGGCTGAACGGAAGCCTGGCTCGCTCAGCGGGCGTTCGCAAGCCTTCGGCTGAGAAACGGCGACTCCGCATCGCCGTAACGCCAAGGCAATTCGGCGCCACGTGAGATCCCGACCCTCGGGCCCGCGACGACCGTCGCGTCGGAAGCGCCGCGAGCCAGAGCGAACGGGGCGCGGTCAAGCCGCCAGCCGTCTTGCTCTCCGGTAATCGCTAGCGCCTGACAGAGCCTTCCGGGACCCGAACAGAGCAGATGCAGGGAGCCTGTCCTCCGCCGCTTTGACATGCGGTCGATTCCCTCAGTCGGCTCGAGCGCGCGTACGAGAACCGCAGCTCCGATCCCCTCGTCATCGCACACGAAGTTGAGGCACCAGTGGACGCCGTACGATCGGTACACGTAGGCACGGCCGGGCGGTCCGAACATAGACCGATTCCGCACGGTGAGACCGCCGTGGCTGTGGCTTGCCGGATCAGTCGGATCGTAGGCTTCGACCTCGACGATCCGTCCGCCTACCCCGTCGAAGCTCAGGACACAACCGATGAGTTCAGGGGCAACCTCGTGGACACTTCGCGCGAAAAACTCAGCACTCAGGCCCATCGTTACCGCTCCGAGGGCGAGCGACGTCCAGTGCTGTCTCGCGGTGTTCCCGCGTTCATTCACAGATGTGTCAATCCGCTGACGCTGCGGAGTCTGAGTCGAAGAGCGTTGCACCCTGGACCTGCGACTGCTGCGTCGTCGCCTCGAGGAGGTGTCTCGCACGGCGACCGAGCTCGTCGAGATCGACGCCGGCCTCACTCTTGATCGATCGCCTCAATAGCGGCCCGACCTTCTCCGCATCCGTCGCGACACGCTCGGCCAGCGAGAGGGACTCATCGAGCAGTGAGACCGCCATCGCGTTCTCCTGACCCATGTCAGCGAGGATCGTCCGCTCGGTGCGTGACGCGACAATGGCCTCTGCGATTCCCTCGACCCAGACGAGGGTGCGGCTCCCGCCGCCCCGTGCATCACCAGTGATCGGCTGAAGAGCGTAGATGCGATCGGCGCGGGCGTACTTCCCGAAACCGAGGAAAACCATCTTCGCTGTCCGGTCCGCCACGCCGGAAGTATCTCAGGAGGTGTGGCGATTCGGCCGCCCTGCGCCGACGGCATCAAAGAGATTTACCACGGCGAACACGCCGAGCCGCGAGTTGGACACCCGCGCTACCCCGTGCCCCTCCCTCTGGGGTGGGGTTTGGGTTCCTTCCACCCTCCTCCCGCGGCCAGCGTACCTCGGATTCCCGCACCCGTCTGAGACCCAGCGCGACAACAAAGCGCCAATCCCGCGACCGCCGATTACCGTGACCTCGCTTGGGCCGGCAGACCCCGGCCAGCCTAACCCGAGATCTCCTCGAGAAACTCGCTCACAAGCCGCTCGAAGTCGTCCGGACGCTCGAGGCTCGGGAAACGTGCCGCCGACTCGATCACCGCACCCTGCAAGCGCGGGATTCGTGCGACGAGAAGTCGCGCGATCTCATGGAAGTCTTCGATGTCGAGCGCCCCTGTCAGAACAAGGGTTGGGGCCACGATGCCGCCT
>CAYTCZ010000080.1:0-14226 GCA_964436315.1 uncultured Gaiellales bacterium | reverse complement strand
GTGCAGGACCGGACCCGCGCTCCTCATACGCGATCTCCGCGTCGCCCTTCGCAAGGATGCTTGCCCGGCGAGTCGTCACGCCGCGGCGACGACAACCTCCTGGTCAGGCGCCTTCAATCGCGCGTATTAGCGTCTCGGAAACGCGCTCTTGCGTCGCGCTGTCGATCGAGGTGAAGAACGGAAGTGCCAGCAGTGTGCGGCTCGCGTGCTCGGCGACAGGAAACATCCCTTCACGAAAGTCGAAGCGTTCGCGCATGTACGGCTGAAGATGAATCGAGGGTAGATATCGACTCGTCGCGATGCCCTCGCCCGCCATTCTTCTGATGACGAGCTCTCGGTCAAGCTCGTCTGCCAGGCGTACCGGATAGACGAACCACGATCTCACGTGATCGGCGTCGTCTGGATGCGGTAGTTCGAGCCCTTTGACGCCCCCGAGAAGGCTCGCGTAGCGCGAAGCAGCTTCCTGACGGCGCGCGAGGATATCGTCGAGTTTCTCGATCTGACCGACGCCAATCGCGGCGGCGAGGTCCGACATGCGGTAGTTGTAGCCGAGCTCTCGATGTTCGAGCCAGCCGCCGCTGTCTGCGCGGCCCTGGTTCGAGAGGCCTTTGAGGCGGCGCCATTCTTCCTCGTCGTTCGTAACGACAACGCCACCCTCACCTGTCGTGATCTGTTTGTTCGGATAGAAGGCGAACACCGTCAGGTGTCCGTGGGAGCCCAGCGCCTGGCCTCGGTATTCGGCGCCGAGCGCCTCGCATGCGTCCTCGATCAACTCGAGTTCATACTGCCGACAGATCTCGCGGATGGGATCAAGCTCGCACGGATAGCCAAAGATATCGACGGGTAAAATCGCGCGAGTTCGCGGACTGATTGCCGCCTCAATCAGTTCTGGATCCAGATTGAGCGTCCGCGGATCGACATCGGCGAAGACCGGGATTGCCCCCTCATACAGGAGACAGTTCGCTGAGGCAACGAAGCTGAAAGGCGACGTGATGACCTCGTCCCCCGGTCCGAGTCCCGCCGCCCTGACGCACAGGTGCAGCGCGGCGGTTCCGCTCGACACGGCCGCCGCGTGGGGTACTCCGATCCTCCGCGACAGCGTTGCCTCAAACTCGTCGATCGTCGGCCCGAGGGATAGCCGCCCCGAGCGAAGCACTCTAAGCACGAGTTCCTCTTCCCGCCCGTCTGTGAAAGGCGCCGAGAGCGGGACGTGCGTGGCCTCCTCGATCACGAACCTGCGACGGCGGCCCGAGTGTGCTCGAGCCAGTGAGCCCAGCGAGCATCCGCCCCGGTCACGACCGACAGGTACGTCTGCTGAATCTCCTTCGTCACGGGTCCCGGATCCCCGATCTCGACGTCGTCGACCGCTCGAATCGGGGTTACCTCCGCCGCGGTCCCGGTCATAAAGACCTCGTCTGCCGAGTAGAGGTCGGTACGGATCAGCGGCTTCTCACGGATCGGGTGGCCAAGAGCGGTCGCGATCTCAATGACTGCCTGCCGCGTGATGCCAGGGAGGATCGAGGCGGCGAGGTCTGGCGTGTAGATGGTGCCGTTCTTAACGACGAAGATGTTTTCGCCCGAACCGTCGGCGATGTAGCCGTCCTCAGTGAGGAGAACCGCCTCCTGGTACCCGGCCCGGTTTGCTTCGATCACCGCAAGCATTGAGTTCAGATATACGCCAGTCGCTTTGGCCGCGTGAGGAATCGTGTTCGCTCCGACGCGGCGCCACGTCGAGACCTTTGCCGTAATACCCTTCTCGAGAGCCTCGTCTCCCAGATAGGTTCCCCAAGGCCAGGTCATGATGACGACGTCGACCGGATTCTGGCCGGGCGGGACGCCGAGCGTCCCGTAACCGTAGAAGCAGAGCGGCCGGATGTAGCACGCAGGATGGTCGTTCACGGTGATGGTCTCATGCGTTGCCGAGACGAGCTCCTCGACCGAATACGGAATCGTCATGTAGATCATGCGAGCTGACGTGTGGAGCCGCTGCATATGGTCGGTCAACCGAAAGACAGCCGGTCCCTGGTCAGTTTCGTAGGCTCGGATCCCCTCGAAGACGCCCGATCCATAGTGAAGGCCATGGCAGCCGACGTGCACTCGTGCGTCATCCCAATCGAGGAGTTCTCCGTTCATCCAGATCTTTTCGCTGGCCTGCATACGCCTAGACTACTCGTCGAGGGCGGCGGTCAGATTCAGCTCGACGTTGCCTCTGACCGCGTTCGAGACCGGGCAGTTCTGTTCACCCTCCTTCGCCTCGGCAGCGAACTCAGCGGCGCTCAATCCGGGCACAGAGCCGACCACGTCGAGATCCGCTTTCGTGATTCCCGTGCCGGGAACGAAGGTGTACGTCGCACTCACCGTGAGGCGTTCTGGAGGTGACTCCTTGCCGGTCAGGTGGTGGGACAGCGCCATCGCGTAGCACACGGCGTGCGCCGCCGCCATGAGTTCCTCCGGACTCGTTTTTCCGTCCGGCGCCTCGGCTCGTGAAGCCCAGGTGACAGGGAACTCTGCGAACGCTCCGCTCGAGATCATCTCTGCGCTTCCGCTCCCGTCAATCAAGCTCCCGTTCCACACGGCCCGGGCAGTCCGCTCGGCTGCCATTCTCCTCGGCTCCTTTCATCGCTCGATTTGTCGCCGCTACGTTACGCGGTTGGCGCCACGGCGTCGACCGATCGTGCACGGGCTAGGCGAACCAACTCGGCCGGTGCCAGGACGACCAGGTGGTGTGGCGATCCTGCCCCGGCCCAGACGAGTTCTTCGGCAAGGAGCGTTTGGTCGATCAGCACCGCGTCGACGTCCGGGAGGGGAAACGGCGCAACCGACCCGGGTCGGAAGCCGGTTGCCTCCTCTACTTCTCTCGGACTTGCAACCTTCACTCTTCGACAGCCGGCCGCTTGACCGACTTTGTCCCGATCTGCCCGGCGGTCGCCTGGAATCAACACCACGATCGGAGCCCCGTCACAGACGAACACAAGAGACTTCACAATCTGGTTCGGGCCACATCCCGCAGCACGCGCGGCGTCTTCGGCTGTGGGAGTTCCTCCCGCGAACTCGTCGATACGGGCCTCGGCGCGCGCCTCCAGTAGAAACTGCGCGACGCGCCGAGCGCCGGCTGGAAGATCCTCAGGATTCGGAACCGAGGACAATGAAGCGAACCTCGACGAATCCGGGCTCCGCACGAAGCTCCGCAATCAGCTCATCGGTGGGCGCACTATCCACCGTCAGAGCCATCAGCGCGCGACCCTCACTTCGGTTTCGGGATACGGCCATGTTGGCAATGTTGATGCCCGAGTCGCCAACGCGAGTTCCCAGCCGGCCAATCATTCCGGGCCGGTCATCGTTGACCACAAACAGCATCAGGGGCTCTAGCTCGACCTCGATCTCGTAGTCCTGGACGCGGACGAGGCGCGGGATGTGTTCGACGCCGATCGGTGTGGCCGCGACAAGTATCTCCTCGCTCTCGCTCACGGCAGTGATCTCAATCAGGCTCGTGAAGTCCTGCGAGGCCGTGCGCGAACTCTCGCGAACCTCGATCCCTCGTTCACGAGCGACAACCGGTGCGTTGACGTAGTTGACCGCGTGCTCCACGCGCCCCTGAAATGCCCCGTTGAGAGCAGCAACGGTGAGGAGACGAGTGTCCTTCTCCGCGAGCTCGCCGACGTACGTGAAGTCGAGACGGGTTGGGTGCCCACCGGCCAGCTCGACTGCGAGCGCACCGAGCTTGTTCGCCACGTTGAGAAACGGCGAGAGGTACTCAATGTCCTCTGCAGCTGCGGCCGGAAGATTCACCGCGCTCATCACCGCGCTGCCCTCGAGCGCTGCGACGACCTGCTCGGCAACGCTGATGCTCGCCCGATCTTGAGCCTCCTTCGTGGAGGCACCGAGATGAGGTGTCACCACGACGTTCTCGAGCTTCAGCAGATCTCCGGAGTAGGGCTCGCTCGAGAAGACGTCGAGCGCAGCCCCGGCTACGTGGCCGGACTGAAGAGCAGCGACTAGCGCCGGCTCGTCGATGAGCTCACCGCGAGCCACATTGACGACCCGAAGACCCGGCTTCGTACTCTTGAGTTCGTCCTCGCCGATGAGACCGGCACTCTCGGCTGTGAGCGTCAGATGCAGCGATAGGAAGTCGACTTCGCGAAGGAGCTCGTCGAGCGTCTCGGTTCGCTCAACGGCGAGTTCGCGAAATCGCTCCGGCGCGACGTAGGGGTCGTAGGCGATAACGCGCATCTCAAGTCCGTGTGCCCGTCGTGCCACCTGCTGTCCGATCCGACCGAAGCCGACGAGCCCGAGCGTCTTGCCCGCGATCTCGATTCCCTGATAACGCGATCTCTCCCAACGGCCGTCTCGCAATGCCGCGTCCATCTGCGGAATTGATCGCGCGAGCGCGAGAAGTAAGCCGATTGCGTGCTCGGCCGCAGAGACCACGGTCGCATCGGGAGCATTGACCACCACGATTCCAAGTCGAGTTGCCGCTGCGAGATCGACGTTATCCACCCCGACTCCGGCCCTCCCGATCACTCGGAGCCGGTTGGCCCGACTCAGAAGATCCTCGGTGAGACTCGTTGCCGACCGGACGACGATCGCGTCGAAATCTGCAATCACCTCGTCGAGATCCGTGTCGAAGTCGATCTCAACGTCGTAGTGTGCGCGCAACAACTCGAGACCGCGCTCAGCGATGGGCTCGCGCACGAGGACGCGCGTGCGATGCGCTTTCTCGGTGTCCCTCTGAGCCTGTGCCTCCCGGCTCGTCGCACTAGGGGCCACCCTGTGCCTCCTCCCAATTCCAGCCTAGCGAGGAGAGGCGCACGGATGTGTCACGGATTGAGCCGAAACAACGCATACCGTGAAAGCCGTCAGCTGTGAACACTGCCTTGAGACTCACCTTCATACGCCTCGCGCGCCGCGTCTGACGCTCCGTTTGCTATATCGGCCCCTCGACTGAGCAGCGCAAGCTCAAGAGCGTCGAGTGCCGAGACGACATCTTCGATGCCCACAAAACCGATGTGGCTGATGCGCACAATCTCTCCTCGGAGCTCTCCTTGGCCTCCGGCAAGCGTCACTCCCGAGTCGTTCTGGATTTGCGCGACGAGTTCTTGACCGTCCACCCCGTCGGGCGATCGCATTGCCGTGACCACACGAGAACTGTCGTTATCTGGCGAGAAGAGGTCGAGTCCCATCGCCTTTACTCCGGCTCGCGCGGCGCGGCCGAGCACGCGCGATCGTTCCCACGATGCCTCGAGGCCATTCTTGAGAAGTAGCTCGAGCGCGGCGTCGAGGCCGAATATCAATGAGACCGCCGGGGTGAATGCGGTGTTCCCCTTGGACTGTGCGGCGATAGCCCGCTCCCAGTCAAGGTAAAAGCGGGGAGACGTGGCCGATCGCGCCGCTTCGAGCGCCGCTGCGGAGGGGACCGCGAATGCGAGGCCGGGCGGGGTCATCAGTCCTTTCTGCGAACCCGAGACGACGACGTCAATACCCCAGGCGTCGGTCTCGAGCGGCACGGAACCAAGCCCCGAAATTGCGTCCACCACGGATAGGGTCGACGCATTACGGCAGATCTGCACCATTTCCTCGATGTCAGCCACCACACCTGTCGACGTCTCGCTTTGAGTCATGAAGACGGCCTTCGCATCCCCGACGTCGCTGAGCGTGGCCTCAAGATCGACAGGCGAGGGCGTCTGACCCCAGGGATACTCAAGCTTGACCACCTCGCAGCCGAACCGGTCGAGGATCTCGGCCCATCGCCCTCCGAAGTAGCCGGCCGACACTGCCACGACCCGGTCCCCCGACGAGCAGAGGTTCGAGACTGCCGATTCCATCGCTGCAGTTCCCGAAGCCGTAAACAAAACTACCTCGCTGCTCGAGCGGAACACCTCGGCCAACTGTCGAAGCGCGCTTGTCAGGACATCACGAAACGCCGACGATCGGTGATAAACGATTGGTCTACTGAGCGCCTCCGCTACTTCGGGCGGTATCGGTGTCGGGCCCGGTGTCATGAGATAGCCCTCTTGGCGCACGCCCTTGAGCCTAGCGGCTCACCATAGCGGTCACGGACACACCGACCGCCTTGCTGAACGGGAACCCCAGATCGGCGTAAGCTGACCTGCGTGGAGGCGATCCTCGCATTCGCAGCAGCGCTTGTCGCGGTACGCCTAGCGGGGGGTCTCGCGTCTCGATACCGGACCAGCCGGAACAAAGCACTGCTGATCTGGTCCGGGGCTCTCCTCTCCTACGCGCTTGCGTCGGCTGCGCTCGCTTGGGGAGCGGCAGCTGGCTGGGATGATCGAACATTCCGCGTGTACTACCTCTTCGGCGGGCTGCTGACCGCCGTGCTCTTGGGCACCGGGGCGCTGCTGCTGAAGGAACGCCGGTGGGTTGCTGCCGTGACACTTGTTTACATCGGCCTGGCGATTGGAATTGCCGTCTCGGTTCCTCTGACCGCACCCGTCAGTGGATCGTCCATCCCCGAGGCGCAGGCGCATCTCGAGTTGATCCCTGCAAGACTGGTTGCCATCGTGGGCAATGTCGCCGGCACTGCCCTGGTCATCGGCGTTGCGATCGTAACCTTCCGCAGACGGCCCGTCGGAAACCTGCTGATCGTTGCGGGCGTGATCATGGCCGCCGCCGGTAGCGCAGTCGCGGGCCTCGGTGCGGCCGAGAGCGCGGTGTTCATCATGATTGCAGCCTGTCTTCTGTACCTCGGCTTCCTCGCGTCCACCGAAACAGTGTCAAAACGATTCTCTGCGAGCCGATCGTGGCGCGAGCGATTCCTGCCCCGGCCGCAAGAAAAGCCCGTCGGCGGGCAGCCGGAGGGAGCGACCGGCCGCGATCTCTCGCCCGGGCCGCGACGCTAGCCGAGTTGCAGAAACTCGGATCCGAGGTCGAGGCCGCCGAACTGGCCGAGCAGTTCTTCGATCGGTTCGAACGATTCGGGCGCCTCGTACGCGACCTGACTTCCGAAATCAGAGAGCGATCCAGTGACCTCGAGCTTGAAGGCACGGAGACCCGACAACTCGGCTTCGCCATCGCTGAACTCCGCGAGATCATCGGCCGAGAGATCCATCGTCATCTCAAAGCTTCGCGGCAAGCTGTCCTCGCGCCCGACGATCAAGACGAGCGTCGTTGCGTCGGCAAGAGCGTCTAGCCCAACGAGCGCTTCAGCAGGAAGTGTCTCGCCGCCGTAGGTCCCAGCGAGTTCGGCGATGCTTTCGCTGTTCAGGCGACCTTCAACTCTCCAGGTAGCTGCTCCGTCGACGTCCGGGCCCTCGGTAATCTCGCCGGTCACAACCTGATCGAGCTGATCGAGGAGCTCTTCGGGGGTCGGCGTTCCGCCCTCAGCCTCGAATCCGAGTTCTCCCTGCGCGGCATCAGCGAACCCGGCGTCGGTCGATCCGTACCAGGTTCCGAGGAAGTTGATGTAGATCTCGTTCTCGTCGCCCATGATCTCCCCCGACAAGGTCTGCCCAAGGAAGCTCACGTTTCCGGAAGCAGTAAAGGCGGTCTCGGACACATCTCCCTCCGCATGAATCGAGAGCGGGTTCTGGGCGAATGCGCTCAGCATCGGATCGGAGACCTCACCGTCACTCTCGACCGCCAAAGTTGCATCAACCACGTAGTGAGCGCTCTTGACGGATTCGGCCGCCTCGAGCATCTCGGAGACGAGAGCCCCGAACTCCGGCGCATTCTCAGTTGACGATCCGCTGCTTCCCCCCGCGCCAGCTCCACAGCCCGTACCAGCGACGGCGAACGCAAACGTCAGGAGAACCGCTGCAAGAACACGAGAAAAGCGAAACCGCACGAACCTCACCTCATCGTCTGACTGAGTCGACTTCTCTATCGGCACCATGTGACAGATCCGTGAGGATCGCTCCCCGGGTGAGGGAGAGCCGTAGTGGCGCTAGGCGTATGCTTTGACGCCTTTCCCCAAGATCCTCTTCTTCGAGCGTCGAATGAAAGTTCGTCGGCTCGCGAGCGGTGCGCAGGGCCTCGCGGTTGACGTTTCTAGCCTCGGTTTGGGCTCGATTCGAAAGACGGGATGATCTCCCGGATTCGGCAGTGCATCCCATTGTTTCCTCGTCGCTCTTCCCCAATGCTCTCGATACGCCTCAATCACTGGCGGCTTCTCGTCGTTCGCTAGCTCGGCTGCATTGAATCGCTCGACCTTTGCACCCTTCCGGAGCTCGCCTCCCCCAGCCTCCCGGAGATTGCGGGCCCAGTGCGTGGCGCCACGCGGAGCCACGAGATAGCGCGAGCCATGCAACTCGAGCACGTTCACAGGCACCGTTCGCCACTGGCCGCTCGTACGCCCGCGCACCGCGAGCGTGGGCGCCATCCGCAGTTTTGAGATCGCCGGGTTCACGAGCTTCGAAAGGAAAAAGCCTGGCTTGATGTATTGATCGGTCTCGCTCACGTCCGAAGCAACTTCCATCGCACCAAGGCGGGACAGCTTAGCGACGGAGCTCAAAGGCGGCGCAACCAGGAAGCCCAGCGCGCCTCACTCACCGATTACCTTGAGCACCACGCGCTTCGGTCGCCGTCCATCGAACTCGGCGTAGAACACCTGCTCCCAGGGGCCCAGATCCAGCCGGCCATCGGTGATGGGCAGGACCACCTGATGCGACATGAGGTGACGCTTTAGGTGCGCGTCGGCGTTGTCCTCGCCGTTGTTGTGGCGGTACTGATTCGTAGGCTCGTGGGGTGCGAGCCGTTCGAGCCAGTCATCGAAGTCCTGGATGAGCCCTGACTCTGCGTCGTTGACGTAGACGGCGGCGGTGATGTGCATGGGTGACACGAGACAGAGACCGTGTTGAATCCCGGAGGCGCTAACGAACTCGTCGATCCGATCTGTGATGTTGAGATAGTCCCGGCGGTTCGGTGTTTCAAACGTTAGGTAGTCGGTGGCGTGATTCATCAGCCTGCGCCGGCCCAGTGCGAGAATAGCCCGGGGCCGCCGCTTACCTCCCTCCGCAATTCAGCGTATCGACAAAATGCGCGCCGAGGGGACGCGCTTCGATCCAACATTGGGTCAGGATCGCAACTTATCTTGAAGGCGCTCGTTGACGACCTTCGGATTCGCCTTGCCGCGCGTTTCCTTCATGACCTGCCCGACGAAAAACTTGAGCAGGCCCTCCTTCCCGGCCTTGTACTGCTCGACCTCGTGTTCGTGCTCGGCGAGGATCCGGTCGAGCACCGGGTCGAGCTCAGAGGTATCGGAGATCGCGGTCTCGGTCAGGTACTCATCGGCGGAGAAACCGGGCTCCCCGCTCGCCGCGAGTGCCTCGACAAACGTCCCTCGGGGAATCTCATCACGCGCCAAAATGAGCTTTGCGAGTTCGCGAGGCTCGACATCCCCCGGCACAACACCTGCAGCGACGAACTGGTTCGTCAGCACGTTGGCGGTCGGATCGGGATCGACGCCCGCGCGGACGACTTCCTCGAACAGCTGATCGAGGCCACCTGTCACGAGAACTGTGGCCCGATAGTGCCCAACCGACGGCTCGAGTCGCCGAATCCGAGCGCCGGGTAACTCCGGCAACTCAGCGCGCAGGCGATCGACCAAGTCGCGCGAGGGTGCGACCGGCACGAGGTCCGGTTCCGGGAAGTACCGATAGTCCATCGCCTCCTCTTTTTCGCGAAGCGGAGAGAGATCGCCGCTTCGCGGGTCGAAGTGGAGGGTCTCCTGAACAACTGATTCACCGGCGGCATAGACGGCCACCTGTCGGTCGACCTCCGCTTCGATTCCCTTGGAGACAAAGGAGAAGGAGTTCATGTTCTTCAGCTCAGTCTTCGTCCGCAGCCCGTCCTCGCCCGCCTTTCGGACCGAGATGTTTGCGTCGCACCGCAGGGAGCCCTTCTCCATCTCGGCGTCGGAGATTCCGAGCTCGACAACGGTTTGTCGAAGCAACTCGAGGAAACGCTTCGCTTCGTCAGCTGATCTGAGATCCGGCTCAGTGACGATCTCGACCAGCGGTGTTCCGCCGCGGTTGAAATCGACGAGCGAGTGTTCGGCGCCCGCAATTCGACCGGCTTCTCCCCCGACGTGGATGGTTTTGGCAGCGTCCTCCTCGAGATGAGCTCTCACGACGCCGATCTCGTGGTCTCCCTCGGCTCCTGGCACAACGAAGTGTCCGCCCAGGCAGAGGGGTTCGTCGTACTGCGAGATTTGGTAGCCCTTCGGAAGGTCGGGATAGAAGTAGTTCTTTCGCGAGAAAACGGCGCGCTCGGCAATGTCGCACCCAAGCGCGAGCCCGAGCTTTATCGTCCACTCGATCGCGGTTCCGTTCGGCACCGGGAGCGCGCCGGGGTGCGCGAGGCACACCGGACAGGTGTGGGTGTTCTCCGGATCACCCCAGATGTTCTCGCAACGGCAGAACATCTTGGTGCGAGTTTTTAGTTGAACGTGAATCTCGAGCCCGATCACCGGCTCCCAGCCGGCTCGATGATCGCTGCCGTCGCTGCTCATCGCTTCAGCGCAGTCGCTCCGGAACGAAGTTGAACTCAAGAGCGCGCTCGAGGGCGTGAGACGCACGGAAGATCAGGTTCTCCGAGAACTGCGGGCCGATCAGCTGAAGGCCAACCGGCAGGCCGTCAGAGAGCCCGCTGGGAATCGAGATACTTGGAAGCCCAGCCATGTTTGGAGGGATGGTGAGTACGTCGGACAGATACATGGCCAGGGGGTTCTCCGCTTTTTCGCCCAGACGAAAGGCCACAGTTGGCGATGTCGGGCTGATCAGGAGATCGAAATCTTCGAAGGCTGCGGTGAACTCATCCTTGATGACGGTCCGCACCCTCTGTGCTTGGCCGTAATAGGCCTCGTAGTAGCCTGCAGAAAGCGCATACGTCCCAAGCATGATCCTGCGCTTGGGCTCGGCTCCAAAGCCCTCCCAGCGGGTCCGTTCGTACATCCGCGTCAAGCCATCGTTTCCGTCGACGCGAAGGCCATAGCGAACGCCGTCATAGCGGGCGAGGTTCGAACTCGCCTCGGCCGGGGCGATCAGGTAGTAGCAGGCGAGCCCGTAGTCGACCGACCGGGGCAGGGTCGTCTCCCCGATCTCGGCACCGAGTTCTTCCGCGAGTTGGATCGACGCTTGCACAGAATCGCGGACTCCCGACTCGATCCCCTCGACGTCATTCAGCTCTTTCGGAACACCAATCCGGATCCCGCGGAGATCCTCCGCGTCAGGCACTTCGACCGGCTCGGTGAGATCGACGGTCGTCGAGTCCTGCGGATCTCGTCCCGCGATGATCGCGTAGAGCCGCGCGCAGTCCCGCACCGTCTTCGTGATCGGACCGACCTGATCGAGACTCGAGGCGAAGGCGATGATCCCGTAGCGAGAGACGGTTCCGTAGGTCGGTCGGAGCCCAACGAGCCCACAAAGCGCGGCCGGCTGCTTGATCGAGCCACCGGTATCCGAGCCGAGCGCCCACGGAGCCAGACCCGCCGCGACGGCCGTCGCCGATCCTCCGGACGAGCCGCCCGGCACGCGCTCGATATCCCACGGGTTTCTCGATGGCCCGTAACCCGAGTTCTCGGTCGACGACCCCATCGCGAACTCGTCCATATTCGCCTTGCCAATGAGCGGCAGCCTTGCCTGCTTGCAGCGCGCACTCACGGTCGAGTCGTAGACGGGAACGTATCCTTCGAGGATCTTCGACCCGGCCGTCGTCGGAACGCCGACTGTGGTGATGCAGTCCTTGAGCGCGATGGGTACGCGTTCTCCGACCTCGTTGATGACGTGGAGGTACGCGTTCAATTCGGCGTTCCGCTCCTCGATCGCCCTCGCATAGGCATGTGAGAGCTCCTCCGACGTAACCTCGTTGCGCTCGAGGAGGCCGGCGGCTCCTTCGGCCGTCAGGCTGAGCGTGTCGATCACGACCGCACCCAGAGCCTCATCGGCGTGCCTCGCCGCCGATCATCCGACGGTGGGCACCCGGAAAGCACCCTCGGCCGGATCCGGAGCGTTCGCGAGCGCGTCAGCTCGAGCAAGGGAATCGCGTGGCGAGTCCTCGTCGAAGACGTTCACGAGGTCGAGGGGGTGCGAGGTCGGCTCGACAGCAGACAGGTCGAGCTCCGAGACCTTGCTTACCGCTTCGAGGATCGCGCCGAGCTGCTCGCGCACCGCCTCGATCTCCTCGTCGGGAATCTCGAGTCGAGCGAGCCGCGCGACGTGCAAGACATCTTCTCTGGTGATCGCCATCGATCGCGCAGTCTAGCCCGCGCCGCCTAGCCGAAAGACCGCCTCGCCGACCAAGGGGTCAGCCTCCCGCCGGCGCGACTACCGTGCCACGGCGGGGAAGGCGAGTTCGTCCGCTTGGTAGCGGGCTGCCTTCACAGTGTTACGCAGCAGCATTGCGATGGTCATCGGTCCCACCCCGCCTGGGACCGGAGTCAAGAGTCCGGCTATCTCGCGAACGTCATGAGCAACATCTCCGACGAGCTGGTCGTCGACACGGTTGATCCCCACGTCAATCACGGTGGCTCCGCGCTTCACCATGTCGCGCGTGATCATCTCTGCTCGGCCGACTGCAGCGACGACGACGTCTGCTCCTCGTACAACCGACGCGAGATCCCGCGTGCGGCTATGGGACAGCGTGACCGTCGCGTGCTCGGCCAGCAGCATCAAAGCGATCGGCTTTCCGACGATGTTCGAACGTCCCACGACGACGGCACTCAGACCCTTGAGCGCAACGTTGTGGGCACGGAGCAACTCCATGATCCCCGAAGGCGTTGCCGGCGGCAGCGTCGGCCGTCCGAGCAGCAGGTAGCCGGCGTTCGTCGGGTGAAATCCATCGACGTCCTTCAAGGGATCGATCGACGAGATGACTCGATCCTCATCGATCTGCTCGGGGAGCGGCAGCTGGGTCAGGATGCCGGTGACCCGATCATCGGCGTTCAGTTCCTCGACGAGCGCGAGGAGTTCTTCTTCATCGGTGTCGGCTGAAAGGTGATGGTGGAACGGCTCGATTCCGGCCTCCCGACACGCCTCCTGCTTTCGCTTCACGTAGATCGCGGAGGCGGGATCCTCTCCGACGAGGACGGTGGCAAGTCCGAGCGGACGATCGAGAACGCGAACCTCTTCGGCAACGTCGGCCCGAACTCGAGCCGCCAGGGCCTTCCCGTCCATCAGGCCGGCGCTCATGATCCGCACCCCCCGATTCGCGCCACGCTGACGCGGGTGGCTGTCGTCCACCGATCTCGCATCGTCATTCCGAGAGCGCTACAGCCTCGATAACCACAGCCTGCCGCGGCCGGTCGGAGGAATCGCGATCAACCGCCGAGATGGCATCGGTCACGTCGATTCCGTCAGTCACCTGACCGAACACCGTGTGCTTGCCGTCGAGCCACGGACATTCGTCTGCCGTCACGATGAAGAACTGGCTCCCGTTCGTATTCGGGCCGCGATTGGCCATTGCCAACGCCCCGCGGACGACGCGATGGTTGTTCGATTCGTCGTCGAACTCGTATCCGGGCCCTCCAGTCCCATCGCCCTTCGGGCAGCCGCTCTGGATCATGAAGTCCGGGATGACGCGATGGAACGTAATCCCGTCGTAGAAGCCCTCGCGTGAGAGTTTCCGGAAGTTCTCGACCGTCTTGGGAGCGTCGTCATCAAAGAGTTCGAGGACGATCGTCCCCTCGGTTGTCTGCAACGTCGCCTGAGACATATACGCCAACCTATCCGACTTCCGTGGCCGGCGCGGCACAACAGGACTATCCTCGCTCGAGTGAGCCCATGGATTTGGGTCCTCGTCGCCACCGTGATCCTGATCGCGGCGCTCGCGGCGATCGTTTTCAGCCTCTACGTTTCGGGCAGACGCGAGGACGCGAAGGCGCTGGCTCGCTTTGTCCCGGACTGCGCGGTCTTGTGCGCTCGGCTGGCGCGGGATCGGCGTGTCCCCTGGTACTACAAAGCCCTGCTGATCGGACTCGCCGCGTACCTTGCATCACCGATCGATCTCATCCCGGGCTCACCGATCGACGACGCCGTTCTCGCGGCTGTCGTGCTCCCCCTCGTTATCCGGGGGAATTCAGCACTGCTCGAAGAGCACTGGCCTGGTCCGGCCAGTTCCCTGACTGCTATTCAGCGGGTCGTCCGCGTGAACAGCAAACAAGTGTCCTAGACACGTCGTAGCCCGTTCGATCGGTCACGAGAACTACCTGATTGGTGAACCCACCACCCGGGCGCGTGTGAGGGTCCTGGACTCTCGTCGGCCGATTCCGTCGGA
>CAYTCZ010000079.1:0-18878 GCA_964436315.1 uncultured Gaiellales bacterium | reverse complement strand
GCTTGGGCCTGGCGATTCCCCGGCCGACCCTGACGATGGACGGCGTTTCTACGCGGTTCTTACCGGCGTCTTGAGCGCGCCGGCGTCCAGCGCGGGCGTGCTGAAGCCCGGGCAGTTCTTCGGGGAGGTGGCTCTTCCGGATTCGCCCCCCGCGGCCAACGCCGTGTCGGCGCTGACGCCGGCAACCGTCGCGACCTGCGACGAGGAAACGTTCGAGGACTTCATCCGTCCTCTTCTCTCGGACTGAACTCAGCGAGCACCGCGTCCGAAAGAACGGGCCAGGCCTCAGCGGCCCAACGACCGAACTCAAGATCCGTGAGACACGCGAGTGCAAGTTCTGCGTCGGGGTCGACCCACAGAAACGTGCCCGAGCGACCGAAGTGGCCGTACGTTCTCGGCGAGTTGTGCGATCCGGTCCAATGCGGTTCCTTCGAGTCGCGAAGCTCAAAGCCGAGTCCCCAATCGTTCGTCTCCTGACGGCCGAAGCCGGGAACCACCCCCGGGAGACCCGGAAACGAGACGCTCGTCGCCTCCGCAAGTGTTTCGGGCGCCACGAAGCGGGGAACAAGGAGCTCGCTGGCGAACGCGACGAGATCAGCCAGCGTGCCGGCCGCACCCCAGGCCGGCGATCCCTCCAACGTCGTCGCGTTCATGTCGAGCGGCTCGAGTACGGCCGCCGCAAGGTACTCAGAGAAGCTCATCTCGGCCCGGGCCGACACGAGCTCACCAAGCAACTCGAAACCGGTGTTGGAGTACACGCGCCGCCGCTCAGGTCTTGCAACTGGAACATCACCGTCGAAGGGAAGGCCCGAGGCGTGAGCGAGCAAATGACGAACCGTCGAGCCCGGCGGACCTGCCGGCTCGTCTAACTCGATGATCCCTTCCTCGGCCGCGACGAGAACCGCGGCAGCAGTCAGCAGCTTCGTGACGGACGCCCAATTGCAAATCCGATCTGCGTCGCCTCGTACTTCGATCGGGCCGAGCCGATCGGCCACGCCGACTGCGGCGTACTCGGCCGGCCAAAGGTCGACGAGATCAAGTGGATCCACACGGCGATGCTATCCGGGAGATAATCGCCGCCATGGAGAGACGCCGTATCTCCTCGGGCTCCCCGTATGAGCCAGTCGTCGGGTTCTCACGTGCCGTCGTGGTCGGAAACCAGGTCTGGGTCGCTGGAACCGCTCCGACCATGCCCGACGACGCCGATCCGCCGTCCGACGCGTACGGGCAGGCGAAGCGTTGTCTCGAAATCATCGAGAACGCACTCGCGGAGGCGGGCGCCTCGCTCGCCGACGTCGTCCGCACGCGCGTCTACCTCGTTCACACGAGCGACTTCGACGAGGTCGGGCGCGCGCATGGAGAGGCGTTCGGCGAGATTCGGCCCGCCAATACGACGCTCACGGTTGCCGAGCTCGTCGACCCACGCTGGCTCGTCGAAATCGAAGCAGTCGCGGTGATCCCCGACTAGGCGCGGCGCCCTGGACGCATGATCACAGTTGGAGACCGGGTTCCTGCCGCCCGCGTCTGGCTCGACGCCGATACGCCGGTCACGGCCCCCGAACTCGCGGCCGGAGGCCCTTTGCTCCTTCTGTTCTACCTCTTCGACTGGACCGCCACCTGAACGCAAGAGATGAGCCTTCTGCGTGGCCGGAAGGACGAGCTTGAAGCGGCGGGCGTCTCCGTCTACGGGATCTCACGAGACAGTCCCTACTCGCACCGAGCATGGTCGGAGGCGCTTGATCTGAACTTCGCTCTCCTGTCGGACTGGACCGGCGAGGCGACTCGTGCGTTCGGCGTCGCGCGCGAATACAAGGGCTTCAGCGACGTATCGATTCGTTCCGCTTTCCTCGTTGACTCAGAGGGCATCGTCCGCGTCGCACGAGGCTACGAAGATTCCGAGGTCCCGGACCTCGACGAACTGCTCGAAGCAGCGCGAAGAATGTAGCTCCCGCCCGCTGGGCGGCATGCTCCTACAGCCCGATGCTGTGATAACCCGAGTCGACGTAGAGGACGGTCCCGGTGACGTTGCGGGCGTCCTCGGAGAGGAGGTAGGCCGCCGCCGAGCCGACGTCGTCGGCATCGATCGGCCGATGGAGCGGCGCGCGCTCCTCGACGATCTTCTCCATCGTCGGGAAACCGGCGATCGAACGTGCCGCGAGTGTCCGCACCGGACCGGCGGAGACCGCGTTGATGCGGATGTTCTTTGAGCCCAGATCCCAGGCGAGGTAGTTGACTGAAGCGTCCAGGGCCGCCTTGGCGACCCCCATGACGTTGTAGTGCGGCACTGCGCGCTCGCCACCGAGGTACGTCATGGTGAGAATCGCGCCGCCGCCGGCAGTCTCCATCATCGATTCGGCAGCTCGCGCGGTTGCAACCAGTGAGTACGTGCTGACGTCAAGCGCGAGCCAGAAGCGGTCGCGAGGCGTGTCAGTAAAGCGCCCCTCGAGGTCGCGCGCATCGGCGAAGGCGACCGAATGGACGAGCAGGTCGAGTTGGCCATCGAAGACCTCCCCGACCTCGGAGAAGATCCGGTCGATACCAGCGTCGTCTCGAACGTCGCATTCGGTCACGAGCGGGCTGTCAACGCTCTCGGCCAGTTCGCGGACGTTCTTCTCGATACGCTCGCCCTGGTAGGTGAACCCGAGGGTCGCGCCTTCCTCGGCCAGGCGGCGCGCAATCCCCCAGGCGATCGACCGACGGTTGGCCACCCCGAGCACGAGTCCGCGTTTTCCGTCAAACCGTTTCATCCCAGCCGGCGGAGTGTACTATCGCTAGGTGCGTCGCCCAGTTGGATGGATCGTCCTCGTGGCGATGCTGGTTGTCATCGCTCCCGCCACGGCAGCGCTTAGTCCGATTCAGCGTGAATTCGGCGAGCGAAGCGTGCCGCGGGTCGGGAAACCGGACGCGAGAGCCCAGAAGGCGCCGGGGGCTGATCGCGTGCGGGTCGTGCTCAGGCTTCGAGGCCAACCCCTCGCGAAGTGGCAGTCGCGTCGACTCGAGGCTCGCGGAGCCGAGTCCGAACGTCGCCTCGACCTACGGGAGCCGGCAGCCCGGCGGTACCTGCGGACCCTCGAGGCCCGTCAAACGCGTGCTATCGCCGCGGTGCGGGAAGCCGTTCCCTCGGCCACCGTTGAGCAGCAATTCCGAATCCTGCTTAACGCAGTAACCGTCGAGGCCCCAGTGGAGGCTCTCGCCACGCTCGCCTCGCTCTCCTCCGTCACGCGCGTCTACCCAAGCCTCCGTTACACCAGCACTCTGAACACAAGTCCCGGCGTCGTCGGCGCAACGCCGTTCTCGAACGCAACCGGCGCATTCGGCACTGGGACGAAGATCGCGATCGTCGACGATGGAGTCGACCCGGCGAACCCGTTCTTCGATCCAGCCGGATTCAGCTACCCCGACGGCTTCCCCAAAGGAAACCGAAGTTTCACGACGGAGAAAGTCATCGTCGCGCGTTCCTTCGCGCCCCCCGGGGCGCCCGCCCGGTCACGTCGTCCGGTCGACCGAAACGCGACCTTTCACGGAACCCACGTCGCGGGCATTGCGGCCGGAGCGGCCGGCAAGACCGCGCCAAAGGGTCTCGATCACCCTGAAACGCCCGGACTGTCGGGCGTCGCACCGAACGCTTGGATCGGGAACTACCGCGTGTTCAACATCCCCACTCCGATCGGGGACGTCGCAAACACGCCTGAGATCGTCGCCGCCTTCGAGCGGGCCGTAACCGACGGCATGGACGTAATCAATTTTTCAGGCGGCGGTCCCGAGGTGGAGCCGGCGAATGACGCCCTGATCGAGGCGATCGAGAACATCGCGGCAGCCGGCGTCGTCGCCGTCGTCGCGGCCGGGAACGACCGAGACGACTTCGGGACGGGCTCGATCGGCTCGCCGAGCACGGCACCGGCTGCGATCTCGGTCGCCGCTGTCTCGAACCGCCATCTGTTCGCACCACCACTCGTTGTTGAGGGATTCGGTGAGATTCCGTACCAGCCGGGGGCCGGAGGCTTCGCGCCCAACGCCTGGGCGAAGAATCCACGACCGATCGTGGACGTTCGCACCGTGGCCGGCACCGACGGAAACCCGGTTGACGAGTACCTCTGCGCTCCGGGCAACGATCCGAACGCTCCGAAGAGCACGCTGCCTCCGGGATCGCTGAAGGGTGCCGTGGCGCTTGCCTCACGCGGGATCTGCACGTTCGTGAGCAAAGCCGAGCGTGCCGCTCAGGCCGGCGCGGTCGGACTGGTACTGATCGACAACCGTTCGGGCGAAGCAAACGCAATTCCGATTCCCCTCGAAATCCCCGGCTTCATGATCTCGGATCTCGACGGAGCCAATCTCCGCGCTCACCTCGCGTCGGGTGACGGGACCGGTTCGATGCTCGCTCGGCAGCAGTTCGTCGAGTTCGACAGCGGCCGAAGCGGCGTTGTGACGAGCTTCTCGTCAGGTGGGCCGACCGCGCTCGAGCACGCGCTGAAGCCCGACGTCGCCGCGCCCGGTGGATCGGTGCTCTCGTCAACAATGCCCGAGATCGCCGACTCCCCATATGCCGTGTTCGATGGGACGAGCATGGCGACGCCCCACGTTGCGGGTGCGGCCGCACTCCTGCTCGAGCGCCATCCGTCGTGGCTGCCCGCCCAGGTCAAGTCCGCGCTCATGTCGACGGCACGGCCGGCCTGGGGCGACTCCGCACGCGCTGCCGAGGCATCAGTCCTCCTCCAGGGAGCCGGCCTCGTCGACCTCGGCCGCGCGGACAATCCGCTTGTCTTTGCCGTCCCGAGCTCGCTCTCCTTCGGAGATTTGAACGTGAACACTGGAGCCGCAAGTGAGAAGCTCGCGCTCGAGGTCAGCGACGCCGGAGGCGGAGCCGGCAGCTGGACGGTCGAGGTGCGCCCGCAGGCCTCGACATCGGGCGCCTGGCTCGATCTTCCCAAGCAGCTGGACATCCCAAACGGGGGCGACGCACTCTTTTCAGTAACAGCGCGCGCTGCCGCTGGAGCGATTGCCGGCGAGAACCACGGATTCATCGTTCTTCGTCGGGAAGGCGAAGAGCGCCGGGTCCCGTACGCCTTCCTCGTCACCCGGCCGGGGCTCCAGTTCGCCGAAGGCAAGGCCTTGCAGAGGTTCCAGGTGGGAAACACGAAGAGGGGAAGCTCGCGAGCCTCCGTCTATCGATACCCGTCCGCGCCGTTCGGGCCGTCTCCCGAGTTTGGCTCGACAGCGGTCGAGCAGACTGGAGCCGAGGACATCTACGTCTTCAACCTCGACCATCCGGCGATCAACTTCGGCGTCGCGGTCGAAACCGAGGCCGACGGCGCCCGGATCGATCCGTTCGTCCTCGGCTCGCCCGACGAGAACGACGTTCAGGGATTCGCGGCGATCCCTGTCGACATCAACGCCCTCAACGACACGTACCTCATCCCAAACGGGGCCGCGGGCCTGAGCTTTCCTCGACCCGGTCGGTACTACGTGTCGGTCGACTCGGGGCTCGACACCTTTACGGGCTCTCCCCGTGCAGGCCGGTACGTGCTCCGAGCGTGGGTCGATGATCTCGAGCCGCCGTCGATCGAGCTTCTGACGAAACGGGTCTCGGGCCAGCAACCACTCATCGCCGCGCGGATCACCGACCGTGGCGCCGGAGTCGACCCGCTGAGCATGGAGATCGTGTTCGACGGGATCGCCGTGGGTGCCGCCGCCTATGACCCGATCGAAGGCCTGGCTCTCTTCCCGCTCCCCTCCTCCGACTCAGCCCTCAAGCAGGGCCGCAACTCGGTGCTCATCCTGGCAAGCGACTACCAGGAGTCGAAGAACGTTCAGACGATTGGTTCCGACATCTTCCCGAACACGGGCGTCGCGCGGGCGCGTCTCCGCTACACACCGAACAATCCGGCAGTCTCCTGGCTCTCGCCTGTTGGCTCCGAGTGTGTCGCGAAGCCTCGTGACCGGCTCGTTGTCACAGCCGACGGTCCCAACGAGATCGTGAGCGTCCGTTTCCTGGACGGTTCGGGCCAAATTGGAATCGACAGGAAGTCCGAGGCCGACGTGTTCTCGGCGGTCTGGCGCTCCGGGCGTAAGCCGAGAGGCACGCACACGCTCACCGCAATCGCGACCGACGAGAACGGCAACGAAGTCTCCGCGCGACTCAAGGTCCGCGTCTGTCGGTGACGCCATGCCTGGATTCGAAGCCTACGCGCACGACGCGTACACCTATCCCCTTCCTCCGGGTCATCGCTTTCCGCTCGGAAAGTATCGACAGGTGCGCGAGCGAGTCGAGTCGCTGCCAAGTGTCAGCGTCCGCGCCGCACGAGCGGCAAGTCGGGCCGAACTCGAACTGGGACACGACAGGGCGTACGTCGATCGCGTGGAGGCAGGACAGCTCAGCCGACGCGAGGAGCTTGCGCTCGGACTCCCGTGGTCGCCCGAGCTCGTCGAGCGATCGCGTCGTTCCGTCGGCGCGACCATGGCGGCCGCAGAAGTTGCGCTCGAGGACGGCGTGGGAGCAAACCTGGGCGGCGGAACACACCACGCGTTCGAGGCAAGCGGACGCGGATTCTGCGTTTTCAACGACGTCGTCGTGGCGGCCCGCCGACTTCGTCAGCGGAGGCTGTGTCGCCGCATTTTGGTCATCGACCTGGATGTTCACCAGGGCGATGGAACTCACGACGCATTCAGCGGTGACGAGTCCGCCTTCACGCTCTCGCTCAACGGATTTCGGAATTACCCGTTCCGTCGAGTTCCCGGCGATCTCGAACGCGACTTCGCAGACGAGACCGGCGATGACGAGTATCTCGAAGCGCTTCGCCAGCTTCTACCTCAGGCCGTGTCGAAGAGTCGCCCGGAGCTCGCCTTCTACCTGGCGGGCGCCGACCCCTATGTCGGAGATCGTCTGGGCCGCCTCGGGCTCTCGAAGGCAGGACTGGCAACGAGAGATACCGTTGTGCGTGATCTGCTCAAGGAGGCGGGAATCCCGGTCTGCGTGACCCTCGCCGGTGGGTACGCTGATCCCATCGAAGATACGGTCGACATCAACCTGCAGACAGTTGAGGCGTTCGCGTGAGCTGTGCGCATTGCCGTGACGCAGATCGCTTCTTCACGAACCGCACCGCAAAGCGCGAGCTGCGCCGGTACCGCAAGAAGGGCCCGACCGGAGCGACCGGCAAGTTAGTTGAGGCGCTCAAGTCCGAAGGCGTCGAGAACGCCACGCTCCTCGACATCGGCGGCGGAGTCGGCGTCATCCAGCATGAACTTCTCGAGGCCGGCGCCAGGGAGGCCGTCGGTGTTGATGCGGCATCCGTCTATTTAGAGACCGCCCGAGCCGAAGCCGAACGGCGAGGCAACGGTGACTCTGTTCACGGTCTCATGGGCGACTTCCTCGACCTCTCCGGCGACGTAGAACCGGCCGATGTCGTCACGCTCGACAAGGTGATCTGCTGCTATCCGGACATGCAGGAGCTCGTAGCACGATCGGTCGGCAAGGCACGCAGGCTCTACGGCATCGTCGTCCCGCGCGAGACACGACTCGTCAGGGCGGCGTTCGCGGGCTTCAATCTCTGGCTCCGACTGCGACGCTCCACATTCCGAGCCTTCGTTCATCCCGTCGCGGACATGGAACGCTTGATCGGCCAGGCCGGCTTCGAAAAGCAGTTCAGCGGCCAGGCGGAGTTCATGTGGAACGTCCTCGTCTACACACGTACAGAGTCCGTCTCCCAATGAAACGCTGTGGGATCATTGCGAAACGAGCTCTAACTGAATCCCAGGGCGCGTAGGCCTGGTCTAATTCATTGAAGGGACGGAGGCTGCCCGACAACAAAGAACTGAGATGAACGAGAGCTTTTCACTGGGACGTATCGCCGGAATTCGAATCGGCTTCAACTGGAGCTGGTTCGTGGTATTCGGCCTGGTCGTCTGGATGCTTGCGGTCAACGTCTTCCCTTCCCGTGAGCCGGGGCTGGGCGGAGAGATCTATGTCCTCATGGCCGCGATCGGCGCGCTGCTGTTCTTTGTGTCATTGCTCGCCCACGAGCTGGGCCACGCGCTCCAGGCCAAACGCGAGGGAATGGAAATCGAGGGGATCACGCTGTGGCTCCTCGGTGGAGTCGCAAAGTTCCGCGGCGGCTGGCCGACCGCCGGTGCCGAGTTCCGAATTGCCATCGCGGGCCCCGCCGTCTCGTTCGTCCTCGGTGCCGGATTCATGCTGGCCGCGATCCTCCTGCCGCTCCCTGATGCGGTGGCGGTCGTCGCCGGCTGGCTCGGCTTCGTCAACCTCCTCCTCCTGTTTTTCAACCTCCTACCCGCCCTACCGCTCGACGGTGGACGGCTCTTCCGGTCGTTCTTGTGGCGAGTGACGGGAGACTTCGGTCGCTCGACGCGAGTCTCCGCTCTGATCGGCCAGGCATTCGGCTACCTCCTGATCGCCGCAGGCGTCTACCTGCTGATCGGCCAGCGATCGTTTGGCGGCTTTTGGTTCGCAATCGTGGGTTGGTTCCTCGTCGGGGCAGCCGGAGCTGAGGAACGATTCTCCTCGGCGCGTCAGGCGCTCGACGGCCTCTTGGTCGGCGACGTCATGGTTCGCGAACCCGTGAGCGTGAGTCCGACCTCCACGCTCGATGAGTTTCTGGCACACGCCGTTGCCGAGCGTCGATTCACCGCATACCCCGTCGTCGCCGATGGGAAACCGCTGGGCGTTCTCACCGCTTCGGGGGCCGAGACGGTTCCAGAGCCGGCGCGAACGAGGCAGACGGTCGGCGAGGTGGCTCAGCCCCTCGAAGAGCTGCCGACGTTCAGTCGGAACGAGGATCTCGCGAGCGGATTCCTGAAGCTGATTCAGGACGACGTCGGTCGCGGGCTCGTGCTCGAGAACGGTCGGCTCATCGGGCTTCTCTCCCTCACCGATGTCCTTCGGCTCCTCGATCTTCGGGGTGCAGCGAAGTCAACCACCTGGCTTCGCGAGAGCACCAGCTAGGGCCCGTCAGGCAGGCGGCCCGAAGCTCAGCGCCTATGCGCTGATTCGGGCAAGTTCGCCTGGGAGGCTCGCCAGACTGTCGCACACCAGATCCGGCGGACCTACGAACGGGTACAGAAATGAGCCAGTGCGCTCGATCTTCGCGACCCGCATTCCGGCTGCCTTTGCGCCAGCGGCATCGAAGGGGTTTCCTGAGATCAGCCAGGTCTCGCCGATCTCCGAACCCAGTCGTGAAGCGGCGTGCCGGTACACGGCGGGCGCGGGCTTAAAGGCACCCACCTCGTGGACACTGATCACGGCATCGAAGCGATCGTCGATGCCAGCCTCTTTGAGCAGCGTCTCGAGCATGCTGGGACTTCCGTTCGAGAGAATCGCCAGCCGGTGGCCTGACTCCAACAGAGCGTCGAGAGCCGGAACTGCGTCGTCGTAGAGCTCGAGTCTGTCGACGTGCCCGATGATCGCATCGAGGTCGTCGCCACTGAGCTGAACCTGTGCCTCCTCCAGCGCGCACTGGAGAGCGAAGCGCGTCACCGCTCGAAAGTCGTCGTATCGCTCCATCACCGTGAGGAGCCACGAGATCTCGAGCTGGTGGGTCCGCCACCGGACGCCGACCTGTTCAGCGTCTTCCGTGTACTCGTGGAGGGCGTCGGCCATCCCCCGCGGATCGCCGAGCGTTCCGTAGACGTCGAAGGCGAGCGGCGCCGCTGCCTCCACGTGCGCCTCCTTCCCTGGACCAGCGCCCTTTGGCCCCTACACCGTATCCGAGGGACGAGCGCCACTTGGGGAAAGACAGTACGTTCTAGTACGGCGACGAATCGAGGCCGCCGGATCGCGCCGCGAGCGTCGTCAGGCTGGCTGCGAAGGCCGGCTTCGCCGGCCGGGAGCGCCAGCCGGCCAGTGGCTCGAGGGACATTGCGATCCCAGCTCCGGGTGAGTATCGTCGGGCTGCCCATGCTCAAGGAGACATCTGAGGTCAGGGCCGAGCCGATCAAGGTAGGGAACATCACCGCTACACCGGTGGCTACGGTCTCGCGCTTCTCATTCTCACTGCCTGGACTTGCCGTCTTTCAAGGCGTCGCACGGCCAGCTCGAGTGGAGGTCGAGGACGCCAATGGAGTTCGGCACGACGTTCCCATCCGGGACGTCGACGCAAAGATCAGGCTCGGGATTCGCGCGGTAACTGTCGCTGCGACTCTCGCGTTGACTCTCAGGAGGAGGAGAAACCAATGAGCTCATCCACCAGCGCTACCGGGAGCAAGGAGGGCGCATCCGTGTCGGAATCCGAAGCGAAGTCGGGCCCACAGATCATCGAAGAGGTGGCGGCTCGCGTCGAGGCGGGCGTAAACCGAGTGCTCGGAGACACGTCTGCGAGCTCCGTATTTGGCAAGCCCGAGAAAGTCGGCGACCGCGTGATCATCACAGCTGCCGCGGTCCAGCGCGCAGGCGGCTTCGGTTTCGGTGGAGGCGGTGGCGAGGAAGAGGGCGAAACGAAGTCTGTCGGCGCCGGCGGCGGTGGCGGCGGCGGCGGAGGTAGCGAAGGCAGACCCGTCGCCGTGATCGAGGTCACGCCAGAGACCGTCAACGTTCGCCCGGTATTCGACATCACGAAAATCGGGCTCGCGCTCCTCACATCCACGCTCGGAATTTGGAAAGTCGCAGCACGTCCCGCTTCGCCTCCCGCCCGCCCCTGGAACTCGTGGTCGCGGCCGTCGTTCTCGCGCCGCCGAAGTCGCCGAGAGCGCCTCGCTCCCCCCTGGTGGTAGGTCGCCGCTGACGGACGAAGGCTTGCGAAGCTTCTAGGCGCCGTCTGCCGCCATTTCAGCCGCCAGCCGGTTGTGCTCCTGGACGATCGGCGCCATATCGAGCGTGACGATGTGCCCGTCGCTCACGACTACTTGCCCGTTGATGACCGTCGTCTTCGCGCGTTGGGGTGCACAGAAGATGACGCTCGCAACCGGATCGTGGAGGCCACCGGCATAGTCGATCGAGTTGAGATCAATCGAGAAGAAGTCGGCGCACATCCCTGGCGCGAGATGCCCGATGTCGTCGCGACCGAGGAGAGATGCGCCGCCGCGGGTCCCGAGCTCGAGGACATCCCTTGCGGTGACCCAATCGGCGGACTCAGGCGGATCCGTGACAGCGGTCTGACTCCGTCGCCGATCGATCTCGGAGAGACCGAGACCCAGCCGGGCGAGCAACATGGTCTGTCGCAGCTCGAGAATCATGTTGGAGGCATCACTGGAAGCTGAGCCGTCGACGCCGATCCCGACCTTCACTCCCGCGCGGCGAAAGGAAAGGTACGGCGCCATTCCCGACGCGAGACGCATGTTGGAGCTCGGACAATGAGCGACGCCGCACCCGGTGGACGCGAAACTCGCGATTTCGCTCGCGTTCACATGGATGGCGTGCGCGTACCAGACGTCTCCCCCGAGCCAACCGACGGTCTCCATCCACTCGACGGGTCGCATGCCATAGGTCTCCAGCGTGTAGCGCTCTTCGTCGAGGGTCTCACACAGGTGTGTGTGGAGTCCGACGCTCTCGTATCGGCGAGCCAGCTCTGCGCAAGACGCGAGCAGATCGGCGCTCACCGAGAATGGCGAGCACGGAGCGAGCGCGATCCAGATCATCGAGCCGTGCGAAGTGTCGTGGTACGTCTCGATTACGCGTTTGGAGTCTTCGAGGATGAGATCCTCGTCCTCGGTGCACTCGTCCGGAGGAAGGCCTCCCTTCGACTCGCCGAGCGACATGCTGCCCCGGGATGCATGGAAACGGACGCCGATCTCCTTCGCCGCGGCAATCTGATCGTCAACCCTGGAGCCGCTCTGCCAGACGTATGAGTGATCAAAGACGGTCGTGCACCCGGACGAAGCGAGTTCCGCAAGGCCGATCAGAGTGCTCGTCCGAGTGGCAGCGGGCGATTTGCGGGCCCAGACACGGTAGTGCGCCTTCAGCCAGGCGAAGAGGTCAGCGTTCTGTGCAGCCGGCAGTGCCCGCGTCAGCGTCTGGTCGAGATGATGATGTGTGTTGACGAATCCGGGCAAGACGACCTGGCCCGATAGGTCGAGAACGACGTCGGCGGAGGACGGCAGTTCGCTCGTGGGGCCGACGTGCTCCACGAGGTTCTCCCGCACGAAGAGTCCGCCGCCCGGGATCTCGCGACGTTCATCGTCCATCGTGACGAGGACTTCGGCGTTCTTTGCCAGCAGTGTCGGCATCGAGTCGTGAGTTCGTCCGGGAACGGCGTGCAGCCTCGAACGACGTCATGATTCACATAGCCGCGGACGTTCGCCGATTCGAAGGCAGATAGCAACACAACTAGACCTCCCGGCGCTCACGGCGCCTGAGTACCCTGCGCGTATGTCGGATGGGCGAGTCGCCGTCATCACGGGCGGGTCGAGCGGAATCGGTGCATCGCTGGCGCGAAAACTCGTGAGACGAGGGTGGCACTGCGTTCTGCTCGCCCGCAGTCGAGAGCGACTCGAGAAGGTGGCCGCAGAACTCGGCGCTGAGGCTGAGGCTTGTGACGTGAGCGACCGGGATCAGGTCGAGCGAGCAGCGGCGGCGATCGGCGAGCGCCATCCGAGACTCACGGCGCTCGTCAACAACGCCGGCATCCCCGGGGGTGGTGGCTTCCTCGAACTCGACGCCGACCGCATCGAACAGATCACGAAGACCAACTACCTCGGTGGCGTCTGGTGCCTGCGGGCATTCCTCCCCCTCCTCGAAGCCGGCGCTCCGTCTCACGTCGTGAACGTCGCATCAATCGCTGCCACGGTGCCGCTCGGGCCATCCGGTCCCTATTCCGCGTCGAAACACGCGCAGCTAGCGTTCTCTCGTAACGTCGGCGCCAAGTTGGCGAGTCGTAGGATCCGCGTGCACTCAGTCAATCCGGCGTTCACCGCGACAGAGGGATTCCCGCAGACGAAGATGCTGAACGATGGTTGGAAGCGAAGACTCGTCATGCCGCCAGAGCAAGTCGCCGCGGCGATCGTGAGAGCGATCGAAGAGGACCGCGCCGAAGTCTATGTCCCCGCGGCGTACCGAGCACCCGGTGTGATCTTCTCGATTGCCCCGGGCACCTGGTCGCGACTCGCTGCTCGTTGGGAGCGCTCGCGGTGACCCGTATCGGCGCCGGCGTTTCGCGTTACGAGGCTCCACTCGAGGCCGTTTCCGAGGCCACACACGCGGCTCTTGCCGACCTAGACGACGCACCAGTCGATCTCGCCTTCGTCTTCATGTCCCCACATCACGTCGACGAGGCAGAGAAAATCGTGAGCGCTCTGCACGACCGCCTCGACCCGCGGCACCTCGTGGGCTGCGCGGCACAGGGAGTGCTGGCGAGAAGCAACGAACTCGAAGAAGGCCCCGGTCTGGCGGTGTGGGCTGGATCACTTCCCAACGCCGAGATCACGGTGTTCCACGCGGAAGCGCTCGAGAGCGACGAGGGATTCGTCGTCGCGGGCGTGCCCGACGTCGCCGATCCCGCGATCGTGGTGCTGCTCGCCGATCCATTCAGCTTCCCAGCCGCGGGCTTCGTCGAGAGCTTCAACGAGGAGCACGGCGGGATTCCCGTGGTCGGGGGCATCGCCGTCGCCGGTACGAGCGGAGGCTCGCAGGCCCTGATCGTCGAGAACGCGATCCACGAGCAGGGGGCCGCGGGAGTCTTCATCGGCGGAATCCCAGTTCTGGCCGTCGTCTCCCAGGGTTGCGCACCGATCGGCAACGACTCGGTCATCACTCAGGCTGACGGCAACGTCGTGTACGAGCTGGCAGGCGAACCGGCGCTCGACCGCTTGCGAACCGAGATCGCCGCGCTCCCGGTCGAGACTCAGGAACTCGTTGCAGAGGGCCTGCTCGCCGGTCTAGTGATCGACGAGAACAAGCCCGAGTATGCGCGCGGAGATTTCCTCATCCGCGGGCTCCTCGCCGCGGACGAAGAGAGCGGTGCGATCCAGATTGGCGAGGCCGCCCGCGTTGGCCAAACGCTCCGCTTTCACGTTCGCGACGCTGAGTCCGCGACCGATGATCTGCAGGAGACGTTCAGTTCTGCGCTTGCCGGTACGCCGACGGCTGGGGCGCTCCTCTTCACGTGCAACGGGCGCGGCTCCAACATGTTCCTCGATCCCGATCACGACGCCACGCTCCTCAGCGAACTCCTCGGAAAGCCGTCGGTCGCCGGGTTCTTCTGCGGTGGTGAGATCGGGCCCGTCGGAGGACGGTCATTCCTCCACGGTTTCACGGCGACCATGGCCGTGTTCCCCGAGTAACGGCTCAGGCCGGAGAACGCCTGCAGAGCTACCGCCCCGCGACCTGTGAGACGTACGTCGCGATCGCGTCGATCTGGGCCGGGGTGAGAATTCCCCGGAACGCTGGCATGCCGCCACCACCGTTGGTGACCTGGCGCACCACGGTTGCTTTGCTCGGCCTCAGTGAGTCGAGGTTCGGGCCAACGCCGCCGATGGTGCCGGCATCCGCAAGCCGATGGCAGACGCCACAGTTCTGGACGAAGAGGCTCCGAGCCGCGCTCGAAGGCGGTGGCGGGGCCGGTGGCGGGCTCGGTGCCGGCGTCGGAGTCGCCACCGGTTTCGGCTCCACGACGAGGAGCTTCGCCCGCTCCCCCGCGAGGTAGTGGCCAAGCAGATTTCCGACGAGGATATAGCGTCCCGTGCCGAGGGTTACTGTGAGCGTTCGCGTCTTGCCAGGGCCGACGAACACGCGGCCCCGGCGACCGATCGGTCGCACGCGGTGTCCTTTCAGAGGAAGTGCCCGCGGTTTGCGATTCGTCTTGAGCACGACGAGTCGATGGGCTCGCCGCCCTCTGTTCTCGACGATGAATGTGATGCGACCCGCAGTCACCGACCGGACCGCGACCTTCAGGCGCTTATCCCGACGCTCATCGAAGGTGACCTGAATCGGCCTTCCGTTGGTCGTTGCTGCCGCACCGGCAGTGCTCGCATTGGCCTCGTCCCGCGAGGCAACGGCAGCCCATGCGCCGGCGCCGATCGCCGCGATCAGTACGGGAACCAGTAGCACGCGTGATCCAGTGAGCATCGTCAACGGGCGGTCACGGCGGAGGCTGAAACCTCCGCCGTGACCGAAATCGAACTACTGGAGCTGACCGCGGATGGCTCCTGGCGGAAACTGGCTCGTGTGCACGTTCACGTAGAAGTTCCCCGAGTTGTTCTTGATGTTGTTGGCCAATGACCGTGAAACCGTCGCGCATCCGCTCGTGGAACCGGTACCACCAGACAAACCCGCTGAGCGAATGTTGAAGTCGACGAGAACCGGACCGTTCTCGCCGGCCGAACCGCGATGGATATGCGCGGCAACGACCCGACTCAGATTGGCCCAAGAAACGCCCCAACAGACTCGGCGACCTCGGACCACGACAGTTGCACCTCCGTAACCGTTGAGGTCGCCCGCGGCGGCCTCGCCGTTCGCGCCAACCTCATGGCCGCCGTTCAGGACCGCGAAGCGCGGGGTCTGGCTCGAACCTCCCTGTCCAAACGCGACGACCGTGCCCCAGATCGCCACGCCGAGGACACCCGCCAGGGCAATAGCAACTAGACGGCGATATCTCATACGCCTCTCCTCCTTCGATTGGCCTGACTCCACAGGCGAGTCGGTCCTCAGTACGGAGGAAGACGCCTCCTGGATTTCAGCCGGCCCCGGCTACCCGCTGAGGCGTCGAGCGAAACGCATACCCAGGGCGCCGAGCGCTCCGCCCGCGATCGCGTCGAGCACGTAGTGGTTCGCAGTCACGAAGACAACGAGGGCGACCGCCGGCGGATACGCAGGCGCCGCGGCTCTCACGAGTGAGTTGGGAGATTGCCGGAGGCCCTCCGCAGTCACAATCGCCCACGCGACGTGGATGCTCGGGAACGCTGCAAGCGGGTGATAGAGCTTCGATACAGGGCCCGTGTCGAGGTCTACTCGCGTGACTTCCTGCATCGTGTCCACGAGATGGTCGAGTGTTCGGGGCGGCGCCGTGGGGAAGAAAAGGAAGAAGGGTTGCGCTCCGAGCGTAGTAAGGACAGCGCCTCTGCGGATGCGATGGAACTCCGGGTGACGCCGGAAGAACAACGCCATCAGGCATCCAACCGTCAAGACGACGTTCAGTGTCACGTAGCCGACATTGAGGACGTGAAGGAGCCGCCTATAGGGCAGTACGAGCCGCTGAAGCTGTGGCTCGACGTGAATCCCGAGGCTCTCCTCGACGGCGACGATTGTCCGGGCGTTCTCCTCAGCCCGGGCCCTTCCGTTACGGTGAAGCGCGATAGCACGCACGGCAAGGTAGACGGCATAGCTACCTAGCCCGATGGCGATTTCCCGCCGTCCGTCAAACCGATTTCGGCGCTTCCGCGGAAGTTTCACTGCAGCACCAGTTTCACCAAACGCATAAAGAAGTGATACTTACCATCGCATGAAGCGGTGGCGGCGAAACCTGGTCCGATTGGCGATCGGTACAGCCGCAACCGTCTTCTTCCTCTGGCTGTTCATTCGGGAGGTCGATCTCGGTCAGGCTTGGGATCTGATGCTCGATCTGCCGGGCTGGACGATGCTGGGTGCGCTCGCACTCGTCCTTGTGAACATCTTCTTCATGACGCTGCGCTGGCGCTTTCTGCTGGGGGGCGGCGGATACAAGGTCGGTTTCTGGCAGGCATGGGCTGGAGTTTGCGTCGGACGTGGCGCCAACAACATCGTGCCGGCGCGCGGCGGAGACCTGCTCAGGATCGAGTCGATGCGCGAGCAGCGCCACGTCCCGGCCTTTGTCACCGTGGGCACGCTGTTTGCCGAGCGACTCCTCGACGGAGTCGTACTCGCGGCCTGGGTTGTCCTCGGCGCCGTCCTGATCGGGCAAGGCGGGCCGATGCTGTTCACCGGCATTGCGCTGTCGGTCGGCACAGCGCTTGGGATCGCTCTCGTTGGACTGGCCGCTCGGAATCCCGACGGCGCCGAGCGCTTCGTCTGGCGGACGACAAAGCGACTCCCGCAGCGCTGGCACACTCGCGTAACACGCGCAGCCGCGAATTTTGTCGAGGGCCTTGGATCCTTCACCGGCAAAAGACGCCTGTTCCTGGTTGTCGGCACCTCGATCGCCATGTGGCTCGCCGACGTCGCGATGTACCGGGTCGTCGGCGATGCCTACAACCTCGACCTCGGAATCGGCGGATACTTCCTCCTCGAGGGAATCGGAAACCTTTCCCTCGCTGTCCCGACGACCGCGGGAGGGCTTGGCACCTTCGACTATCTCACGCTCCTCGGAGCAAAGGCGATCGACGTTCCACAGGACAAGGCCACCGCCTACGTGTTGACGATGCACGCGTTAACCGTGGTGCCTGTGACCATCCTCGGTCTCTTCTTCCTAAAGCCGGCATTACCCAGGCTCTTCACGCGCGGGAGCGACGACGAGCCTGAGACCGAACCTGGCACGGTCGAGGAAGCCGGTTAGTCCGAGCGACGCTGCGCCAAAAAAGCGACGGCCACACCGCTGTGCGGCGGCCGTTCCGGAGCGACGGCCGCCCAGGCGGGCGGCCGTCTGCCTGCGAGAGGCCGAAGGTTAGCCTTCGGGCTATGCGCTGACCGGGCGCTGATGGCGTCGAATCGCCAGAGCGCCGGCGGCGAGAAGCCCGAGGATGATGATTCCGCCGACTGCGACCGCGGCACCCACACCTGCATCGGCGAAGTCGAAGCCGTCGGAGGCGGGTGTGGAAGGTGTCTCGCTGGTCACAGGGGCATTCACCGGGACATCAGCGAGCGTCCAGTCGTTCGTGCAAGCAGTCCCGGCCATGGAGCCGAGCTGGTGTGCCGCGTAGCAGTCCATCATCTGCTGGAACGGCTCGGCCTGAGCTGTCGGAACGAGCATGGCTCCAAGCGCGAGGGCGAGAACCGCGATCAACACGAGCTTTCGAGTGCTGCGACTTACCTGCATGATCTTCCTCCTGTCGAGTTCCTTCGTGTCCTGCATCAACGTAGGAGCAGGATGAACCGAGGCCCTTACCCGTCCCTTACCGTCCGCTAAGCGCTTCGCGCCGATCGGGAAAGGGCCGTGCTACCGTCCCGCCCGGGAGGCCGAATGGAGTTCGGAATCCTCGGACCGCTCGAGGTTCACGAACAGCGCAAGACAGTCAAGGTTCGCGGCGACAAACAGAAGGCGTTGCTCGCCATCCTGCTCCTGAACGCGAACCTGGTGGTCTCAAATGACCGACTGATCGATGAGCTCTGGGCTGGAGATCCGCCCGAGGGGGGCGGCCAGAGTTCACTCCAGGTGTTGGTCTCGAAGATCAGGAAGGCACTCGGCGGATCGGGCGCCGCGAACCCCATCGTCACCCGGGCGCCGGGCTACGTGATTCACGTCGAGACCGAGCATCTGGATCTGCTGAAGTTCGAGCGCCTCCTCGGAGAGGGTCGACGCGCGCTCGAGGATGGTGCCGCCGAACCGGCGTCGGCCACGCTCAGTCAGGCACTCGCCCTGTGGCGCGGTCCGGCGCTGGCGGACTTCGTCTACGAGGAGTGGGCCCAGGCCGCCGTCGCACGGCTGGACGAGCTTCGTCTGGTTGCGCTCGAGCTTCGGATCGAGGCCGACCTCGTCCTCGGCCGCCACCGCGAACTCGTAGGCGAACTCGAAAGGCTCGTCGCCGAGAACCCCCTTCGCGAGGGACTTCGCGCACAGCTGATGCTCGCCCTCTACCGAGCCGGACGCCAGGCGGAAGCGCTCGATGCGTACCAGGAGGGCCGAACCGCCCTGGTCGAGGAACTCGGCATCGACCCGGGCCCAGCGCTCCAGGAGCTCGAGCGCGCGATCCTCCAGCAGGATCCGGGCCTCGAACGAGACGTCACGCCGGCCGAGCCGACTTCCGGGACCGATCACCCGGAACGCTCACTGCTCGTTCTCCCTCAGGATCCGGCGAATGTCGACGCC
>CAYTCZ010000078.1:0-18947 GCA_964436315.1 uncultured Gaiellales bacterium | reverse complement strand
CTCGGCATGCGCGCGAGCTTCAGCCGCTGGCTCAGCGACGAGGGCCTCGACCGCACTCAGGAGGAAGTCGCCGACGACGTCGAGGTCGAGTCCCGCCGCGTGTCGATGAGCAGCTGGGCTCGGGTGCGGCTTCCCCGGAGCCTGCACCTCGAGCTGCGCTACGACGAGCTCCGCCGCTGGGACTCGGTCGGTGGGTACGGGGAGCGGGGGCGGCTGCGCCGGGTGGGGCTGTCGGTCGGCGTGACGCGGTAGGTCGGGCTCTCAGCGAGTCGTGACTCGTCCGTACCACCGAACGGCTGGGTGGCCACTGTCTTCGAAGAACGCCTTCCGATCGCGGAGGTACTTCCGCAGCAATCGGGGGCCGAGCACCCGCGCAGCGAGCTTCTCCTCCAGGAGTCGCGCGGCGCCGTTCGTCTGCTGCGGCGTCCGCAACCTCTCTCTCACCGGATGCGGGTCGACGGGCGCCGCGCCCGGCACGAGTCCGGCGATGGCGTGACCAACGATCAGACGAACGAAGTCGCGGCGAACGTGACGGTAGTCGCCGTCGCTCCAGACCGCCGCAGGGTCTGAGAGGGTGGCCATCTCGAACGCCGGGAAGTAACCGACGCTCGGCCGTCCGACGATGGCCTCTTCGACCGCCACCCGAAGGACAGCCTTGGAATAGGCGTTGGCCGTGAGGACGTCCTGCTCTCGGAAGGTCGAGAGCAAGGGGATGGGGGAGACGGTCACGAGCAAACGGGTCCCCTTCGGGCGCATCGATTGAAGCGAGTCGAGTAGGCCTTCGAGCGCGCCTCGGGTTTCCTCGAGGCCGAGCGTTCGATGGAGGTAGCGCTCCGGCTCCGAGCGGAAGTCACGCGGTGAGGGGGCCGTGTTGAGGTACTCGCCGGTCTCTCGATCGAAGAACGCCTCACTGAGCCCGAGCGTGAGAACGACGACGTCTGCGTCGCGGAGGCCTGGCAGGGGAGCCCCTTCCGAGGCGGGCGCCTCCAAGGTGCGGGCGACCTCCCGAGCGATCACCGGGACGGAGTATCGATTCGCCGCACCCGGTGGGCGCTCGGGGAAATGCCGTTTCGGCTCGGAGAGCACGTCATAGCCGAGCCGAGAGAGCTCGCCCTCGATCTCGCGCGCGAAGCAAGAGCCGATGCAGTACACGCTGTCGGTCTTCGCGAGCTCGAAGGGGGGGTCGAAGGTGGGCAGCGCCACCGGGTAGAGCCGGTCCTCATTCCCGGGGCGCGGCCATCGCGCGTCCCGGCGGGCCTTCTGGCGTTCGCGCGCCGAGCGCGCAGTCAGTTCCTCGATCGGCATGCAGTCCTCGTAGCTCTGTCAGCCCGGGAACCAGCGGAAACCGGTGGGGCTATCGACCTCGTCGAGCGGCTTGTAGAAGTTGCCGTTGACCTGGTTGTGGTGGAGCAGCCACCGACGGAAGGCGTCGTGGAGCTCCGCATCGACCTCGCCCGGCTCGGCGAGGAACTCGGGCAGGGTTCCCTGGTGGGTCAGCCCGGGCATGTCGTAGACCGCGGTCCCCATGGTGATGACGGGGGTACCGTGGAAGGCGGACTGGAGCCCCACGGTGCTGTTGATGGTGATGGTGCCGCGGGCGTTCCGCAGCAGCGTCGGGAGATGCAGGTCGTGGACGTAGTGGAGGCGCTCTCCGAGTCCGGTGGACCGTGCGCGCTGCCGGAAGAGCTTGGTGTAGTCCCGGAAGGGCCGGTCCATGGGGTGGTGCTTGAAGAGCAGGTGAACCGACGGCCCCGCGTGAGCGGTGAACACCTCCAGCACTTCGTCGACGAACTCGATGACGTCACCGTATGGCGAGTGCTTCAGCTGGTAGTCGCTGTGTACCTGGAGTGGGACGAAGAAGAAGCGGCCGCTGAGCTCCCCCGTGAAGCGCTCGAGCAAGTGGCGCTCCTTCGCGCGGAACCAGTACTTGCGGCCGGCGCCGCGGACCCACCAGCCGGAGTGGAGCCAGGCGTTGAGCGGGATATGGTGTCGGTAGTGCGGGAAGTCCCGGTTGAAGTGCGTGAACGCCAGCGCGCTGACGCTCCAGTACCAGGCGGCGAGGCCGAAGGACTTGCCCACCGGCGTCGAGGGCGGCTCTTCCGCCGGTGCGTTCGCGAGGAAGAACTCCGGGTCCTTGGGCATCCGCGAGTTGCCGTTGACGCCGTGCTCCTCGAGCGTGATCCAGTCGGGCCGAACGTATCCTTCCTCGAAGACCCACACCTTCGCCCCGGCGGCCTCGGCGGCTCGGGTGGCGGCGCGGTGGTGATCGCGCATGTCGCCGAAGAGGAAAACGCCGTCGGCGCCTTCCGCCAGGAGCGCTTCCACGTAGTCGGGCCACTCGTCCATCGGCCGGGTGAACGAACGGACGTCGGCGAAGGGAGTGTCGTCCGGGAAGAAGTGCCGTTCGCCGGCATGGAAGTTCACCTTGGTCACCTTCACGCCGTGGCTGGCCAGCTCTTCGGCGAAGCGGAGCATGAACGGGCCCGCCGGTCCCTGGAGGAGGAGCGCGTGGGTCACGCCGAGGTCGGGGAGGTCGCTCATCGGAGGTCCTCGCGGCGGCGTTCGAACTCCGTCCGGCTGGCGCGAACCACGTAGCGCAGGAGGTTACGACCCTTGCGAACCTGCCGAGCTGGCCAGGAGTGCGCGAGCGCCGGCGGCAGCTCGAGCCCGGACCGGTCGCGGTCTTCGACCAGCTGGCGCGCGATGACCTCTGGGGTGGTGTAGCGACCGGTCACCCGACTGATGTACCGCGGATAGCGAATGAGGGTGGCGGCCACCAGCTCGTCGAGCGAGCGCTCCCGTCCCCGGCGCGGGTGCGGATGTCGATCCTCGGTGAGACGCCAGCCAGCGTAGAAGGGAAGGCCATACACCACGACGCGCTTGTCGCGGAGCAACGCCTCGAAGCCGACCAACGAGGTCATCGTGTGGACCTCGTCGGCGAGCGCGAGGCATTCGGCCAGCGACGCGCGCGGTGCCAGGTCGTCGGCCAGCTCGAGGGCCTGCGCTTCCGCCACGTGGCCCACGCGGTTGCCGCTGACGACGTCCGGATGTGGCTTGAAGATCAGATGAGCGTCCGGTGCCTTCGAACGCGCCTCGCGGAGTAGGTCCAGGTTCGTGCGCACGTCCACGCAGCCGCGCTGGATGGAGGCGTCGTCTTCGACCTGGCCGACCACGAGCGCCACGGTGCGATCGCGCGGTGCGCTCAACGCCTCCGTGCGCCGCGCGTTGTACTTGCTGAGACCGGTGGCCACGATGCCTTCGCGAAGTGCTCGGGCGCGCTCGAGCTCGTCGGCTTCGAAGTCGTCGTGGGCCAGGATGTGCTCCAGGTCGCTGGGCTCCGACGGATCGTAGTAGAGGCCACGGCGGTCGAGTACGAGCGAGGCCGGCGCGTGGAGGTCGCTGCCCAGACCGACCGACCGTAGGAAGCCATCCTCCATCCGCCAGTGCTCCGAGTGCCGCTCGGCTGCGAGTGCCCGAACGGCGACCTCGTCGCGGGTGCCCCAGCTCACGAGCTTCGTGCCTTCGTGCGTGATGCGCGCCGCGGCCTTCGTATCCTTGGCGAAGCGGACGCGGGTGCCCGGGCCATCCAGGAACGCAGGCAGGAAGCCACGCTTCCACAGCGAGAACCCGACGCACACGACGTCGCCCCGGGTCGCTTCGCCCATCCGCCGTTGCAGATCGAGGTGCTCCACGATCCGCTCGACCTCGCACCGCTGGCCCGTCTCCGGGTCCACGTAGCGCGCGTAGCGAAGGAAGGCCGCGGCGATGAGTTGTTCGAGCGAGCGAGCCTCGCTGCGTCGGGTCGGCACCTCGGCGCGATCGTCGGTCAACCCCCAGCCTGCGTACCAGGGCATGCCGAAGCAGGTGACCGGGAGTCCGTGGAGCAGGCCCTCGAAGCCGAGCTGGGACGTCATCACGTACACGTGATCGACCTGAGCGAGCAGGGAGGCTGGGTGCGCAGGAACGGTGAGCCACCGGGCGTCGTTCGCGGCACCGATCGCGCCGTCCTTGCGTCCGAGCATCACGTCGGGATGCGCCTTCACGATGAGCTCGGCGCTCGGGTGCTCGTCGCGTGCCGCCTGGAGCATGCCGCCGAAATCGGCCGAGGGGAGACCGAGCCGAATCGACTGGTCGCCTGCGGTCTGGTCGACCACCAGCACCCGTTCGCGCTTCTTCGGTCCGAGCTCGATGGCGGGTTGGTGGTTGTATTTGGACAGACCGGTCGAGCGGAGGCGGCGAAGGAGCGCTCTCGATCGCTCGAGCTCCGCCTCGTCGAACGAGCCCTCCGCGATCCATTGCTCCAGGCGAGAAGGGCCAGTGGCGTCGTAGTAGATGCCGAGATCGTCGACGACCAGACTCAGCGGGGGCTCGCCGCTGACCCCCGGCATCACGCTGCGGAGAAACCCGTCCTCCAGCGCGAGGTAGGGTACGCCAGCGTCGTTGGCGAGCGATCGGGCGCGCTTCGTGTTGGGCTTGGCGCCCCAGCCGGCCACCGCTCCAAAGCGACCTCGCCGTACCACCGCAGCCCCGAGGAAGGTCGCGAGGTGCGGAATGGCTCGAATGCCCCGCGAGAGCACACGGACCGCGGACGGCTCCGGGTGAGAGACGCGTGAGGCCGGCGTCTCGGCTCGTTCATCGATGTTCATCACGCGTTTTGGGGAAGCGTGCTCGACCGAGCAATGGCGTCAAGCATGGGCGATCCGTCCCCAGGTGGGTAGCAGACGGACATCCGAGCTTCGACCCCTCGGTCATGCTAGCGATAGGTCTCCCGACGATGCCACCGAAGAAGAGCAACTCCATCATCTCACGGCGGAAACTGCGCAAGCTCCGTCGAGATCCCCGTCTGTATTTCGAGGACGCGCTGCGCAACCGCGCGGGGGTGGTGACGGACCTCGCGATCCGCGTCGCCACCCGCTTGCCCGTGCGGGGCTTCATCCCTGGTCGACGTCGATATTCGGTCGTCTCGGCCGTCTATCAGGTGGAGCCCTACCTCGACCGCTTCTTCGAGTCACTCGTCGGTCAGACCCTCTCCTTCGCCGATCACCTCGAGCTCATCATGGTCGATGATGGATCGACGGATGGCTCGGCGCAGGTCATCGAGCGGTGGCGAAGCAAGTACCCGGACAACATCAAGTACGTCCGGAAAGAGAATGGGGGACAAGCGTCGGCGCGGAATCTCGGCCTTTCTCACGTCACCGGCGACTGGATCACCTTCATCGACTCCGATGACTTCGTCGGCAAGCGGTACTTCGAGCACATCGAACGCTTTCTCGATGAGCATGACGAGGAAGACGTTGGGCTCCTCTGCGCGAAGTGGGTCTTCTTCCACGAGCGCGGGAGTCGCTACACGGAGAACCACCCGCTCAACTACCGCTTCTCTGGTGGGAGCTACCTCACGACGCAGGACGAGCGTGCGGACTTCATGGCATCGTCGGCGTCCACGTCGTTGTTTCGAGCGGATCTGATCGCACAACACGGGCTCCTCTTCGACGAAGAGATCCGACCGAACTTCGAGGATGGCCACTTCACCGGTCGCTACCTGATTCACACCAGGGATCAGGCCGTCGGCATGGTTGCCGATGCCCTCTACTACTACCGCAAGCGCGATGACGGTACGTCCACGTCCGATCAGGGCTGGACCAACCCGTCCCGTTTCCACGCAGTTCTCGAGCGGGGGTACCTCGCGCTGCTACGGGAGGCAGAAGACCTGCACGGTCGTGCGCCCCGATCGGTTCAGCGACTCGTCCTCTACGACCTGATTTGGTACTTCAAGCGAATCGTCGACAACGAGAGTTCGGTATCGTTCCTCTCGGCCGAGCAGAAGGCGCTCTTCGGGGAGCGGCTGCACGACGTCTTCGCTCATATCGACGAGTCGGTGATCGCGGATTTTTCTCTGGCGGGCGCGTGGTTCTTTCACAAGGTCGGGCTGCTCGGGCTCTACAAAGGGACGAGCCCGGAGCATCAGATCGCCTACGTGAAGGGCCTGGACGAGGCGAAGGGCCTGGTCCACCTGAGCTACTTCCATCATCGAGAGACACCCGTCGAACAGGTCAGGGTCGACGGTGAAGAGGTGACACCCGCGTTCGCGAAGATCCAGACGCACGGGTTTCTCCGAGAGACGTTCGTGCACGAGCGTCACACGTGGGTGCCACTCGATGCGAACGGAAGTCGGCTGAGCCTGGAAGTCGACGGCAAGCCGGTCTTGCTGAAGGTGGGCGATGTGGTGGCCGCCGAGACGATCACGCTCGGCACCGTACGCCACGCGCTGCGCCGAGCTGCCCACGCGAAGGTGTCGCCCGAGGTCCACACTCGGGCTCTGCGACGAGAAGCTCGGGATCCAGAGGTCATGGCGCGCTACCGCGATGCGTGGCTCCTGATGGACCGCGATACGCAGGCAGACGACAACGCCGAGCACCTGTACCGGTACATCCTGCGCAACCGTCCAGACATCAATGCTTTCTTCGTATTGAGCCGTTCGTCACACGACTGGGACCGGCTCGAGCAGGATGGATTCCGCCTGATCGAGTTCGCGTCCCGAGAGCACAAGTTGCTCCTTCTCAACGCGAAGCACGTGGTGTCGTCGCATCCGGACAGCTTCGTGCTCGGTCTGCTCGACAAGAAGTGGTTCGGAGACCTCATCGGTTACCACTTCACCTTCTTGCAGCATGGCGTGATCCGTGACGACATCTCGCGATGGCTGAACACGAAGCCCATCGAGCTCTTCGTCACCTCGTCGCCGCGAGAGCATGAGTCGATCGCAGCCGATCACACTCCCTACCGCTACGGTCGACTCCAGGTGAAGCAGGTCGGTCTCGCCCGGCACGATGTGCTGCTCGAGCGCGACATCCCGACCGAGAAGATCGTGCTCATCATTCCGACGTGGCGTCAATATCTGGTCAGTGGCACCGCCCATGGCACCACCCGCCGGACGGCGTCGCCGGCCTTTGCCAAGTCCGCCTACGCCGCTGCATGGAGGGGTCTGCTGCATTCGGAGCGGCTCGAGGAGCTGAGCAAACGGCATGGCTACCGAGTGGTCTTCTTTCCGCATGCGAACATGCAGCTCTACGTCGACCAGTTCGACCCTCCTCCGTGGGTCGAGGTCGAGACGCACGAGAGCCAGCCGATCCTCCAGGAGCTCTTTTGCAAGGCCGGAGTGATGATTACCGACTACTCGTCGGTGTTCTTCGAGATGGGCCTGCAGGACAAGCCCGTCCTCTACTATCAGTTCGACTACGACGAGATGTACGGGGGCAAGCACCCTTCGCGCGCCGGCTACTTCGAGTTCGAGCGCGATGGGTTCGGTCCGGTCACACGAACCGAGAGCGAGCTCCTGGACCAGCTGGAGCAAGTCCTCGAGCGTGGTGCTCGTCCCTCTCCCGTGTACCTCGAGCGGATGCACACGACGCTCCCGCTTCGGGACCGGCGGAATCGCGAGCGCACGGTCGCCGCGATCGAAGCGATCGAGTCTCCCGAGTTGCTCGACGCCGAGCGTTTCCGCATCGCCTTGCAGCAAGCACGCGCGGCCTCGAGTGACGGACGATGGAAGCTCGCCGTCCGGCGTTGGCGATTGCTCGGCGATCAGGCGGACGAGCTGGCCGAGGAGCGGTCGCGAGAGCTCACGAAGGCCTTGCGCAGTGCGGGCCAGGTCGCTGAGTCGGAGCGGTTGCTCGTCGAGGCTGCGGAGACGTACGGCCCCTCCCTCTGGGTTCGGGTCGAGGAGGCGGAGCTGCAGACGGCACGGGGTCGGGCCGAACGTGCCCTCGAGAGGTGGTCTGCGCTCGAAGAGGAGGACCTTTCCGAGCTGGGTCTGGTCGAAGGGCATGCCACGGTCCGCCGGGCGAGCGCCCTTCGGGAGCTCGGCCGCGCCGACGAGGCGCGTGAGGCGCTCGCGGAGGCTGCGCACTCCGACCTGCGAGCTTGGGAGCTCGCCGAGCTGGCCATCCAGGTGGGGCGTTGGACCGAGGCTCTGGGTCACTTGCTGTCCATCGCCGAGGAGCATCCGCCCGAGCTTCACCTTCGCATGGTGGAGCTCGCAGACGCACTCGGCGTGGAATGGCTCGAAGAGCGAGTCTCATCTGCGTCCGCGAGCGCCCTGGCGAGAGTCGCCCGTGAGCTCCGTGCGGGCGGAGAGAAGCAAGCGCGAAAGACGTTGGAGAGTCTCGCCGCCGAAGGGTGCGACGGATGGACCGACGGGGAGCTCGTCCATTTTGGTCAGCTGGCTGCTCAGGTCGGTCCGGCGCTCGAGCTGGTCGAGCGAGCAGCGTGCTGCAGCGCCACTCCTACGCGGCTCGAGGGCGCGCGCGTCGAGGCGCTGGCCGTTCTTCGGGACTGGCTCGGGGTCCTGGAGCTCACCTCGGACGAGGTGGTGAGCACATGGCTCGGCCGCAGGTTGGGCGCATGGCGCTGTCGCGCACTCGCCGAGCTCGGCCAGCTCAGCTCGGCACGCCAGTTGATCGAGGCGCTCCGCGCTCAGCGGGCGTCTTGTCCCGAGCTACTCATGGCCGAGGCCGAGGTGCTCGAGCACGAGGGCGACGTCGAGCGGGCACTCGCGATCTGGCGAGACCTCCTCGGAGGTAGGCCGTTGCTCGCTGCACGGGCACGGGCTCACATCGTCCTCACGCTCGAGGCGCTCGGACGTTCGGACGAGGCCGATGACGTGCTGCGAGAGCACGCGAGAGCACGCGCCCTTCGGCGCCTTCGCGCCGACCCCGGAGACGCGGGCGCGCTCCAGGAGCTACGCCAGCGCTGAGACCTAACCGGGAACGAAGAGAACGTCGGTCGTTCGTGCGATGGTAGCCACGTCCATTGGCTGGCCAGCGAGGTCGGTGACCCCGTATCCGAGTCGCTCGAGCTGTCCGAACATCGCGAGCTCTTCGGCCCACGCGGGGTGCGCATCCTTTCCCCAACCGACCTCGCAGAGGATCACGGGCTTTGGCGTCCACCGACGTAGCGCTCGGATCATCCCCCGCAGCACCCGGTATTCGGCACCCTCGACGTCGATCTTGATGAAGCTCGGCTGGTCCTCGACTCCGCAGGTCTCGAATGCGCGAAGCTGGATCGTCACGGGCTGCATCCCCGCCGACGCTTTCTCCGCCACGATCGTGTTCCAGCCCAGGTTGCCGTCCGCGGCCACGAAGAGCTCCGCTGCTCCGTCCGAGTCGCTCAGACCGAAATCGTGGATGTGGGTGTCCGAGCCGTCGCCCTCGAACGTCTGCCTGCAGAGCGACTGAAGGTGCGGCAGAGGTTCGAAGAGGTGAGCCCGTCCCTCGAAACAGGCCAGGCGGCGGAGGGTCTGGGTGAAGTAGCCGATGTTGGCGCCGACATCGAAGATCGTGTCGTCGGCACCGACGTGAGGTGAGATGGACGCCACCAGCTTCTCGTACGACGCTCGTCGTGCCTCGAACCATTTCATAGCCTCGGCGTGACCGATGTTCGTGGCGGACGGGGGGGTCGACATGCGTCCTACCTACCACGTTTGGGGGAACGTCCGTGAGCGCCTACGGAGAGCTAGCGCTTCCCTCGAGCTCGCTCGACGAGTCGGGAATCCTCGAGGAACTTTCGTGGGTCCCTCAGCAACTTTCGTAGCTTGCGGAGGCGTCGGCGTGCCGTCGACTCCTCTCGGAGCCGGCGAGGGAGCCACCGCCACAGCTCCTCTGGCAACACTTCGGTGACGCCTTCGCCGCCTCGGATCGCCTGGCCGATCCGAGCTGCGGCGAAGGATGTTGGGGTCAGGGGCCGCGTTTCGAGGGCACGGACGAACTCGCGAGGGTGGCTGCCGCCGAAGCGTTCGATCCGGAAGCCCTCGCTGCGAGCGCCGATGAAGCGAGAAGGAGGTCGGTCGACGTCGTGGAGATGCCAGAGCTGCTCCGACTGCCCTCGACACACTCGGTGGACCTTCCAGCCCCGAGCTTTCGCGGCCAACGCGAGTGGACCGCCCCGATCGGCTGAACCGGCCGCGACGTACACCAGCTCACCACAGTCCGTATCGGACAGTATTTCCTCGGGGGCGCGGTCGAGTGTTTCGGGCGCCACGACCTCGAGGCCGACCCCGTCCAGACGAAGGGCCAGGAGCACCGACGCATGCCAATCGGCGCGGACCAGTGCCACCCGGCGCGACGTTCGCTCGAGCCCGTCGCTTCGCAGCAGACCGGTCCAGCCGCTCCGAGCTCGCTCGACACGCGGCGTGAAGCGATCCCGTTTCCAATCATTCTCTCGGTACCAAGCGTCTTTTTGGCGAGCTCGATCGTGATGGAGGTGTGCGACACGGAGCCCCGCGAGCTCCGCTTGCAACGCGGTCGCCTCTCCGAGGCGACGAAACCCCTCATAGGGCCGAACGCCCCAGAACCCCGGGTCGGTCGGCCCGCGGAGGTCCTCCGCGAGTCGCTCGGGGATCGGAAGGTGACCCGAGTGGAGCGCCGACCGGATCATCAGCTCGAAGTCCTCCGAGCCATGACCCCGGAAGGATGGGTCATAGCCACCGGTGAGCGAGAAGAAGTCCCGATGACAGAGGAAGATGTTGGAGAAGGGATCGACGAGCTCGGCGACATCGCCACGCGGTGCGTGCAGGGCGTCGACGAAGGCTCGCGACAGGTGTTCGCTCCTCCTCTTCGCCGGTACGTTCAGGATGGCCTGGCTCGCCTCCGCTTCCAGGTGGTAGGCGGGCAGAACGACGAGTTGGTCGAAGCAGCGACGGAGATCGAGCGCTTCGGCGTGGTCTCGAAGCCGGAGGAACAGGTCTCGCTCTCCGATGCAATCGACGTCGCAGAAGAAGATCAGGTCGGTCGGCGCTGCCATGGCGCCGGCGTTGCGAGCGATCGACTGCGAATAGAGCCCATCATCGTCGATTCGGATTCGCCGAAAGCCCTCCTCCCGGCAGATCGCGTCGACTTGCTCGGCGTACGGGCCGGGGGAGCCCATGTCGACGACGATGACCGATGGTCGCGGTCGGTAGTGCGCGGCCCAGAGACGGAGGCGGGGCAACACCCATGGGTTGTCCGAGTGGGCACGCAGGCCGAGGACGACCGTGATGTCGAGCTCACCCTCGCTGGCGGTGTCGGTCATCGGACGGGCGTTGCGAAGTGCGCGCGAGCCGCGGTGAGGTCGTCTGGAGTGTCGACGCCGGGAGGAGGCGCCTGCTCCAACACCGTCACGTGGATACGGATCCCCATCGCCATGGCACGCAGCTGTTCGAGCGACTCCGCACGCTCGATGGCGGCGGGGGGAGCTCCGGCGATCTCTCGCAGTGTCCCGACCCGATAGGCGTAGAGACCCACGTGTCGGAGGAAGGGTACGCCCGTCGGGAGCTCGCCCGGCGGCCCGTCCGTGAACACATCGCGCACCCAGGGGATCGGTGCTCGGCTGAAGAGCAGGGCGTAGCCCTCGTCGTCGAGGACGGTCTTCACCGCGTTCGGGCTGAAGAGCTCGGTGGCCTCGTCGATCCGGACGGCCATGGTGGCGATTCCGGCCGTCGGATGATCCGCCAGGGCGGCGGCGAGCCGGGCCGGGAGCTCCGTTGGGAGGAGCGGCTCGTCGCCCTGCAGGTTCACGACGATCGTCTCGTCGCTCCAGCCCTCGATCTCGGCCACCTCGGCGAGCCTGTCGGTGCCGCTGCGGTGACTCGTTCGGGTCAGCAGCCCGACGCCTCCCACCTTCTCGACGGCTCCCACGATTCGATCGTGGTCGGCGGCGACGATGACTCGCTCGGCCCCCGCTTTCATCGCCCGCTCCCACACGCGAACGATCAGCGGCTCACCGCCGAGGTCGGCGAGAGGCTTCTCTGGCAGCCGAGTCGAGCCGAGTCGAGCGGGGATCACGACCTGGAAGCTCACGCTCAATGCCCACCTCCGCGCGCCATGAGATGCTCTTCCACGATTTCGTGGAGGCGTCCCCGCGCCGAGAGGAGGCCGTCAGCGACCTCGCGCACGGCGCCTCGCCCTCCCGTCGCTTCCGTGATCCAGTCGACGGAGTCCCGCACCATGAAGTGGGCGTCGGCGGGGCAGATGGAAAGCGTGACGGCGCGCAGCGCGGGGAGGTCGAGCACGTCGTCGCCCATGAACGCCATGGAAGATGCCGGGACGCCGAGAGTGCTCTCGAGCTCCCCTAGCGCGCGGCGTTTGTCACTGCGGCCGAGCAGGGCGTGGGCCACCCCCAGGTCGGAGAGTCGCCGCTCCAGGGCGGGCGCCCGTCGGGCGGAGATCACAGCGACCTCGACCCCGTCCTCTTGGAGTAGCTTGATGCCCAAGCCGTCCTTCACATCGAAGACCTTCAGGGTCTCGCCATCGGGCCCGTAGCGGAGGCGGCCGTCGGTCAGTACTCCGTCGACGTCCAGCGCGAGAACGCGCAGCTTCATGGCTCGCGCTTCGATGGCCGCGGGGAAGGGAGCCGAGGACCCGCCCTCGGCAGTGGTCACGCACCCTCCGCGAACGGACGGCTCTTCACGACCCGGTCGAGCTCGACGAGTACCTCGAGGAGCTCTTGCATTCGTCCCAGGGGCCACATGTTGGGCCCATCGCTGAGCGCAGAGTCCGGCTCCGGGTGAGTCTCCATGAAGAGACCACTGACGCCCGCAGCAACCGCGGCGCGAGCGAGGACCGGCACACCCTCCCGCTTCCCACCGGAGCTGCTGCCCTGGCCCCCGGGCTGCTGGACCGAGTGCGTGGCGTCGAACACGACTGGCGCGCCGGTCTGCCGCATGATCGCGAGCCCCCTCATGTCGCTGATCAGGGTGTTGTAGCCGAAGGAAGCGCCACGCTCGCAGACCATGATCTGCTCGTTGCCGGTCGCGCGGCACTTCTCCACCACGTGGACCATGTCCCATGGCGCGAGGAACTGCCCCTTCTTCACGTTCACGGGGAGCCCAGCGTCGGCCACCCGCTGCATGAAGTTGGTCTGCCGTACGAGAAATGCAGGCGTCTGAAGAACGTCCACCACGGAGGCGACCTCGCCGATCGGCGTGTCCTCGTGTACGTCCGTGAGCACCGGGACGCCCACCTCGCTCCGAACGGACTCCAGGATGCGAAGGCCCTCCTCGAGCCCTGGCCCGCGATAGGAGCTCGCGCTCGTCCGGTTGGCCTTGTCGAAGCTCGCCTTGAACACGTAGAGGATGCCGAGCGCCTCTGCGATGTCCTTCATCGTCTCGGCGATCTCGAACACCAGATCGCGACTCTCGATGACACAGGGCCCGGCGATCAGGAAGATCGGCTCGGTCGGGCCTACCGGAGTATCGAGTAGCTTCATGTTCACCGATCCCTAGCTGCTAGATCCGAAGGAGCACGGACGCTGCGATCGCGATTTGGTAGATGACCTGAGAGAGGTCCACCGCGTTCTGGAAGACCTTGTGGTCGATCTTCGGCGGGATCAGGATCTCGTCGCCGGGCTCGATGGGAGCGTCGTCTGGCGCCAGGAGGGCGGAGCCGTTCGGCCGCATCAGGATCACGGCATCGGTTTCGGCCCGGTTGGTGTACCCACCCGCCATCTGAACGTAGTCGCGGACCGTGAGGTCTGGCCGGTACATCACTGCCTGAGCGACCTGCACCTCGCCACCGACGCGGACGACGTTCGTCCGTGTGGGGATGATGATCGTGTCCCCATCCCGAAGGAGTACGTTGAGCTGCCGCCCCCCCGACGCGGTGACGACGCGCCCTTCGGGGCGGATGTTGCGTGCCCGGTCGACGAAGGCGCGCACGAGCTCGGCTTCTCGGACCCGAATCTCCGCTTCGCCCTGCGTACCCGAGAGCGCGAGCATCGCGCTTCTCTCGAGGCGGTCGAGGCTCGCCAGGATGGTCTGGCGCTGCTGCTGCGCGACCTCGGGGCGGCGGATGTGGACCGCACTCGTGTGGGCGAGTTCGGGATCGACATGAATCCAGTTGAGCAGGTCGATCAGCCGCGTCCCTCGACGGATAGCGACCTCCGAGGCAGCGTCGTGCTCACCCTCGAGTCGCACGACGATGTGCTGCGGGCGACCCTCCTCGCGGAAGGTGACCATATCGCCGCCCCGCAGCGGCGCCCCGCGGAAATCGGCGGCGCCGAGCGTTCGAACCATCGGCTGGCCCTCGCGCACACCCCGCACGGTGACCTCCGTGCTGCGGGTCGTCGGAGCCACGACGTCGAGGACGACGGAGCCCGTGGCTTGGTCGGATGCCAGCTCGACCAGGACGGTGCCCTGTTCGGCGCCGGTGACCTCTACCACCGGCCCGCGCCGGCCCACCAGGATGGTGTCCCCATCCTCGAGCTGCGGGGTCGAGAGGTTCCCACGCAGCAGGAAGTCGTAGAGGTCGAGCTCAGCGAGCTGGTTCCCCTCCCGCATCACCGAGACGTGCCGATAGCTGCCGCGCTGCGGAGCGATGCCTCCGGCCTGGGCCAGGAAGAAGAGTACCGAATCCGAGGGAATCCCCGCGTAGCGGCCGGGGCGCTGGACACCGCCGGTCACGAAGACCGCGACCGGACTCGCGTTGAGCAGATTCGTGTACACGCCGAAGCTCCCTCGATAGCTCCGCGCGATGGCGCGCTGGACGGTATCCGTGAGCTCGGCGTTGCGGACCCCCTCGAGGCGAATCGGCCCGACACCGGGGATGAAGATGTTCCCTTGGGTGTCCACTGCGAACACGTCGTTGAGGTTGAGGGCACCCCAGGCGTTCACCACCACGCGATCGCCCGGGAGGATGTGGTACTCGGGGTTGATTCCGTCCTCGCGCTGACCGGCGAAGTTCCCGTCGAACAGGTTGGACCCGAACGGGCGTGGCGCGCTTGGAGCGGACGCCTCCGCCGAGCTCGCCGAGTCGGCTGCCGCGGGACGCTCCGTCTCCTGGGCGAGCGCGGGACTCGCGATCAGGACAGCGGAGGCGAGGACCGTGAGCGACTCAAACGTTCGCATGCTCACGCACCGAGGCGATCAGGAGCGTGCCGATTCCCATCACGGCGAGGCTGAGGATGAGGAAGGTCAAGATGGACCAGAGTACGTCGGGGTAGGTCGCGTCGCTCGGCTCGGAAGGGCCGGCGAGGGTCACCAGGTATCGGTGCTGTCGCGCGGCGTCCACCCGGGCCATCTCGAGCGAGGTCAGGGCCGATGCATAGGCCCGCTCGGCGAACTCCTTCTCTGCCATCAGTGGCTCGAAGCGGGAGATGGCCGCGCGGAGCGAGGCGCCGCTCTCGCCGGCGAGTCGTTCGTTCTGCTCGGAGAGCTGTCGCTGTAGGGCCGAGACCCGGCGCTGCTGAGCGACCACCTCGGGCGACCCCGTTGGCATGGTCGCGCGGAGCGCACTCAGCTCGGCGCGTGCTGACGCGAGCTGTCCTTCCAGCTCGGACTTCAGCTGATACAGCGCCGCTGCAGACTGCACTGGGTCGAGGTCCGAGCCCTCGCTCTGTGCCTCCGTGAGGGCCGTGCGCGCCTGGGTGAGTCGCGCCTCGGCCCGCTCGAGCTCGGTGCTCGCGAGCGCGATGCGGTCGTCTCGAGCTCGAGAGGCGAGCGCATTGACCATCTCCTCGCTCTTGTCGAGGATGGCCTGCGAGAAGCGCTTCGCGGCGTCTGCGTCGAACGCGAGCACGCGGAGGCGCAGCAACCCGGAGGCGGGGTCGTACTCGACCTCCACCATGTCCAGGTAGTACTCGTGGAGCTCTTCGGTGCCGGCGTCAGCGTCGAGTCGCGAGGCAAAGTCGACGGAATCGTCCGAGTAGTGGCCGACGAAGTCGTGCTCGTCGATCAGGTACTGGAGCATGTCGCGGCTCCGGGCATGCTCCTGCACGAGCTGCGCATCGCGGCCCGCGTTGCCCGGCACCGAGGCGAAGAGGAATTCGAGCTGAGGCGCCGAGGGACCGTCCGCGGCCTGGACCGTGAACGCCGAGATCGACTCGAACTGAGGGGTCTGGACGGCGCCGTAGTAGATGCTGGCGAGCACGGTCGGAAGGATCACTCCGAGACCCAACCGGCGTGCGAGTCGCCGCGCACGCAGCTTTCGGAGCTCCCGGACGGTGTTCACCGCCGGTCCCGTCGTTCCTTTGAGCGGAGCGTTCATGCGACTGCCTCGTACGCTTCTTGGGCCTCGTCCAGGTCGTCATAGAAGGCGAGGCGCCCGTGGGTCAGCACCGCGGCTCGCGAGCAGTACTTCCGAATGGTGGCCATCTGGTGCGAGACGATGATTACGGAGCTTCGCTCGCGCCGGTCGGAGAAGGCGGCATGGCACTTCGCCTGAAACGACTTGTCGCCAACCGCGGTGACCTCGTCCACGAGGTACGTGTCGAAGTCGAGGGCCATGCTGAGCCCGAACGCCAGGCGCGCGCGCATGCCCGAGGAGTAGGTTCGAACGGGCATGCGGAAGTACTCGCCGATCTCGGCGAAGCGCTGCGCGAAGTCCACGACCTCGTCCAGGTCGGCGCCGTAGATTCGGGCGATGAACCGGGAGTTCTCCTCGCCGGTGAGGCTGCCGTTGAACCCCCCCGAGAAGCCGATCGGCCACGAGACTCGGCCCGTGCGCAGCACCTTGCCCGCGTCGGGCTGCTCGGCACCACCGAGGATACGTAGCAGGGTCGACTTCCCGGCGCCGTTCTTGCCGAGGATCCCCACCGACACGCGCTCCGGGAAGGTGGCGTCGATGCGATCGAGCACCACGTGGTCACCGACCCGTGTCTGGTACGCCTTCGTCACCGATTGGAGCTCGATCATGTGAGCTGCACCTTGTGGCGGACCTTCCGCTCCAGCGTGAGCCCGATGAAGAAGAGGGTGACGATCCAGAGTCCCACGTAGCCGGGCTCGGCATAGCGAGAGTCGTAGGAGGGGAAGAAGCCCGAGCGCACCATCTCTACGCAATGAAGGATCGGGTTGTAGAGCGCCATCTCTCGGATGGTCGACGACGGCAGGCTCTCCGCCGTGAAGAAGAGCCCGCTGATCCAGAAGAGGGGGCGGAAGAGCGGCCCGCGAATCCGGTCCACCGTGGGCGTGAGCACGTTCATGGAGCAGAACACCAGCCCGAGTCCCATGCCGAGCAGCCCAGCGAGACCAAGGCCGTTCATGATCGTGAGTAGATCGTCGATGCGGAAGCGGGGCACCGTGAAGGCCCAGCCGGCGATGATGAGCGCAAAGATGGTGACGAAGGTCGCCATTTCGAGGAGGCCGCGCGCCAAGATCAGGTCCAGTGTTTGGACCTGTGGATAGAAGAGAAGCGCCTTGTTGCCGTTGATGGCTTGGCTGCCCCGCTCGGAGGTCTTGATCACGAGGTCGTAGGCGACGACACCGGTGGCGAGGAAGGGCACCACCGCCATCCCGCCGGGCGGGTTTCGGCCGACCAAGTAGAAGAGCCCGGCGAACGTCCCGATCCAGAAGAGGGGTTCCAGGAGCGCCCAAACGTACCCCAGCTGGTTGGCCCCGAATCGGGTGCGCGTTTCTCGTAGAGCAACGGCGTGGATCACTCGCAGCTGTGTGAACAGTCCCCGGACGAGCTCGGGGGACCGCGGCGTTGGCATGGCGGGGGCGGAGCTGGCGGTCGTGTCACTCACGACGTGCCCTCCTCCGTCTCGGCGGACTCAGGAGTCGGCGGCGGGGTGGGGGCCTCGTCTCCCGCGGTGATGGGCTCCACCGTGAACACGTTCGGAACGAACACCCAGCCGTCGGCCTGGACGGCTTCGCACGCGAGCCTCTGGGAGGAGCCGATGATCAGCTCCCGACAGTGTCGCCCGCTCGCGGCCATGTAGATCGGTCCAGCCACCACGACGGCGCCGTCCAGCTGGGTGGGCTCACCGGCCGGCAGCGCCGCTGCGCGGAGGAGAGCTTCCTCCTCCGCGGCGCTGGTCGCCATCTCGACGGTCGCGCCCATCGAGCTCGCGTAAGCGAGCTCGGCTTCCGTCGGTGGGGCGCTTCCGCAGCCCGCCGACGCTGCAATGCCGAGCGCCACGTACATCGCTCCCGTCAGGCCGCGCGGGCGGCCCGATTCGGTCCGGCACAGCCGATGTCCAACGGAGCTCATGAGATGACGCGGGTCAGCGTTCCAGGAGTATCCCGCACACATGACCCTCGCTGTCCAGAACCACGAGTGCGTCGCGACCAACGCGGGTCATCTGCTCGAGCGCGTCCGCCACGTAGGCGTCGGCGTCGATCACGGGCATCTCGCCCTCGTCCAGCATGTTCTCGATCGGGGCATCGAGCGAGCCGTCATTGGCCTCCAGCTCGGCGCGGAGCTCCTTCTCGCCGAGGATCCCGGCCAAGCGGGGGCCGTCGGAGACGAGCAGGAGCGGGACCCGAGCACCCACCAAGGCCAGCATGGCCTCCTTCGCGGTCGCCGTGCGCGGGACGATGGGCAACCGTTCGCGGCTCATCGCGTCTCGAACGCGAGCGAAACGTCGGGCGAGGCTGCCACCGGGGTGAAGGCGCGCAAAGTCCTCCGCCAGGAAACGACGGTGGCGGACGAGGGCGATGGATAGCGCGTCGCCGACCGCGAGCGTGGCTAGCGTCGAGCTGGTCGGGGCGAGGTTGTTGGGGCAGGCCTCACGGTCGACGGAGACGTCGATCGCGATGTCCACCAACCGGGCGAGGCTCGAGTCCTGGCGGCCGACGAGGGCGATGGTGGGAACCCCACGTCGCTCGAGATGCGGCACCAGCTCCACGACCTCTCGGGTCTCTCCGGAGTAGGACAGGAGCACGACCACGTCGCGCTCCGTGATCATGCCGAGGTCCCCGTGGAACGCCTCGGCCGAGTGGACGAAGAAGCTGGGCGTGCCCGTGGAGGCCAACGTGGCGGCGATCTTCTTGCCGATGAGCCCAGACTTGCCGAGGCCCGTGAGCACGACGTGACCCTCGCAGTCCGCCATGAAGCGCACCGCGCGGGCAAAGCGTCCGTCGAGCTTGGTGGCGACCGCCTCGATCGCCCCCGCCATCTCGCGGAGCGATTCCTTGGCGGCGTGGCCCACCGGATCGAGCACGGTGACCTTCGCACGGGTCTCCGAAGCCAATCCCTTCAGCG
>CAYTCZ010000077.1:8038-18986 GCA_964436315.1 uncultured Gaiellales bacterium | reverse complement strand
CAAACCGCATGGAGCGTACGGGACTTGAACCCGTGACCTCCGGCTTGCAAAGCCGGCGCTCTCCCAACTGAGCTAACGCCCCTTCAGCCCTACTTTAGCCGGGCGCCATCCGAAAACGGGACGCGCCAAACGGCCGACGTCACGCGAGGCTCAGTCGCCCCAATCGAAGTCGCGCGACCGGCCCCACAAGGTGTCGTCAGGGGCGGCAGCCTCCTCCGTGGCGTCCTCGTCTTCGATGAACGGCGCCTCGAGTTCGTCGTTGATCTCGGGCGCCTCGCCGCTCATCGTCTCCTCGATGCGCGCCTCTTCCTCGGTCTTGAAGAGTGGGTGGTTCTCGTAGGGGTCTTCGCGCCGATAGCGCGCGATCGGCATCTCTGGCTCAAGGCTCGAGTTCTTTCGCTTGAGATCGAGGTGCTCTTCGATAATGCGAGAGAAGGACGATTCCTCTCGAACGGCCATTCACACTCCTCCGACGGTCGAGATCAGGGTCTGCGGCGTTCGATTCTAGACGATTTCCCTGGATCTGCAGCCTAAACCGTCTCCTGGACAGTAAGGTCTTTGTCATCGGCAATCACGCGGTTCTTCCCGCCGCGCTTGGCTTCGTACAGCGCACGGTCTGCAGCCGCCAGGAGCGCTGGCTCAGTCTTGTTGTCGGGAAACGCGGCAACTCCGAAGCTTGCAGTCACGGGAACCGTGCCTGCCGAGGTTTCCACCTCCGTCGCTGCCAGATCCTCACGGATGCGCTCCGCAAGATGCTCGGCTCCGAGCAGGTCAGTACCGGGGAGCAGCACCGCGAACTCCTCTCCCCCGTAGCGGGCCGGAACGTCGATTTCGCGTACTGCGTCGCGGAGGACATCGGCAAACGCGCGCAGCACATCGTCACCGGCCTGATGTCCGTGGCGATCGTTGATTGCTTTGAAATCGTCCAGGTCGGCCAGGATCAGCGCAAGCGAACCCCCGAAGCGATTGACCCGGCTGATTTCACCAGCCAGCGCGTCCTCGAACTGCCGACGATTCGCGAGCTCGGTCAGACCGTCGGTGATCGCCTGACGTCGAACGCGGCGATGGAGACGGGCGTTATCGAGGGCGACCGTTGCCTGGCCGGCGAGCGTTCGGGCAAGCTCCTGGGCCTCAGGCGGGAACCCGCTTCCCTTCGGGTATAGGGCCAGCAAGAGCCCGGTCGGGTCATCACCCAGTGGGATCTCGAACGCGTTGTCCTTCGGCGTCGGGTCTCCGGCGGTCGCGACTTCTCGCCCTGCTTGGATGAGCGCTCCTCCGGCCGCGCCGGTTGCCTCGACAGCACTCTCGACGACAATCGGGAGGAGTTTTCGGATGTCGTGTGTCGCAGCTAGCGCGGTCCCAAAGCGTTGGATTGCGTCGTTCACACGTGCTCGCTCCTCGGCAAGTTCGTCGACGCGCTGTTCGAGCTGGGACGCCATGTCGTTGAACGCCCGGCCCAGTAGGGCGATCTCATCGTGGCCGCGAACCGGTACCCGCCGCTCGAAGTCACCCTGCGCAACCGCTCGAGCAGCATCGGAGAGTTCGCGAAGTGACCGGACGATCGGACGCCCGAAGACGTAAGCGAGCATCCCGACGAACGCAAGCGCTCCGATAGCGAAGAAGACAAGCCTGCTTCGCAGATCATCAACGGCAGCGTCGATCTCAGCTTTCGGAGTCATCGCAACGAGTTCGATGTCTTCTTCCCCCGAGAGGATCTCGGCCCCCACCGCGCGGTAGTCGTCGCCGCCGAGTTCGACGTACGTCGCCTCGCTCTCGGGCAGCATGAGCGTCCCTTCGAGGCCAGGTGCCCCGGCGACGATCTGGCCACGCTCTGCCAAAAGAAGTCGGTCGACTGACTCGAAACCCGCGCCCTCGTGAAGCGACCGAACGAGCGTGTCATCGAGCGGAACCCAGACCGTGACTGTGCCGACCCTCTGGCCCGTTCGGGAAACGACCACTGCAGACCGCTCGGCCGCGGGCCCGTCAGGCATCTGACCGATCACGAGGCCCTCGGTCTGAAGGGCCGTACGCGGTAGCGATGCGGCAACGCCTGCAAGCGCCTCGGCATCGCTGAGGGCGAGGGCCCGCTGTACGGTGGCCATTTCCGCGACTGCAGAGGCGCGATTGGCGGCGCGGTCGACATCGTCCGAGTAGCTGGCAACCGCAACGCGGAGGGCCGCGTTGAGTCGAGAGTCGACGCGATTCGACTCGCCGCGCGCCGCAACCTGGATGAATGCCCAGGACGCCGCGACGACGGGGAGGAGCGCAAGAAGAACGAAATACGTGACGAGACGAAACTTGAAGCTGCCCATGTGATCAGGCACTGCGACGACTGGCGCCGCGCGCACCCTGCTTCGTTTATCGACGCCCGTCGGGGCGTGCTTTAACGAGAAGCGGCGTGGATCAGAAGATGGGCTGACCGGCCGTTACGGCAATGATCATTCCGGCGAGCCAGAAGATCGTTGCCAGGGCGAGCGAGACCGCCGCGAGCTTGCGATGTCTGCCGCCCATCGCGCAGGCGAGAAGCGCGACCGCCATCGCTCCGACTCCGACACGCCCAGACTTCTCGATCAGCGAGATGGCGCCTGCGAAGATGGCGACGGCGGCGAGAACGCCGGCGATGGTACCCGCCGCGGTATCACGCCTCTCGACACTCGGCTCCTGTGCACTCACGAGCAGGAAAGACTACGTGAGCTCTCGGGTTGCGCGCGCAGTCGGCAGTGGAGCGCGAGATGGCCGGCGAACGGGCGAGCCGTGGGGCCCATCGTGGCGCCCTCGGAAGGGCCACGGGCGTGGCGGGCGGTCGAACGGAGTGCCGCCTCCGCCGTCCGAATCCTCGTCGGCATCAGCACCCGGTTGATCTTTGACCGACCACCAGATCACCCAGGCCAAATAGAGAACGGGGATCTTCAGGACGACCAGAAACCAGATGGTCACCCAAAGTGCCATGGCGCGAGGATACCAATCGCCGTTAGCGCTGGTACCTGCTCGTGCTCAGAAGCTGGGACTACGCAGGGGGTTTATAACCACGACCGTCCGCAGACGTCTCTCCCAGGGTTTGTGCTCTCCGGCCCGTGAGTGCGGTGGTCGTCAGGATCCATTTTGTGCGCGGTCCCGCTACGGCTTGGATGGGAACCCGCGCTTGAATTCGATCCGTGTTCCGTGAAACGGAACCCCGTCTTCGTTTCGAACGTAGTGAACCGGTTGAGGCATCATTCTCACGGTCAACGGCGGATCCCAGTCTTCGGGAAACGGAAGAGGGATCTCGTTCCCCTCGCCGTCGAAGTCGCGCGCTTTCACCATGCTGTCGATCACGAACACCGACGGCCAGCGATGGTGGTGCGGCTTTTCCGTCTCGCCGGGCTGAATGGTTACCGACACGACTCGGATCGATTCGTCTTCGTACAAGACCGTGTGGTTGTCCGGAGCCGCCACCAGGGCATCGAGTTCTGGGTCCCATCCGGCAGGGTCGGTTCCGTCGCTCCTCGGCTCAACCATTGCCGCCTTCTCCCTTCTAGCTCGATCCGGTAGCCCGCGATCTCCGAGCCGATCCACGGATCCAGGAGACGGCGTCTGACATGAGGTGAGAGTAGGGCAGGCCAGGTCTCAGCGCAACCAGGGCCGAGCCGACCAACCAGAGCGTCCGCCTACAAGGAATCGGGCTGGCCCTGAGGAGCTAGCCAGCGACTCGGAAAACGCGATGGGTGAAGCCTAGGCCCGAACCTTCGCTGGCGCTCGATGGCTTATCGAGACATGGCCGAGAAGCAGAGAGGCCGCCCGGTGCGCGGCCCCTTGTAGTTCACCAAGAAGCAGTTGGTTTTGGGCGCTCGCAGCGCGATTTCCCCACGCCGACCGGCGCACCCGCCGACCCGAGCAGCTATGGTGCCCCGCTTACCGGCGACATATTGATGCGTCCGGGACTTTCGCGGCCCTCGGAGCCCGGATCGCGACTTCGAAGCCACACCTGTCTGTACCCCCCGTAGGGAGGAACGTGTTTGACTGGACCAGCCTCAATCGCCGCCACGGTCGGTGCGCTCGTGACAGCGCTCGTCGGAGCGCCGGCCGGGCAGCCGCTCGACCGAGGGCTAGTGTCGGCGGACACGAAAGTCCTCTCGGAGATCGAGTATTACCGAGTGCAGACGTGGCGGTGGCAGGACGTCATGAGCCGGCGTCGCACGCCGATCAGGACAACGAACTTGCGCTCGGCCAGCGACTCCCATCGGCTTCTCGTTCTTTCCGTCTGGAAGTCCCGCGCAGAGAGAGCCGCGAAACGGGCGAAGCGTCCCCCACATAGAAAAGCCTGGCGGTGCATTCACAAGTACGAAGGTGCCTGGGACGCGAACACTGGAAACGGTTATTACGGTGGCCTCCAAATGAGCCTGGGCTTCCAGCAGGCCTACGGCAAACGTCTGCTCAAGACGAAGGGAACCGCAGATAACTGGACGCCGCTCGAGCAGATGTGGGTCGCGGAGAAAGCCCACAAGTCCGGTCGCCGCTTCCATCCGTGGCCGAGTGCTGCCCGTCGCTGCGGCCTGATCTAAGACCGTCCGAAAGGCGCCTGACCTCAGACCGACGTCGCTTTCGGCGGTCGAAATACCGCGAAGGGATCAGTGACTTCCAGCTCGCGAGACCGAAACCGATACACGGCGGCCGGGCGGCCGCCAGCTTTGCTGGGCGATTTCGTCTCTCCGGTCTTCGTAAGGACCTGCCGGCGTAGGAAGATCCGCTGGAGGTTGGTCGCCGAGACGCCGTAGCCCAGCGCTGCGCTGTAGAGATCTCGGAGCTCCGAGATCGTGAACGTCGGAGGCGCAAGCGCGAACCCGATGTTCGTATATGACAACTTTGCACGGAGCCGCTCGCGGCCGGCCAGTGTGATCTCCCCGTGATCGAAAGACGTCGGTGGAAGCTCGTCGACCGCGTGCCAGGCCGTGTCAGTCGGAAGCGCCGGGTCGTGGTGAGCAGGGACGAGACCAAGATATGCGGTCGCTACGAGCCGGGCAGTCGGGTTACGGTCCGGTTCGCTCCGAGTCTCGAGCTGCTCGAGATGTGCGAGCTCCTGAACGTCCACCTTCGCCGCGAGGTGGCGCCGGATCGACTCCGCGAGTGTCTCCTCCGGATCCAAGTAGCCGCCGGGCAACGACCAGTACCCGAGGAACGGCTCGCGGGCACGCTCCCACAGCAACACCTGAAGCGTGCGACCCCGAACCCGAAACACGGTTGCGAGCGCTTCGTGGACGAAGGAGTCTGACATGCTCGACACGGCTATCGACGGAGCCAGTCAGCCAACGTCTCCACGGAACGCACCACGTTCATTCCCGCATCGGCGAAGCGCTGAAATGCGGCGTCTGCTTCGTCGGTGTAGTCGATGACACCCGGCACGACGACCGGCGACGTGCAGTCTTCGAGTAAATAGACGCGTCGAGCGAGGGAGTCGTCCCGCTCTCGAAGGTCAGCGAGGAGGTCGTCGATCGTCCATGCGACACAATGGCTCTTCGCCTGCCCGGCGATCACCACGGCGTCGTAGGTTCCGAGCTTGTCGACCAACGTCGTGTTTCGCTCCGCGATGATCGCCCCATCTGGTCCCTCCGTCACCTCCGGCCCGAGGGCTGAATAGTGCTCCGTGAGTGGATTGTTTCCTTTGACCTGGAATTCCGCCTGGGTCGCCCTGGCGACGTCGTGGAAGAAGATCGCCTCTTCGAGTGCAGATACGAGCGCATGGCCGATCCCGCCGAGCATCGAGTGGTAGGGCCACACGGTGAGCCCGTACTTTCCGCCTTCTTCGAGCGTTCGCGCGTAGTGCAGGAGATACCGATCCCCCTCCTCCCGATCCATGTCAAGGCTCGCCGACACGGTCGGGTTGAATCGCCAGAGCCCCGCCTCGAGATCGGCTGCCGAGACGATGGAGTACGGGGCCGGATGCTCGCCTTCGTCGTTCACCAGGTAGATCGGATGGAAGATCTGGATGGCCTGGTGCGTGTCCATCGTCGGGACGATCTGTGTGATCGAGCCGAGATTTCGGTAGATGAACTCGCAGAGGCGCCGGGTGTCGTCGACTGCCCCGGTGCCTGATCGGCCGCCCACGAAGAGCTCGAACCCCGGGATGCAGAACGTGTTCTGAACGTCGACCGCGACGAGGCAGATTCGGGTTGCGTCAGAACTGGCCGGCGTCACGCCCTGAACCCTGGCCCATTCCTCAGCCTGATCGGCTCGTTCGTCGTATGGAACCCTCCACACCTCCCCCACCCTGTCGGGGGCAAAGAACGGCGGAAGCGGCAGTTCCCTACTAGACACGGCGCAATTTTCCCATCGAGGCCGCCGGCCGCTGACTGACGTCACTTCGGCGCGATGAGCGATGCGGCCCGCCGGGCCGCATCGCTGTCTTCACGACTGAACGGTTTTCGACCATGGGACAGGAACCGCTAAACTACATCGACCGAGGTTATTGACTATCAGTCGTAAACCTACCAGGCCTCGCACTCGATGACCAAGCCGACAACCCCTGAAGACACACAACCTCTCCTACCCCTACCCTCGGGTGGGGGGACCCACAACCCCAGCGTAGGGCCGCTGGGAAGGTCAGCAGAGGTTGTTGGGAAAGTCGCCTCTCCTTCGACACGAGGTCGAGACGATGCGGCGGGCAGCCCCGGTCTCGAAGCGGCGGTCGCGCAGCCGCCGGCGACCGTTGGGCAGCCGACACCGACCCGTAGTCACGCACCGGAGCAAGCCGGCCTGATTTCGCACCGGCCAGTTGTCGATGCAAGCCACGCTGAGGCCTTTGCGCTCGCAGCTGAGATCGACATCGTCGTCTGCGAGGCCCTGGCCGAAGACATCGGCGCCGGCGATATGACGACCGACGCCGTGATCGGCGCCGCTGCCAGCGCCACGGCAGACCTGGTGGTCAAGGAAACCGGCGTGCTCTGCGGGCTTCAAGTCGCGCGCGCCACTTTCAGCGCCCTTGACGCGGACTTCCAATTCGAAGAGTCACTGAGCGATGGCAGCCGTCTCGCGGCGTCGCGGACCGTCGTAGCGACGGTCGGCGGCTCAGCGCGTGCGCTCCTCAGCAGTGAGCGGACCGCCTTGAACCTCGTCGGCCGGCTGAGCGGTATCGCCAGCCTGACTCGCCGGTTCGTCGATGCGGTCGAAGGGACGGACGCCGTGATTCTCGACACGCGAAAGACGACACCCCGGCTTCGCGCACTCGAGAAATACGCTGTGCGCTGTGGCGGAGGACAGAACCACCGATTTGGGCTCTTCGACGCTGCACTGATCAAGGAGAATCACGTTCGGCTCGCAGGCGGGCTGGCCGTCGCCGTCGAGCGCGTCCGCGGACAGACACCCGACGCTTGGATCGAAGTCGAGGTTGAAAACCTCGCCGAACTCGATGAGGCACTCGACCTAGCGGTGGATCGGATCATGCTGGACAACATGGCGCCTGAGCAAATGGCTGAGGCGGTCGCACTCACCCGCGGCCGGGTCGAGCTCGAGGCGTCCGGCGGAATCACCCTCGAGAACGTCCGCGCGGTCGCCGAGACGGGTGTCGACTTCATCTCGGTCGGTGCCCTCACGCGATCGGCGCGGTCACTCGACGTCTCATTGGAAGTCCGATGAGCGCGACGGAAACCTCGAGGATCCAGGACGAAGTCCGGGCTCTGGCCAAGGAGCGCGACGCAGTGATCCTGGCTCACAACTACCAGGTACCGGAGGTACAGGACATCGCGGATTACGTAGGCGACTCGCTTGGACTCTCTCGCGAGGCAGCCGCGACGGACGCAAACGCGATCGTCTTCTGCGGCGTCCATTTCATGGCGGAGACCGCAGCGATCCTCTCTCCCGAGAAGACCGTCCTGATTCCCGACCTGGGCGCCGGCTGCTCGTTGGCGGCGTCCATTACGGCAGACCGACTTCGGGAGTGGAAGGCAGCAAATCCCGATGCGGTTGTCGTGAGTTACGTGAACACGACAGCTGAGGTGAAGGCAGAGAGCGACTACTGTTGCACGTCCGGGAACGCCAAGGCCGTGATCGAGGCGCTGCCGGCAGACCAGGAGATTCTCTTCCTCCCGGACCTGTACCTGGGCCTATGGCTCGAGAAGGTGACAGGTCGCAAACTGCGGATCTGGATGGGTGAGTGTCACGTGCATGCAGGCATCCGCCCCGACGACATCGAGCGCTGGCAGGCGGACGCTCCCGATGCCGAGTTCCTGGTTCATCCGGAGTGCGGATGCGCGAGTCAGTGCATGGCGTTCGGAAACGGGAACACGCACATCCTCTCGACCGAGGGGATGATCAATTTCGCGCGCTCATCTGACAAGAGTCGGTTCCTCATCGCCACGGAGACGGGAATTCTCCACCGGCTCTCGAAGGAGGCGCCCGAGAAGACGTTCGAGGCGGTCACCGAAGACGCCATCTGCAAGTACATGAAGATGATCACGCTCGAGAACCTATGCGACTCGCTGCGTGATTGGAAGTACGTCGTCACCGTTTCACCCGAGACTGCGGATCGGGCGCGACTCGCGCTGGAGCGGATGGTCTCGATCGTCTGAGCCCAGGGGTCGCCGGCGAACCGCCTGACATAGTCACCGGTCGATACGCTGGATGCGTGAACCGACTCGGAACTGAGACGAGCCCGTACCTCCTGCAGCACGCGGAAAACCCAGTCGATTGGTACCCCTGGGGAGAGGAGGCATTCGCACTCGCGAAGAGCCAAGACAAACCCGTCCTCCTCTCCGTCGGTTACAGCGCGTGCCACTGGTGCCACGTCATGGAGCACGAATCATTCGAGGACCCGGACACCGCGTCGCTCATGAACGAGCGGTTCGTCAACATCAAGGTGGACCGCGAGGAACGTCCGGACGTCGACGGTCTGTACATGGAAGCCGTCGTCGCGATGACCGGTCAAGGCGGCTGGCCAATGACCGTCTTCCTCACTCCCGACGGCCGACCGTTCTACGGTGGAACCTACTATCCGCCAGAGCCGCGAATGGGCATGCCCAGCTTCAGAGAGGTGTTGCTCGCCGTCGACCAGGCCTACCGGGAGAAGCGCGGAGATCTCGAGCAGCAGGCGGACGCACTCGTCGAAGCCTTGCGCCAAGGTGCGAGCCAGTCGCCGTCGCATGACCCGCTCACGACCGAACTCCTCACTGCAGCAGTCGTCGGCCTTCGGCGCCAGTTCGACTCCACTCACGGCGGGTTTGGGGGTGCGCCGAAGTTCCCGCCGGCCTCATCGCTCGAATTCCTGCTCCGCATGCACCACCGGAACGAGGCGGAAGACACCCTGGAGATGGTGCGAGTCACCCTCGACCGGATGGCGGCCGGAGGAATGTACGACCAACTCGGCGGGGGCTTTCATCGGTACTCGGTGGACGCCGTCTGGCTCGTCCCGCACTTCGAGAAGATGCTCTACGACAACGCGCTGCTCGCGTCTGCGTACCTCCATGGCTGGACGGTGATGGGCGAGGACCGCTACCGACGCATCGTCGAAGAGACGTTGGACTATCTGATTCGAGAGATGCGACTATCGGAGGGCGGCTTCGCGTCCGCACAGGACGCGGACACCGAGGGAGAGGAAGGCCTCACCTATACATGGACTGAGCGGGAGATTCGGCAACTGCTAGCGGCGGACGCTGCGGAGGCCGTTATCAGCCGCTTTGGCGTAACGTCGCAGGGGAACTTCGAGGGCAGAAGCATCCTGTACGACTCTGCGCCGACCGTCGAGGTCAAGCCGGACGCCCTCCAGACTCTCCTCGAAGCTCGAGCAAAGCGACCGCAACCGCTCCGCGACGACAAGGTTCTCGCGGCTTGGAACGGTCTCGTACTCGCCGCGTTCGCCGAAGCGGGACGCCGCCTGGATCGGGCGGACTACCTAGCGGTCGCCGCCGACCTCGTGGAATTTCTCCTCGGCCCGTTGAGCGACGACCACGGGCGTCTCCTTCGGACCTACAGAAACGGCGAAGCGAAGATCGCCGGCTATCTCGAGGACTACGCGAACGTTGCGAACGGACTCCTCGAGCTGTACTTCGCAACCGGCGCGGTTCGATGGCTCGAGGAGGCACGTCGCCTCGCCGAAATTGCACTGGAGCACTTTGGCGACCGGGATCACGGCGGCTTCTTCGTGTCGCCGTCGGACGGCGAAGAACTCGTCGCGCGGCGCAAGGAATTTGATGATCACCCAACTCCGTCGGGAAACTCCATGATGGCGTACGTACTCCTCCGCCTGGCGCGCATTTTCGGCGAACCGGAGTACGAACGCTCGGCGGTCGGCGTCTTCCGCGTCTCGCACGCCCTCATCGAGCGCGCTCCGAGCGCTCTCGGGCACATGCTGTCTGCTCTCGACCTCCACTTCTCGTCTCCTCGCGAGGTCGCTCTCATCGGGACGTCGCCGGAGCTTCGAGAGGCGGCGCTCGCGGGCTTTGAGCCAAACACCGTCTATGCGTTCGCCGCGGGTTCCGACGACCCGGCGCTCGAGCGGATCCCACTCCTCACGGGCAAGACTCTCGTCGACGGCCGTCCCGCCGCCTATGTGTGCCAGAGCTTCGCCTGTCAGGCTCCGGTCACCGAGCCGGACGAGTTGCGCAGAGCTCTGAGCGCCGCTCCGGGATGACGGAACGGCCGACTCGGCGGCAGCACGCATCAACCGAGAGCTTCGTGACTCGGCGCGATCTCGATCCACACCAGCACTTCGAAAAGCTTCGAGAGCGGGCGCCGATCGCCTGGGACGACGAGATGAAGGGTTGGCCCGTCACGAGCTACGAACACTGCTCCTTCGTCGAACGGAACGAGGGGACCTTCGCGACTCCCTACGTCCATCACTCCGGCGGCGCCGAGATCCAAGGTCGGCACAACCTCCTCATCTTGACGGGGGAGAAGCACCGAGCCCTCCAGCAATCCCGTTGCTAGTCGAGGAGACGTTGCGCCGCGAGAATCCCGTGCAATACCGTATGCGCGTCGCTAC
>CAYTCZ010000077.1:0-7938 GCA_964436315.1 uncultured Gaiellales bacterium | reverse complement strand
ACCTCGCCCGGGTGGAAGCCGCCGAGGCGATCGCGGCTCTACTCGATCGCCTGCCCGGTTTGCGGCTTGACGACCACGCCGAGCCGCCGATCTTCAAGGGGCTCATGTTTCGCGCGTACCGGCCCCTCCACCTCCGTTTCGAGGTCTGAACGGGAGCCGGCCGGAATCACCAGCCGGCGACCACCGGGTTCGTCAGCCGTCCGATTCCCTCGCCCTCGATCGTCACCTCGTCACCAGGCCGCAGGTACTCGGGTGGATCCTTGAAGAATCCGATCCCAGCGGGTGTCCCCGTCGAGACGACGTCGCCAGGTTCGAGCGTGACGACCTGGGTCAGAAACTCGATCAGAACCGGCATCGGGAACAACCAGTTCGCAGTCGATCCATCCTGCTTCTGCTCGCCGTTGACGTACGTCGCGAGTCGGACGTTGTTCGGATCGGTTAGCTCGTCCTTCGTCACGATCTCCGGCCCGATGGGCGCGAACGTATCTGGGTTCTTGCCCAGAATGATCTGGGTGTCCTGCGTCCGCTTCGACCAGTCGAACTGAATGTCGCGGGCGCTGACGTCGTGAAGCAGCGTGTAGCCGTAGACGTAATCCATCGCGTCGGCGGCCGCAACCCGTTTCGCCCGCTCCCCGATCACGAACGCGAACTCGACCTCCCAGTCGGTCTGGGTCTCGGGTGTCGGGATCACGATCGGGTCACCGGGGCCGCAGATCGTATTCGGTAGCTTCGCGAAGAAGTACGGCTCCTCTGGTAGAACGGCGCCCGGCACCTCCTCTGCATGGCTTCGGAAGTTGATTCCGGCGCACAGGACCTTCTCGGGACGAATCGGGACGTGAATGCGGTCCGGCTTGAATGGATTGCCGGTTGGCTCGGGCAGGGATCCCGCCCGGACGACTTCAACCATGTCGTCGTGACCGGTGGGAACAACGCCGTCGTGCACACGAATGCCAACGCCGATCGTCCCTTGATACTCATACGTCACTAGTCGCATTCCACTCCTCCGTTCGATCTCCATTGCACGTTTCTTCGCGACACCACCGTATCCACGAGACGCCAACCACTCCGTCTCAGGCGAGGTGTCGAGCCCTGTTAGACACTCTTAGACTTCGCGCGATGGCATTCCGCGTTGGCGTCACCCGAGATATCCGAGCCCCGGACGGCTCCTTCGCGATTGCCCCAATCAGCCTCGAACGCCTCGAGGCCGAGCCCGACATCGAATGGGAGTTCCTCGCCGAAGACAGGTCCGAACTCGGCCCGGAGTTGATCGACGGCTACGACGCACTGTTCCATTTCAGTAGCCAGGTCACTGCGCGAAGCCTCGAGAAGGCCGATCGCCTTGCTCTCGTTGCACGACACGGAGTCGGCCTCGACTTCATCGATCTCGACGCATGCACCGCCCGTGGAGTTGCGGTCACCATCACCCCTGACGGTCCACCCCGGCCGATGGCCTCTGCGGCACTCGCGCTGATGCTCGCGCTGAGCCACAGCCTCGTCCCCAGGCACCTCGCTGTGGTGGAGCGCCGCTGGGCAGAGGGGCGATTCGACATCATCGGCGTCGGCCTCAGCGATCGCACGTTGGGCGTGATTGGATTCGGGCGCATTGGTCGTGAGGTCGCTCGGCTCGTGAAACCGTACGGGATGAGGACCCTCGTCTCGACCCCACGACTGACCGCGGACGATACCCAAGCAGCCGGGGTCGAGCACGTCGAACTCGGTGAGTTGCTCGCCGCGTCCGACTTCGTCGTCGTCGCCTGTCCGCTCAAGCCCGAGACACATCATCTCCTCGACGCGCCGAGACTGGGATCGATGAAGAAGGGGGCATTCCTCATCAACGTCGCACGGGGTCCGATCGTCGATCAGGGGGCTTTGGTGGATGCGTTGCGGTCGGGCCAGATTGCAGGAGCCGGACTCGACGTGTTCGAGCAGGAGCCAATTGCACCTGACGACCCTCTCCTCGAACTGGACAGCGTCGTCGTGGCTCCCCACTCCCTTGGCTACACGGATGAGCTGTTTCGGCGCTGTGTCGAGAGCACGTGCGCGGCGATCCTCGACGTCGCGGCAGGCAGGGTTCCTGAACACCTCGTCAACCCCGCGGTTCTCGACCACCCGGACTTCCAAACCAGGATTCATCGTCGCGACGTTGCTCGCGGGCAGCAGTAGCCTGCGTCAACCCGATTTCCGAACCGCGCCGTAGGCGCGATCGAGCGGGCTTCGGCCAAACCGGTCCACGCGGAACGGATCCAGCACCTTCGGTCGCGTTCCGGTCGTGATGAGTTCGGCCAGAGCCTTTCCCGCCGGAGGCGCCAGCGTGATGCCGAGCATCGAGTAGCCCGTTGCGATGAACGCGTTCCCCCAGGGCACGGCACGATCGATCACCGGCAGTCCGTCGGCCAGCATCGGACGCATACCGGCCCAAGGCTCCTCGATCTGCTGTGATTCGAGCTCACTCACGTACTCGCGCGCAAGGGTAAACACCGTCTCGATTCGTCGATCGTCGACGTCGGTGTTGTAGCCGCTGAACTCCATCGTTCCGCCGATGCGGACTCGCTCACCGAGGGGCGTCGCACCCGCATGGATGTCGGCGAAGAGGATCCCGTGCTTCGGAACCAGCTTCGGTCGGATGAAGAACGTGTAGCCCTTGCCCGGCTCCATCGGAAAATCCACGCCGAGCTTCGCCGCCAGTGGACGTGTCCACGAACCGGCCGCCAGCACAAACGCATCGCCCTCGATCTCCCCGTTGGCCGTCTTTGCCGCCCGAACCGAGCGATCCGCGACATCGAAGCCGGTGATCTTCGTCTGCTCGTGAATCTCGACCCCGGCCTTCCGAAGGGCTCCGGCCACGCCGGCGGTGTAACTCCTCGGCTCGACGTGCCACGACTCCTTGATGTGGAAGCCCGCCCGAACTCGCTGGGAGAGGGCCGGCTCAAGCTCGTGCAAGTCGTCTCCGATCAGAAGGGATTCCGGGATGTCGTACCCGAACTCGCGCATTGGCTGAAGGCTCTCGAGAACCTTGCCCGCCGACTCCTCGTCGCCCGCGGCGCAGATCATCCCGAGCCGGTAGAGCTCGAACTCGATGCCCTCGGCTTCCATCGCCTCGACCAGCTCGAATACCTCGCTTCCGAGCCCGATCAGAGCGGCGGTTCCCCGTTCGTGCGAGCGCTCGTTGCAGTAGCGTCGGAAGTGCCAGAGCCACGGGAGGACCCGCGGAAGGTAGCTCCGCTTGAAGTAGAGCGCTGAATCGCGATCAGCGAGTGCGCGGAGGCCGTAGACGGTCAAACCGGGCTCGGGGAGCGGGCCGGCCTGAGCCGGCGAGATCCAGCCGCCGTTTCCATACGACGAGGCCTCGGGGCTGCCAACGTGCTCGCCCTCGACGACCACCACCTCGACGTTGCGTTTGGCGAGGTAGTACGCGCAAAACAGGCCGGCAACGCCGCCACCGATGACGACGACGCGACCGGGGCTGCTCATCCCGTTTCCCCGGGGATCCCCGCCGTTACCTCGACCTCAATGAGCAGGCCCTCGACGGCGAAGTCGGAGACGATCGTCGTCCGAGCTGGACGCGGCGCCGGAAACGTCGCGCTGTAATGACGGTTCCAGGCATCGAAGTCCTTCCGATCGGCGAGGTAGCAGATAACGCGGAGAACGTGTTCGGGTCCCGAGCCGGCATCGCGGAGGACCTGCACGACCTCGTCGAGCGTGAAGCGCGCCTGCTCATCGAAGTCGTCACTGACGACTTCGAGGGTGTCCGGGTTTACGGCCGCTCGACCCGAGAGGAAGAGGAGGTCTCCCCAGCGAGTCGCGGTGGAGAGAATCGGCTCCGCCCCTCCAACGGGAAGCCCGCCAATCGAGATCTTCTCGGTCATCGCGCCACCTCTTGTTTCGTCCTTGATCGCGAAAACAGCATCTGATCTGATGAGAAGAGGAGATGATACGCGGTTCCTCGCGCGGATCAAAAAGCGCGGAGGTGGACTGCCGTCGGTGCGGAACCTCTGTCATGCTCACGGGCGCCGCCGCCCGCGCTCCCGGGGTCCGTGTCGAGGTGGCGGGCTGTAGGTGATCGAGCGAGGGAGGATCAGGTGACGGCAAGGACCGACTTCCAGCTCCTGCGAGGCCGACCCGAGCCTCCGACAGAGCTTCGGCCGGTGCGGGCAGGCCCGGTGACCGCGCTTGTCGACGGAATCGATCTACGCTACATACGGACCGGCTCGCTCGAGCTCGTTCGCCGCATCTATATCGCCATTCGGGACGAGAGCTGGGGAACGCTCGAAAACCAGATCGACAACCTCGAGCTCGCAGCGTCAGACGATCACTTCACTCTCGAGTTCGACGGGCGGAACCGCTCGAGCGACATCGACTTCAGCTGGCACGCACGTATCGGCGGCTCCGAAGACGGAACGATCGTGTGCTCGATCACCGGTGAGGCACACACAGACTTCAAGTACAACCGCATCGGGTTTTGCATCCACCATCCACCGGGCACGAACGCCGGTTGCCCCTACACGGCACAGACTCCCGAAGGGCCGATAAGCGGGACGCTCCCCGAGTTTGTCTACCCGCAGGCCTTCGAGGGTGGCGTCCTCTGGCCGATCTTCCCGGCATTCTCAGGCCTCACGATCCGCATCGGCGACGGTCAGCTCGAGCTCGAGCTCGAGGGCGATCTGTTCGAGACGGAGGATCAGCGCAACTGGATCGACGGCTCCTACAAGACGTACTCCACTCCCCTGTCGCTGGGCTTCCCGCATGACGCGACCGCGGGCCAGGAGTTCTCCCAGGGCGTGACGATCCGTCCGTCGGGCATCACGGCACCTGATGTGACCGGCGAAGGCCCGGTGGAACTCACGGTCGGTGAGCCAACCGGGACGATGCTCCCAGCGATCGGGCTCGGCTTGGCGAGTCACGGCGAGGCCCTCACAGCGCGAGAGCTTGAGCTCATCGGTGCCATCGCCCCCGACCACCTCCGCGTCGATTTGCACCTCGACGACGTGACGTTCGACATCGAACTGGATCGCGCAATCGAGGAGTCGCGCGCGCTCGGCTGTCAGCTCGAGATTGGGCTCTTCGTCTCAGACGACGCCGTCGAGGATCTCGTCGAACTCGCAACGCGGCTCGGCGGTCAGGTGCCCGTCGCGCGGTTCCTGGTCGTCAAGGAAGGAGCCGGAACGCAGACGCCGGAGGAGACGACGCCCGCAGCACTCGTCAACCTCGCTCGCGACTATCTCCAGGGCGCAGCGCCTGACGCACTGTTCGTCGGCGGCACCGACATGTTCTTCTGCAACCTGAATCGAACCCGACCGGATACGAGCGCCATGGACGGCGTGTACTGGTCGATGAACCCTCAGATCCACGCGTTCGATGATCTGTCACTGATGGAGACGCTCGAGCCGCAGGCCGACACGGTCGAAACCGCACGTTCGTTTTCCGGTGACCTGCCGCTGGTCGTGAGCGCGGTGACCTTCAAGCCGCGCTGGAATCCGTATCTCGTTGGTCCAGAACCTGAGCGGACGCCGGGGACCCTTCCGCCCCAGGTGGATCCTCGCCAGATGTCCCAGTTTGGCGCCGCGTGGACACTCGGGAGCGTCAAGTACCTCGTCGAGAGCGGGGTCAAGTCGGTGACGTACTACGAGACGACCGGTTGGCGCGGCGTCATCGAGCGGGAAGAGGGCTCACCCGAGCCGGAACTCTTTCCGTCGCGCCCCGGCGAGGCGTTCCCCCTCTACGACGTCTTTGCCGCGCTGGCCGACAAGAAAGGTGCGAGCGTCCACCACTGCGATTCGAGCGCGCCGCTCGAGGCGGTGGGCTTTGCCCTCGCGGACTCGCGGGGAATCCACGTTCACGTCGCGAATCTGACACCGGACAGCCAGGAGGTGGTCGTCGACGGTCAACGAGTCTCCCTCGAACCCTACGGCCTCGGCACCATGCTGTTGGCGGACACGTCATGACGTCGGACGACCGAGTCGCGATTGTCACCGGCGCCGGCACGGGCATCGGAGCGGCGACCGCGCGCCTGTTCGCCGCGAGCGGGATCTCAGTCGTCCTTGTCGGCAGGCGCGAAGAGAAACTGAGAGAGGTTGCGGCCGACGTCGAGGGCTCGGGAGCGCGGGCGCTCGTACTGCCGCGCGACCTCGGCGACGCCGACGCCCCGCGGCGAATCGTCGAGACGACGCGTGCAGAACTTGGCGGCATTGACATGCTCGTGAACAACGCGGCCACGATCAAGGTCGCACTCTTTCCGGACTACAGCCTCGAAGACATCGATCGGCACCTCGCCGTCAACGTCCGAAGCGTTTTCTTGCTCACACAGGCGGCGCTGCCGGCGCTCCGGGCCTCGGAGGCGGGCGCGATCGTGAACATCAGCTCGTCGGTCGGGAAACTCGTGAAGCCGCAGAACTCGCTCTACGGGATGACGAAGGCGGCGCTCGAGTACCTGACCCGCACGCTCGCGCTCGAACTCGCACCCGAGCGGATCCGGGTGAACGCCCTCGCGCTCGGCCCGGTCGATACGCCGATCCACGAGGTGTGGGCCGACGACCTCGACGAGGCGTACGAGCACCTCCGCAGCCTGATTCCGCTCGGACAGATGGGTACGGCCGAGGAGGTCGCGGAGTGGATCTACTTCCTCTCCGCAAACCCGTCGGCTTCCTGGCTGACGGGTGCCGTGATCCCGCTCGACGGCGGTCAGACCCTCGTCTGATCGCGTCAGACGCCTGTCTGACGCTAGGTTCGGACCGCCGTCCGGCTGTGGACGCGCTGCTCGATGAAGGCAGCCGTTTCTTCGACGAGGTCGAGCATCTGCTCGAGCTCACCCTCCGGAACGGTCAGCGGCGGCTTGAACTTGAGCACGTTTCCGGCACCGCCGAACTGAGCGAGCAGGCCCCGATCGAGAGCGAACTCCCAGGCCTCCGAACAGGCCGTGGTTGCAGGCGTCTTTGAATCACGATCCTCGACGAAGTCGATACCAATGAAGAGCCCGGGGCCACGCACATCGCCGATCACCTCGTATCGATCGGCCATCCCCTGAAAGCGCTGCGTCGCGTGGTCGCCGAGCGTCCGAGCGCGGTCGACGAGCTGCTCTCCCTCGACGACGTCGACCACCGCGAGCGCTGCGGCCGCGCCGAGCGGCTGATTCATGAACGTCAGAATGTGCCAGGGTTCGGACTCGAGGCCGTCGCTCACGAGGTCGTCGCGCGTGACGAACGCACCGAATGGAACTCCGCCCCCGAAGGCCTTCCCGACGCACAAGATGTCAGGCTCCAAACCGAAGAGATCTACCGCCCACATCGAGCCGCACCGTGCGAGCGCCGTCTGGATCTCGTCGACGATCAGGAGGACGCCGCGCTCGCGACAGATCCGCTGGACCTCCGCGTAGTACTCGGCTGGAAAAACGACGTGGCCAGACGGCCCCTGGACGACCTCCATGACGAACGCCGCGACTTGCCCGTAGCTCTCCGCGTCGATGGCCGTCTCGAGGGCGTGGGCCGAAGCCTCCCAGCCGCCCTCCGAGCCTAGGGGAGGTCGGTACGGATCGGCGTTCGGCACCTGCCGGAACGTCGGCCACTGGGCCGAGGCCGGCACACCGCCTCGAAGTGCCGGGTTGCCGCCGAGTGTCATGAGTGCCAGGGACATCCCGTGGTACGACCCAGTCAAGGCGATGACCTCGGGGCGACCGGTCACCCGCATGGCAAATTTGATGGCAGCCTCGATCGCCTCCCCTCCACCCGCACAGAGGACGGTTCTTGTCAGTCCTCGCGGCGCGATCTCGGCCATTCGCTTGCAGAAGGCGATCACCGGTGTGCTCTGGTGCAAGATGTTTGCCGACGGGAGCTTGGCCATCTGGCTGGCGACCGCTTCCTGGACGCGCGGGTGAGCATGCCCAACCATCGCTGGCCCGGCGGAACCGGACATCGTGTCGAGGTACTCGCGTCCCTCGACATCCCA
>CAYTCZ010000076.1:1320-19002 GCA_964436315.1 uncultured Gaiellales bacterium | reverse complement strand
CGCGTCATCGACCGCCTTCGAGATTGCCAGTGGAACCTCTCGGGCCTTGCCGTAGCCGACCCCTACGCGATCGACCTCGTCGCCGATAACGACCAGCGCCGTAAACGAGAACCGCCTGCCGCCCTTCACGACTTTGGCGACGCGGTTGATCTCGACAACACGTTCCTTTAGTTCGCGCGCTTCGAGTTCCCGTTCCTGAACCTTCTCGACGTCTACCGCCACGCGGATCCTCTCTTCTTGGAGATCACTACTAGAACTTCAATCCGGCTTCACGCGCTGCCTGTGCAAGCGCTCGGACGCGACCGTGGTACAGATACCCGGCTCGATCGAAGACCGCCTTTTCGACACCAGCCCGCTTCGCATTGGCGGCAAGCAGTCGCCCCACAGCCCCGGCTTGATCGATCTTTGAACCCTCGAACGAGCCAAGGGCTTTCCAGTTTGCAGAGGCGACCGTCCTCCCTGAGGCATCGTCGACGAGTTGGGCCTGAATGCCTCGGTTCGAACGATGAACAACGAGTCGCGGGCGCTCGGCACTGCCGGAGATCCGCTTGCGAACCCGCCTGTGCCGACGCTGTCTAGCTTCTCTGGCCGTGAGTCTCGACATCTAGATCACCTACGCGCGCTTTCCGATCTTGCGCCGGACGTACTCGCCGTCGTACCGGATCCCTTTTCCCTTGTACGGCTCCGGCGGACGAACGGCCCGAACCTCGGCCGCGACCTGTCCAACCTGCTGCTTGTCAATGCCCTTGACGATCACTGCGGTCGGCTCAGGCACCTCGAAGGTGATGCCGTCTGGCGGCGGCTTCACGACCGGATGCGAGTAGCCGACGTTCAACTCGAGGGCGGCCCCGCGAAGTGAGGCGCGGTAGCCGACGCCCTGAATCTCGAGCTTCTTTTCGAAACCGGCTGTGACGCCCTGAATCATGTTTGCGATCAACGTCCGGGTGAGTCCGTGGAGGGCGCGGTCCGTCCCGCGATCCGTCGGCCGGGTGACGACGATCTCCCCGTCCTTGGCCTCGATCTGCATCCGTTCGGGAACCCGCTGGGACAGCTCACCAAGCGGGCCCTTGACATCCACCTGTCCTGACGAGAGCTTGACGTCGACTCCGCTCGGGACGGGTACGGGTGTACCGCCGATTCGACTCAAGCTTTTTCCCTCCTTCGGAGGCAAAAACCTTGACCAAAAAGATCTTCCTGTCTTTGCATAAGTCCGAAAACCATTTCTCTGATTAGAGAATCTCGCTCCGCGGGATTCTCTACCAGACGAAGCAAATGACCTCGCCTCCAACTCCGAGTTCGGCCGCGCGCTTGCTGGTCACGAGCCCGTTCGACGTGGACATGATGGCCGTTCCCATTCCTCCGAGCACCCGCGGCAATCGATCCTTCTTGGCGTAGATCCGGCGCCCGGGCTTCGAGACCCGTTTGAGATCCGTAATGATCCGCTCGCGGTTCTTGCCGAACTTGAGCTCAATGACGAGCGTGTCGTAGCCCTCGCCTCGCTCGATCCGGTAATCCTTGATGTAGCCCTCGTCCTTCAGGAGGCGCGCGATGTCGGCGCGCATCCGCGACGACGGCATCGTGGCTGTCTCATGGAGTGCGCGGTTCGCGTTCCGGATTCGCGTCAGCATGTCGCCGATCGGGTCAGTCAGCACGACCTTTTCTCCCTCCGGCCACGAGGCGAGCTCTTGGCCTCCGGGCAAAAGCTCGACCAAAATACTGATTGCTCCTCGGTTCCAACACTTTCCTTTCCCTCAAAAGTTCCTGGTGATTCATCACCAGGAACTCTTAGTCATCCCCGGGATCATCCCCTCGTGAGCGAGCTCGCGAAGGCAGATCCGGCACAGTCCAAACTTCCGGTAGACAGCCCGAGGGCGGCCGCATCGTCGGCATCGCGTGTACGCGCGCACCTTGTGTTTTGGTGGGCGCGACTGTTTCACCATCAAGCTCTTCTTCGCCATACCTCTCCTAACCCGTTTACCCGTCGCCCCGGAACGGAAGACCGAACGCGCGGAGCAATGCGAGGCCCTCCTCGTCGGTCTCTGCCGTCGTCGTAATCGCGATATCGAGCCCTCGAACCGCCTCGATGTCGTCGTAGTTGATCTCGGGAAAGATGATCTGTTCACGGATGCCGATCGAGTAGTTGCCGCGACCGTCGAAACTCTTCGGAGAGAGGCCCTGAAAGTCGCGGATACGGGGGAGCGCAATCGAGACAAGGCGGTCGAGAAACTCGTACATCCGCGTTCCGCGCAGGGTGACTTTGGCGCCGATCGGCATCCCCTCTCGAAGCTTGAAGCCCGCGATCGACTTCCGAGCTCGTCGGACCTGAGCACGCTGGCCAGCGATGGTTGTGAGCTCTTCCACGGCCGAGTCGAGTGCTTTCGCGTTCACCTTCGCGTCACCGACGCCCATGTTGAGCGTGATCTTCTCGATGCGAGGAACCTGCATGATCGAGGAGTAGGAGAACTCCTCTCGTAGCCGCTCGCGAATCTCGTTCTCGTAGGTGGTCTTCAACCGTGCTTCGTAGCCTTCTGGCGCAAGCGTCTCGGTCATGTGTCGAGCACTCCCCCGCAGTCAGCTCGCCGGCACACTCTGACCTTCACCTGTTCGCCTTTCTCCTCACGTACCTCGTAGCCGACCCGGGTGGGTCGGTTGCACGTCGTACAGACGATCATGACCGAGGAGACATCGACCGCAGCAGCGATGTCGAACACTCCCCCTGGGACGACCTGCGTCTGGCCCATGCGGCTGGAGTCCTTCATCGGCCGAGGGCGACGATGTCGCTTGGCCATGTTGAGGTTCTCCACAATTACCCGACCATCTTTGGGATGGGCCTCGAGGACACGGCCCTGCTTCCCCCGGTCCTTTCCGGAAATCATCTGAACGACATCGCCCTTGTGGATCTTCATAGGACCTCCGGAGCCAAAGACACGATCTTCATGAAGTTCTTCTCGCGAAGCTCGCGGGCCACGGGCCCGAAAATCCGGGTTCCGCGAGGATTGTTTTGATGGTCAATGATCACGGCAGCGTTCTCGTCGAATGCGATCGAGGTGCCGTCGTCGCGACCGAAAGGCTTCTTCGTCCGCACGATGACTGCTTTGACGACTTCGCCCTTCTTGACTGTCCCCTGCGGAGTCGCTGTCTTGACGGTGCCGACGATCACGTCACCTACTCGGGCATACCGCCGATGGGAACCGCCGAGGACGCGAATGCACAGGACGGTCCGGGCACCGGTGTTGTCGGCGATTCGAACGCGCGATTCCTGCTGGATCACGCTACCGCTCCTGTGCCTGCGGGGATGCTCATCACGTCGCTTTCTCGACCACCTCGGCAAGTCGCCATCGCTTCTGCTTCGAGAGTGGGCGGGTTTCGATGATTCGAACGACGTCGCCCGGATTCGCGAGGTTGTCCTCGTCGTGCGCATAGAACTTGGCCGAGCGCCGGACGATCTTCTTGTAGAGGGGATGCGGCCGCGCCGATTCAACCTGGACGACGATGGTCTTATCCATCTTGCTTGACACGACCACACCCCGCCGTTCCTTGCGCGCACCGCGAGCGCGCTCGGGCTTCGGTAGTCGGACGATGGGTTTCCGTTTATCCCCTTTGGTCTTGGCCCTGGCGCGCTTCTTGGCCGCTCGGCGCTTCGCCTTCTCCTCGCGGGTCTTTCGCGGCTTCTTCTCACGTGGTGGCGCGACCGCCGCGGCCTCCTCGGGCGCAGCTTCCTCTGCCTTTGCACCTGGCTCGGTCTGAGATCCGTCCTCGTCGCCTTCCGCTTCGGCTTCGGCGACCGGCTCGAGCTCTTGTTCGGCCTGGTCGTCCGAGCTCTCGGTCTCCTCGGCTTCCGGCTCGTCGGCGGTGGCGTCGGCCTCCGTGGCCTGGGCCTCAGGCTCGCCTGAGCTATCTGCTTCGGAAACGGCCTCGGTCTCCGAAGCGTCTTCCGCGGTCGGTTCGGTCTGCTCGTCTTTCTCTTCTTCTGCCATCTATCGCCGTTCCAAACTCTGGCTTCGCTCGTTCTGAATTGTCAGGATGCGCGCGATTTCTCTCCTCGCTTGGCCCAAGCGAGCCGGGTTTTCCAGGGCACCCGTCGCGTCCTGAAATCTGAGGTTGAAGAGGTCTTCACGCCCTTCCTCAAGTTTCTTTGCAAGCTCCTCGTCCGACAGTTCTCTGAGTTCACGTGGTTTCAAACGGACCTGCCTCCCGCCTCACAAACTTGGTCTTGATCGGAAGCTTCATCCCGGCAAGCCGAATCGCTTCCTTCGCCAGATCCTCGGACACACCGGAGAGCTCAAACATCACGCGGCCCGGCTTCACAACAGCGACCCAGTGCTCCGGGGATCCCTTGCCGGAGCCCATGCGCGTTTCGGCCGGCTTCTGAGTAACCGGCTTGTCGGGGAACACGTTGATCCAGACCTTGCCGCCTCGCTTGATCCGGCGTGTCATCGCGATTCTCGCGGCTTCGATCTGTCGGTTGGTGATCCACCCCGGCTCGACTGCCTTGAGTCCGTAGTCTCCGAAGTGGACGTCGCTCTGGCCCTTTGACGCTCCGCGCATCCGGCCGCGCATCTGCTTTCGGTATTTCGTCTTCTTGGGAAGGAGCACGCGCTATGCCTCAGTCTCGGTTTCGCCGTTTCCGGCCTGCTCGCTCGTGGCTTCTCCTGCCGGCGGAGAATCGTCCGTTGCGGCACTCGGGGTCTCCTTCGGCTTCGCCTCGGTCTCGAGCTGTTCCCCCTCTGTGGTCTCGGTCGGTTCTGCCGGTCCCTTCTGCTCGACTGAGCCACCGTCGTCCGGTGCCGGCTTCTGGCCTCGACTCCGCTTGCGTCCGCGGGAGCGCTCCCGAGCGCCGGGGGGACCGTCAGTCTGACCGCCCTCTCGCTTTCCGCCTTCTCCAGAACCGCCCCGACCGCGGCCGCGGCGACGCTGTCGGACTGGCCCGAGACCCTCGCGGTCCTGCCCTCGCCGGCCACCTTCTCGAGTTCCCGCCCCGGAAGGCTGAGATCGACGCCGGCGGGCTTGGTCCTGCTCACCGAGGCGTCCTGCGTCGCGGTCCGACTGCCCCTCGAAGCCTTCGGGCATGATTTCACCTTTGTTGATCCACACCTTGACGCCGATTCGGCCGAAGGTCGTCTTCGCCTCCGTAAAGCCGTAGTCAATGTCAGCCCGCAGCGTGTGAAGCGGAACCCGCCCCTCCGAGTAGGTCTCAGAGCGAGACATCTCCGCACCGCCCAACCGTCCGCCACACGTGATCTTCACTCCGTCGGCGCCGGACCGCATCGCTGAGGCCAGCGACCTCTTCATTGCCCGGCGGAAGCTGACGCGGTTCTGAAGCTGCTCCGCGATCGACTGGGCTACGAGCTTCGCATCGAGTTCGGGGCGCTTGATCTCGTTGATGTTGATGTGGACGTTCTTCTGCGTCATCGCGTGGATCTCGCGGCGGAGCGCGTCTACCTCGGCTCCGGACTTCCCGATCACGATGCCGGGACGGGCCGTGTAGATGTCGATCGTGATGCGCTGCTTGTCCTTCCGGATCAGGATGTCCGATAGCCCCGCATGACCGAGTTTCCCGTAGATGTGATCTCGGATTTGGACATCCTCGATCAGGTAGTCCGCGAACTCCTTCGAGCCCGTGTACCAGTTCGACTTCCAATCGTGGATCACGCCTACTCGTAGACCGCCCGGGTGAACTTTCTGGCCCATCTAGCCCTCTTTCCCTTCCTCATCGGTCTCGTCGGCCTTCTTGCGCGTGCGCCGTTTCGGAGCTGGCCGGTCCGCGGCTTCGTCGGATGACTCTTCAGCTGCGGCCTTCTTTCGCGAACTCGAGCGCCGGCGGGGCTTCTTCGGCGCCTCTTCCTCGGCAGGCTGCTCGGTGACGTTCGGCTCCGCCACGGACTCATCGGCTGGTTGCGTTGTCTCCGCAGCCTCCGACTCTTCGATTGCCGTTTCCGCCGCCGGCTCAGTCTCGGCCGCAGCCTCTGGCTCGACTTCCTCCGCCGGCGCGGCCTCGGCCTCAGTGGAGGCCGGTTCATCCTCTTCCGGTTCGTCAACTTCTGTCTCGACCGGCTCCTCGACCGCTTCGTCGGTTGGCGTCTCAGTCCCTTCGTCGACGAACGGCTCCGCCGTCTCCTCCATCTCCGTCTCGGGCTCGGGCGCCTCGGCGACAGCGGGTGGTGCCTCTGGCAACTCGATGAACTCGTAGTCGGGCGGTGTTGCGAGCACGACCGTGATGTGACACGTGCGCTTTCTGATGCGCGCGACGCGTCCACGGGCCCGAGCGCGATAGCGCTTCAGCATCGGACCGTCACCGACGTACGCCTCGGCAACGTAGAGATCGTCGCCGATGAGGCCATGGTTTGCCTCGGCGTTCGCCACCGCCGAACTCAACACCTTCTCGACGTCCTGCGCGGCCGCGCGCGTCAGGAACGCGAGGATCGTGCGGGCCTCAGGGACGCTGCGACCGCGGATCTGGTCGACGACGAGCTGGGCCTTCCGCGGCGCGGTTCGGACAAACCGAGCCTGAGCCCGAACGGTGGTAGGACGTTCCTCGGCGGTCGTGCTCAACGCGCAATCCCTGTCTTTCGGTCGCCCGAGTGGCCCCGGAAGAGTCGCGTCGGTGCGAACTCACCGAGCTTGTGTCCAACCATCGACTCCGTGATGAAGATCGGAACGTGCTTGCGTCCGTCATGAACGGCGATCGTGTGACCGACCATTTCGGGGAAGACGGTGGAGGTCCGCGACCACGTGCGAACGATGCGCTTCTCGCCGGTGGAGTTCATTTCCTCGATGCGGCCGATGAGCCGCTGCTCGACGAACGGGCCCTTCTTACTCGATCTGCTCAACGCCGCTCCTTCCCTCGTCGGCGGCCGCGGATGATCAGTTTGTCCGACTCTCGGTGCTTCTTCCGCGTTCGCTTCCCAAGCGTCGGAACGCCCCAGGGCGTCACCGGATGGCGCCCGCCCTTGGACTTCCCCTCACCACCCCCGTGCGGATGGTCGACGGGGTTCATCGCTGAGCCTCGGGTCTGCGGGCGCTTTCCGAGCCATCGGCTTCGCCCGGCCTTGCCGCTCGAGATGTTCTCGTGATCGACGTTGCCCACCTGGCCCACTGTCGCGCGGGCAGCAAGCGGCACTCGGCGGAGTTCGCCGGACGGAAGCCGGAGCACGGCATAGCCCTCGTCCTTGGCAACGAGCTGAACACCAGCCCCGGCGCTGCGGGCAAGCTGGCCGCCTTTGCCGGGCTTCAGCTCGATGTTGTGGATGAGCGTTCCCGTCGGGATGTTGGCCAACGGAAGGGCGTTCCCCGGACGAATGTCGGCCTTCTCTCCGGACTCGACGGTCTGGCCGACGCGAAGGTTCGCGGGCGCGAGAATGTAGGACTTCGCGCCGTCGGCGTAGTGGAGAAGGGCGATCCGAGCAGAACGGTTCGGGTCGTACTCGATCGCAGCGACCCTGGCCGGCACGCCGTCCTTCGTCCGCTTGAAGTCGATGATCCGATAACGGCGCTTGTGGCCACCACCTCGGTGACGCGAGGTGATTCGTCCTCTGACGTTTCGCCCGCCGCTCTTCTTGATCGGGGCGGTCAAGCTCTTCTCGGGCTCGGTTTTCGTGATCTCCTCGAAGCTCGAAACCGACCGGAACCTCCGACCAGGACTCGTGGGCTTGTATTTCTTCAGCGCCATACCGCTAAGCCTCCGCACGTAGATCCGGAACCAGACCGAAGCCCAAATAAAGGCGGTCAACCTCCGAGCAGATCCCGCTCTGCGGCCGCGAAAAGCGAGTCAGGCAAGGGCGTAGGGAGCGCTCGTAGCAAAACGGAGCTACAGGTGCGACAGAAGTTCTCGGCGTACGCCGAGAACTTCTAAGGAGAGCACCGGTGCTCGCTTCCGCTCGCACCGTCCCTTTTTGATCAACCTTTTGCCAGAGGCAAAAGGTTGTGCGACGCTTTGCAGCGGCTCGCAGGACAGGAGGTGTGAGGGAGTTGGCCGCCATAAAGGTCAGACCTGGGCTCCCTCGAAGATGTCGATCTTGTCGCCTTCGCGCAGTTGCACGACGGCCTTCTTCCAACCGGGCCGCGTGCCGCGGTGATACCCGCGCCGCTTCGGTTTCGGCTTCACGCGCATGACGTTTACCCGCTCCACCTTGACGTCGAAGAGTTCCTCAACCGCCTGGCGAACTTGTGTCTTATGGGCCTTGTCGTGGATCCGGAACGCGTACTTGTTCTCCTCGATCAGGCTGTAGCTTTTCTCGGAGACGACCGGCGCGATCAGGACTTGCCGTGGATGGAGATTCATGTGGCTGCCCCTTCGATCTTCTCCAGTGCCGACTCACTGACGAGCAGCGAGCGCGCCCAGACCACGGCACCCACTTCGAGCTCTGCAGGCTCGAGAACGAGCGCACGCGGTAGATTTCGGAAGGACTTGTACAGAGCGTCGTCGTCGATATCTGCAACGACGAGAACTGGCTCCTCCCCTCCCCATGATTCGAGGAGGGCGGCGGCGGACTTGGTCGACGGCTCAGTGAACTGCTGATCTTCGAGCAAGGCGAGTGTCCCACGACTCACGTGGTCCGAAAGCGATGATCGGAGCGCCGCCTTGCGAACCTTGCGATTCACCTTGAGCGAGTGGTCGCGCGGCGTCGGCGGGAAGGCAACTCCCCCGCCCGTCCACTGAGACGCTCTGCTCGTGCCGGCTCGCGCACGTCCAGTTCCCTTTTGACGCCACGGCTTCGATCGTCCACCGGCAACCTGGCCGCGGCTCTTCGCCGAGTGAGTTCCCGCTCGAGCGCTCGCCGCTTCAGCTCGGACCGCCTCGTGAACGAGGTGCGGCCGAACTTCCGCGGCGAACACCGCCTCCGTCAGAGTGATGTCCTTCGTCTTCGCCCCCGATGCATCAAGAAGCGGGGCCTTGGGAGCAGGCATTAGACGTCACCTCCGCCGGCGCCTTCTTCTCGGACAACGACGACTGAGTTCTTGTGGCCGGGAACGGAGCCTTTGACGAGCAGGACATTGAGCTCGGGATCGCGGTCGACGATGGTCAGCCCGGTCTGGGTCACCGTGGAGCCACCCATCCGCCCGGCCATCTTCATGCCCTTGAAGACGCGAGAAGGCGTCGCAGACGCGCCCACTGAGCCTGGCGCCCGCACGTTGTGCGAGCCGTGTGTCTCAGGGCCGCGGCTGAAGTTATGCCGCTTGATCGTCCCCTGGAAGCCCTTCCCGATGGAAGTTCCGGTGACCTTGACGCGGTCGCCGGGCTCGAAGACCTCGACGGTAACGGACTCACCCGGGGCAAGCTCATGCGGTCCTCGTATCTCGACGAGCCGACGATGGCCGCCGATTCCAGCCTTCGCAAGATGCCCGAGCTCCGGCTTGCTGACTTTCCACTCCTCCACCTCGTCGAATGCAAGCTGCACGGCGTCGTATCCGTCTGTCTCCGACGTTCGGACCGCGACGACGGGGCACGGGCCGGCCTCGATGACCGTCACGGGTGTCAGCGACCCGGTCTCGTCGTCGAAGACTTGGGTCATCCCAACCTTTCTGCCGACGATACCCTTCATTTTTGCGCACCTTTCGGTGAGCGAAAATGATAAGCGGAGTCACTCATTTTTCCTCGCTCCACTCGAAAAAATGACAACTCTGCTCACCATTATTTCGCTTTCGCGCTGTGCAAAAATGATATTTAGATTCAGATAGTAACTCAAAATCACTTTTGTACACACTTATTGTGAAATTGCTCCACAATTTCACAATTTGATTTCGATGTCGACGCCGGCCGGAAGATCGAGTCGCATCAGCGAGTCGACCGTCTTCGGGGTCGGCGAGTGGATATCGATCAGACGCTTGTGGGTTCGGACCTCGAAGTGCTCACGGGAATCCTTGTCCTTGAACGGACTTCGGATGACCGTGTACACGTTCTTCTCCGTCGGCAGCGGAACCGGGCCGGTCACCGTTGCACCGGTCCGCTGTGCCGTATCGACGATCGATGCAGCGGATCGGTCGAGCTGATGATGATCGTAGCCCTTGAGCCGGATGCGGATCTTCTGCTGCGCCACTATCGCTCGCGAGTCCTTTCGTCCTACTTCTGGATCTCGGTGACGACGCCGGCGCCAACGGTGCGACCGCCCTCGCGAATCGCGAAGCGGAGGCCCTGATCCATCGCAATCGGTTGGATCAGCTGGATGTCCATATTGGTGTTGTCGCCGGGCATGACCATCTCCTGCCCCTCGGGCAGTCCGATCGAACCCGTCACGTCCGTCGTTCGGAAGTAGAACTGCGGCCGATAGCCGTTGAAGAACGGGGTGTGCCGACCGCCTTCCTCCTTCGAGAGCACGTAGACCTCAGCCTTGAACTCGGTGTGCGGGGTGATCGACCCAGGCTTGGCGAGAACCTGCCCGCGCTCGACTTCTTCGCGCTTGACCCCGCGAAGGAGCGCACCGATGTTGTCGCCAGCCTGCCCCTCATCGAGGAGCTTCTGGAACATCTCGACGCCTGTGACGACGGTCTTCTCGATCTCGGGATGAATTCCGACCATCTCGACTTCGTCGCCGACGTGGACCATCCCCTGCTCGACGCGCCCCGTGACGACCGTGCCGCGGCCAGTGATCGAGAAGACGTCCTCGATCGGCATGAGGAACGGCTTGTCGACGTCGCGCTCGGGCTCGGGAATGTACGAGTCCACGGCCTCCATGAGTTCGAGGATCTTGGGTACCCACTCCTCGTCACCCTCGAGAGCCTTGAGAGCGGATCCGGTAACGATCGGAATGTCGTCGCCGGGAAACTCGTACTTGGAGAGAAGCTCTCGGACTTCGAGCTCGACGAGATCAAGAAGCTCAGGGTCGTCGACCATGTCGGCCTTGTTGAGAAAAACGACGATATACGGAACTTCGACCTGACGGGCGAGCAGGATGTGCTCACGCGTCTGAGGCATGGGACCGTCTGCCGCGGAGACGACGAGAATTGCGCCGTCCATCTGGGCGGCACCCGTGATCATGTTCTTGATGTAGTCGGCGTGACCCGGGCAATCGACGTGCGCGTAGTGGCGCTTCTCGGTCTCGTACTCGACGTGGGCCGTCGCGATCGTGATCCCGCGCGCCTTTTCCTCCGGTGCCTTGTCGATCTGATCGAAGGTCGTGAAGTTCGTTCCCGTGCCGCGCTCGGCGAGAACCTTCGTGATCGCTGCAGTTAGCGTCGTCTTGCCGTGGTCGATGTGACCGATTGTCCCGACGTTTACGTGCGGCTTGGTGCGCTCGAATTTCTCCTTGGCCATGCGCTGCTTCCTCCTTGTTGCAAAAGACTTTCCTACGAGTTCAGGTCGTCGTGTCCGAAACGACAGTCGACGTCAGGCTGGACGGCACCTCCTCGTAACGGTCGAACTGCATCGTGAAGGTCGCCCGTCCCTGGGTCGTCGACCGGATGTCGGTTGCGTAACCGAACATCTCCCCCAGGGGCACGCGCGCCCGAATCGCCTGAACATTCCCGCGCGGCTCAAGTCCCTCGACCCGGCCTCGCCTCGAATTGAGATCGCCAAGGACGTCGCCAAGGTAGTCCTCTGGCGTCACGACCTCGACGGCCATGATCGGTTCGAGGAGCTTCGGCTTGGCGCGCTGCATTGCGTTCTTCCAGGCCATGGATCCGGCGACCTTGAACGCCATCTCCGACGAGTCCACCTCGTGATAGGAACCGTCGACCAACTCGACTCGAACATCGACGACCGGATAGCCCGCGAGAATGCCGGCCTCCATCGCCTCCTGGATACCGAGATCGACGGCGGGGATGTAGTCCTTGGGAATCTTCCCGCCGACGATCCGATCGAGGAACTCATAGCCGCCGCCCGACTCCGAGGGCTCGACGCTGATCACCACGTGGCCGAACTGGCCGCGACCGCCGGTCTGCCTGACGAAGCGGCCTTCGATCTTCTCGACCGGCTTGGAAATCGTCTCGCGGTAGGCAACCTGCGGCCGTCCGACGTTGGCATCGACCGAGAACTCGCGAAGGAGGCGGTCGACGATGATCTCGAGATGGAGCTCGCCCATGCCGGCGATCAGGGTCTGACCGGTCTCTTCATCGGCGCGGACGCGGAAGGTTGGATCCTCGTCCGCGAGCCGCTGGAGACCGCCCGATAGCTTCTCCTGGTCTGCCTTCGTCTTCGGCTCGATGGCGACCGAGATAACTGGGTCAGGGAAGGTCATCGACTCGAGGCGAATTGGCGCGGTTGGGGTGGCGAGCGTGTCGCCGGTGGTCGTGTTCTTGAGTCCCACTGCCGCGACGATCTCGCCGGCGCCGATGGCCTCGCGCTCCTCGCGATGGTTGGCATGCATCTGCAAGAGACGGCCGACGCGCTCGGTTCTCCCGTTCGTGACGTTCAGGATCTTCTCGCCGGTCTTCACCGATCCCGAGTAGACCCTCATGTACGTCAGCTTGCCCACGTACGGATCCGCCATGACCTTGAACGCCAGTGCCGAGAACGGTTCGTTCTCCGCGGGCCGGCGCGAGAGCTCGTGGTCGGTACGGGGATCGATGCCGTGGATCGGCGGAACATCGAGCGGACTCGGTAGGTAGTCGATGATCGCGTCGAGGAGGGGCTGGACACCCTTGTTCTTGAACGCGCTTCCGAGCAGAACCGGCGTGACCGCGATCTCGAGCGTCGCCTTCCGCAGCGCTCTGCGCAGCATCTCTGGCGTGACAGCCGACTCGTCAGAGAGGTAGGTCTCGAGGAGCTCGTCGTCGTGCTCGGCGACGGAGTCGATGAGCTGATGGCGATATTCGTCTGCCTGCTCCACGAGCTCGTCTGGGATCTCGCCGGTTTCGACCTTCGTGCCCAAGTCGTCTGACCACGCGAGCACCCGTGCCTCGACGAGGTCGACGACGCCACGGAAGTGTTCCTCACGTCCGAGCGGGAGCTGAATCGGCACCGGGTGGGCGCCGAGTCGCTCGACCATGGACTGCACCGCCCCGAAGAAATCAGCTCCGACCCGGTCCATCTTGTTGATGAACGCAATCCGCGGCACGCGGTATCGATCAGCCTGACGCCAGACGGTCTCAGACTGAGGCTCAACCCCAGCAACCGAGTCGAAAATCGCCACTGCACCGTCCAACACACGCAGCGAGCGCTTGACCTCGACCGTGAAGTCCACGTGCCCGGGCGTATCGATGATGTTCACACGAAAATCGCGCCATACGGCTGTCGTCGCCGCAGAGGTGATCGTGATGCCGCGTTCCTGCTCCTGCGTCATCCAATCCATCACGGCGGCACCCTCGTGTACTTCCCCCATCTTGTGGGTGCGGCCCGTGTAGTAGAGGATGCGCTCGGTCGTCGTGGTCTTGCCCGCGTCGATATGGGCCATGATCCCAATGTTCCGCACGCGCTCGAGCGCCGTGGTTGTCAGAGTCTTTTCAGACACGCCTGTTACCACCGATAGTGGGCGAAAGCCTTGTTGGCCTGCGCCATTCGGTACAGATCGTCCTTGCGCTTGAACGCCCCACCCTGCTGATTGAGGGCGTCCAGGATCTCGGCGGCCAGCTTGTCCTCCATCCGCTTCTCGCGACGGTCTCGCGCGAAGGTCACAATCCACCGGACCGCAAGCGTGCGAGCTCGGCGCTGCGGCACCTCGACAGGCACCTGGTAGTTGGCGCCGCCGACGCGGCGTGAGCGAACTTCAAGGACGGGCGTGACGCTCTTGATCGCCTGTTCCAAGACCTCGACGGGCGGCTTGCCACTCTTCTCGCCGATCTGATCGAGCGCGTTGTACACGATACGCTCGGCCGTGGACTTCTTGCCTCGAACCATGAGTCGGTTCACGACCTGGGAGACCAGCTTTGAGCCGTACACAGGATCTGCGGCCGGCTCGCGCGGTTGGGCTTCTGTTCGTCGGGACATCAGTTACGCGTCGGATTCACGGTACGGGCCAGCACTGACTACGACCTTTTCGCCCCGTACTTCGAGCGTCCTTGTCGTCTTCCGTCGACGCCGGCGGTGTCGAGCGCTGCACGGATCACCTTGTAGCGGATTCCAGGCAGGTCCTTGACGCGGCCGCCGCGGATCAATACGACCGAGTGCTCCTGCAGGTTGTGACCCTCGCCCGGGATGTACGTCGTGACCTCCATCCCGTTCGTGAGCCGGACGCGGGCAACTTTCCGAAGCGCTGAGTTCGGCTTCTTCGGCGTCGTTGTATAGACACGCGTGCAGACGCCACGCTTTTGGGGCGCGCCGCGGAGCGCAGGAGCCTTCGTCTTGGCGCCCGCTGAGTGGCGGCCTTTTCGAACGAGTTGATTGACGGTCGGCATGGGCCTGGGTCGGTGCTCCGATCGTGTGTGAACGCAACAAAAGACCGGTGCAGGTCTTCCCTGCACCGGAAACCGCGTGAATGGTAGCAGCTGCTCGCTGTCAAAAGACGCGAACTCCAACTATTGTCCGGGGTAGGGACATCCGCTTAGAAAAAGACACCCCGGGGACTGCGGAATGCCACTTCTCATCGACAGCGCAACGTGGATTGCTCTGGGCCTTGCCATCGGCACGGCAATCCTTGCGCTCGTCGTCGCGCTGGTCGTCCTCCTCGCTCTCTTCCGAGGCCGTCGGCGTGATCGTGAAGCCGCCGGGACATCGGTCGTGGCCGCCAATCCTCGCGTTGACGAGATGATGGCCGATCTCACAGACGCGCTGGAACTCGCCCATGAGGAGAACCGCCGGAGCCGAGAGCTGAGTGGAATTCGCGAATCGCTCGACCTCGACGCCGTCCTCGACAAGACGCTCGCCGTCGCCGAATCGGTTGCCGACGTCGACGCTGCGATGATCGTTCTCCCCGCCGGCGGTCCGAACGGAGGACCGCAGCCGCTCATCGCCACCGTCGGCATGACCGCCGAGGAGGCAGAACATCAGCCCGTCGAGGGCCCTCGCGAGGGCCACCAAGCGAGCGCCGTCCGGATCAGCTATAGCTACGCTGAAGAGCGTCAGAACGATCGAGATCTCATTCGGGGTGGGATCGCCGTACCGCTGCGAAGCGAGTCAGACGAGCCCGTCGGGACGCTCGCAGTCTTCTGGCGAGGGGACAACGAACCGGCAGATGACGCGATTCGACGCATCGAGGAACTTGCGTTGAGTGCCGGGCCGGCGATCGAAAACGCTCACCGCTTTCAAGAGGCGAGGCAACTCGCCGACATCGACGCTCTTACGGGCCTCCACAACCGTCGGTACTTCCACGAGACGCTCGGTCGTGAGGTCTCGAGAGCGCGCCGATACGATCGGCGACTGGCTCTCCTGATCTTCGATATCGACGACTTCAAGGCGATCAACGACCGTGTCGGTCACCTGGCAGGGGACGCCTTGCTCGCTGAGGTCGGTGAACGAGCGAGATCAGCGGTCCGCGGTGCCGACGTTGCCTGCCGCGTAGGTGGCGACGAGTTCGCAGTCATCCTTCCCGAATCGACGCGGGGCGACGCCGAGCAGCTCTACCGGCGTATTCAGTTCGCAGTCGCGTCGAAGCCCGCCGGCGTCACGGACCGGATTCACCTCTCAGCGGGAATCGCAGAGCTTCGTGCTGATGACGACGCGGACGCGTTCTTCGAGCGTGCCGACCAGGCGCTTTACCAGGCCAAGGAAGCGGGCAAGGGCCGCGCGGTCGACGCGGATCAAGAGCGCCGAGCAGGATGATGACTCGTTGGCTGGCGACGATGCCCGTCGTCGGGCAAGGAACGCAGGGAGCGCCCATATCGGTGCTAAACGAGCCTCAAGGATTGCATCGAGGCGCACAAATAGCGTCGGATCTCGCGGTCACAATCTTCGACCGAAGCGGGCCGGAAGCCCGCTCCGCAGGCGCGATCGGACCACGAACGAACATTCCCCAGCGCCCTGTGGAAACTGTGGAAAAGGCTCTCGCTCTGTCCCTCCGCCGCCGCCAGCCCAAGCCGCAGGTCTGACCAACGCCAAAGCGGCAGTCTACGCCTCTCGGCAGCGAGTGTTAAGAGGAGGTGGACCCTTCCCGAGGAGATTGTTTCGCAAAGAGCGGTTTTCCTGGACGGCGGATTTTTTCGCGGCCGCAAAAAGTCGCAGGCATCATGGCACTCGAAGGAGCGCGTTGCACCCGAAGGCCGGCGCAAATCGCCGTGAGGTGAAGTCCGGGTCCTCGGTGGGCGGCGCCGAGCGCCGCCCACCGGTTCTCTATTCCTCCTCGACTGCGTCGGGCTGAGGCGGCGCATCCTCGGCCAGGGGTCCGCCCGCGCCGTCCGTGTCACCGTCGTCGCCGGCCGCCATCTCGAGCAGTCCGAGTTCGACGCCGGCGTCGCCCTCTGACCCGATCTCTTCGAGAGCAGCGAGGAGCTGTTCCTCGGTTGCCGGCCGCGCGTAGGCAGAGACAGGCACTTTCTCGCTCGGGCCGATGTCGATTCCGCGATACCGCTTTAGCCCGGTTGCGGCCGGAATCAGCTTGCCGATGATGACGTTCTCCTTGAGCCCGAGCAGACGATCGACTTTGCCTTCGATCGATGCGTCCGTCAGCACCTTCGTCGTCTCTTGGAAGGAGGCCGCCGAGAGGAACGACTCGGTCGCGAGTGAGGCCTTCGTGATTCCGAGGATCAGCGGCTCGAACGTCGCCTCCTCGCCGCCGTCATCCTTGACACGCTCGTTCTCTCGCTCGCAGATCGCGCGATCGACGAGCTGGCCCGGGAGCAAGTCGGTGTCTCCAGCATTCTCGATCCTGACCTTCTTCATCATCTGACGGACGATCAGCTCGATGTGCTTGTCGTGGATGTCCACGCCCTGCGATCGATAGACGCGCTGAACCTCATCAACGAGATACAGCTCGGTGGGTGTCGACCCCTTAAGGCGCAGTAGATCCGCCGGCGTCTGCGATCCCTCGTGAAGCGCATCGCCAGCCTCGACCGTTGCCCCGTCGGCCACCATGAGTCGGAGCCGCCGTGGCAGCTGATACGAGATCGGTTCCAGGGGCTCACCCTCTTCGTCGAGTCCGTCAGGGACAATCGTGACCTTCGGGCCGCGCTCGGTCTCTTCGATCTCGACCTTCCCCGCTACCTCGGCGAGTTTGGCGGCACCCTTCGGGTTGCGCGCCTCGAAGATCTCAACGACACGCGGGAGACCGTGCGTGATGTCGGCTCCGGCCACCCCACCTGTGTGGAAGGTGCGCATCGTGAGCTGGGTTCCGGGCTCACCGATCGACTGCGCCGCAATGATGCCGACGGCATCGCCGATCTCGCAGAGCTCACCGGTTGCCAGGAAGACCCCATAGCACGCCCGGCACACGCCGAACTCGCTCCGGCACTTCAGCACCGATCGGACCGGGACTTGGAATGTATCCGCGTGCTCGTCCAGACCCTCCTGCAGCTCTCGGAGAAGCTGAGAGGTGATCAAAACGCCCTTCTCGGCGAGAACCGTCTTACCCGGCTTGCCATCCTTCAGCGGCTTGTGGACATCCGTCGCCAGCGGTCTGCCAAGCAGCGAGCGGTTTAGCCCTTCCGGAATGATCAGCGGACGCTCGATCCAGTCTTCGGTCCCGCAGTCCTCTTCGCGCACGATGACGTCCTGAGAGACGTCGACCAGTCGTCGAGTCAGATAGCCCGAGTCTGCTGTTCGAAGCGCGGTATCGGCCAGACCCTTACGTGCACCGTGGGTCGAGATGAAGTACTCGAGGACCGATAAGACCTCCATGAAGTTCGTCTTGATCTGGCGCTCGATAATCTCGCCCTTCG
>CAYTCZ010000076.1:0-1310 GCA_964436315.1 uncultured Gaiellales bacterium | reverse complement strand
ATCTGCTTGAAGGATCCGCGCGCGCCCGAGTTGGCCATCATGAAGATCGGGTTGAGCTCGTAGAGGGTGTCCTCCATCGCCTCGGCGACGGTGTCCGTCGCCTCTGTCCAGACGTTCACGATCGACTCGTGACGCTCGTCCTCGGTGATGAGGCCGCGCTGGTAGTCGCGCTCGATCCTCTGGACGCGCTCCTCGAATTCTTCGAGGAGCTGCTGCTTGGTCTCGGGAATCACGATGTCGTTCTTCGAGATCGTGACGCCGGCCTGCGTCGCGTAGTAGAAGCCGAGCTCCTTGACAGTGTCGAGCACGGCCGCGATCGAATGTGCCCCGAACGAATCGACGAGGTCGGCGATGAAGTCGCCCATCTCCTTCTTCGAGAGCGTTCTGTTGATGAACTCTCGCTTATCGGGCTCGCCGTCTTCGTCAGAGTCGAGCTCGAGAGCGCGGCCAATCTCTTCGTTGAAGATGACCCGGCCCGGGGTGGTCAGCAAGACGTCGCCGTTCCGTCTGTACTCGATCGGATCCTGAAGAGCGACTTGCTTTGCGTCCAGCGCGAGGATCACCTCGTCCTCGGACGCAAACCGCTTTGGCCGCGGATCCAGGTCCTCCGCCGAGATGTTGGCGAGATCCTTGGCCGCGTACGTGAGGTAGTAGCCGCCGAGCACCATGTCCTGCGTCGGCGTCGCGAGCGGACGCCCGTGCGCCGGCGAGAGGACGTTGTTCGACGAGAGCATCAGGATCCGTGCCTCGGCCTGAGCCTCGGCGGACAGCGGGAGATGCACCGCCATTTGGTCGCCGTCGAAGTCCGCGTTGAACGCGTGACAGACGAGCGGGTGAATCTCGATCGCCTTGCCTTCGACCAGCACTGGCTCAAACGCCTGAATGCCGAGCCGGTGGAGCGTCGGCGCGCGGTTCAGCAGAACCGGGTGCTCCGCGATCACCTCTTCGAGGACGTCCCAGACCTCCGCGGTCATCGACTCCACGTACTTCTTGGCGGCCTTGATGTTCTGAACTGACTTCCGCTCGACGAGCCGGCTCATGATGAACGGCTTGAAGAGTTCGAGAGCCATGATTTTCGGGAGCCCACACTGGTGAAGCTTCATCTTCGGTCCGGAGACGATCACGGAGCGTCCGGAGTAATCGACGCGCTTCCCGAGCAGGTTCTGCCGGAAGCGTCCCTGTTTGCCCTTGAGCATGTCCGACAGGGACTTGAGCGCACGGTTCCCGGGCCCGGTCACCGCGCGGCCGCGTCGTCCGTTATCGAACAGCGCATCGACTGCCTCCTGCAGCATGCGCTTCTCGTTGTTGAC
>CAYTCZ010000075.1:5379-19036 GCA_964436315.1 uncultured Gaiellales bacterium | reverse complement strand
ATGCGATCCGTGGTCATTCCCGGACGCACGAGGTCGATCGCATCGTCGAGCCACTGACGGCACTGCTTGTAGGCGTCGACCTGCGACTGTGAAGCGCTGCTGACGCAGAAGGTCCGGTAGTAACAGGTTCTGTACCCCATGAACGAGTGGATGATGTCGAAGAACGCCTGATCGCCGGGCCGAATCAGCCGGTCGGCGAAAACGTGGGGGTGCGGATTACATCGGTCGCCGGAGACCGCGTTGATCGCCTCGACGTGCTCCGAGCCGAGGTCGAAGAGAACGCGCATTGCCTCAGCGACGATCTCGTGTTCGCGAACTCCGGGTCGAAGCAGTTCGTAGATGCGCTCGTAGACGGCGTCGACGATCGCGGCCGCGTGCGCGAGCAGCGCCTTCTCATCCTCCGTTTTGATCTTGCGCGCGCTGAGCATCACGGGCTGAGCATCTCCGGTGTAGATGCCGGCCCGATGGAGAGCCTCGAGCGTCGCCATATCGCTCATGTCGATACCGAGCGGCTCCTTCTCGAGACCGCGTTCACGCATCTCGTGGAGGACTTTCCCCGCCATGGTGTCCGGGACGCCTGTCTGCTCAGGCATCGCACCCCGGATACTCGTCACGCCGGCGCGCCAGCTCGTCTCCGGCAGCCAGGGCGCGTAGAGCTGATGATGTCGAGCCGCCGAGCCGAAGTCCCAGAGGATCGGGTCCGCATCGCGGCAGAGGAGTACGAACCGTGCGTTCTTGTCCCGCGCCCACTCGCCAATGTGCGTGCTGGTGACGTAGCGGATGTTGTTTGGATCAAAGAGGAGGAGGGCGCCCAAGTCCGATGCGTCGAGCGCCGCTCGCGTACGCTCGAGCCGCTCTCTGCGAAGCCGTTGGAAATCGACCCGCTGCTCCCAGTCAACCGCCATCGTGGCCCCACGTGAGGCAATAGTCATTGGCCCTCGCTCCTTTCGACCCAGTATGCCTTCAGGCCAGGTGTTCAGGAACGGTAAACATTAAGCGAGAGGGCAGTCAAGGCTCTCTATGGCCTGAAAATCTCGTCGGGCAGTAACGCCGAACACGTCGCATTGGTCAGTGCTCCAATACGACCTTCAGTGCACCCGCTTCTGACCGCTCGAGCGCGTCCGCGGCGCGCTCGAGTGGGAGTCGGTCGGACACGATCGGCGCAAAGTGGACCGCCCCACTCGCCGCGAGGCCGATTGCGATGTCCATGTCGCGTGGCAAGGAAGACCGCGTACCGACGAGCCTGACCTCTTTGCGGTACAGGTCGTAGTACGGAAGCTGCCCCGCTGACTCGGTGTAAATACCGTACGCGAGGACGGTCCCCCCTGGCCGAACGATACTGAGTGCCGTTTCGAGCGCGGCGAGCGTTCCGCCAGCCTCGACCACGACGTCCGCTCCGCCCCGAGCATCGAGCTCGGTAGCGTGATTTGCAGCGTCCACAGGATCGGCCGTCCATTCGCATGCGAGTTCAGCGCCGAGAAGCCGTTTGGACTCACTGCGACTTGTGCCGAGGACTCGCGCTCCCCGGTGTTCGAGCAGCTGCGCATGCAGCTGGCCCGTGCAGCCGAGCCCAACGACTGCAGCCAGTCTGCCTGGAACAACCCGGACTCTCTCCTGCGCGTGCACGACCGTCGCAAGGACCTGGAGAAGCGGCGCGTCTTCGAGCGCGATGGTGTCGGGCAGCGCATGAAGGCTCGCCGCATTGACCGCGAGCTCGTCGGCAAAGACGCCGTCGACCTCTCGACCGAGGAGTCCACCATTCGGACAGAGATTCGAATGGCCTTCGCGGCAGATCGCGCAGGTGCCACACGAGACGTTCGGATCGATGATGACCGGTGCTCCGGGCTCAAGGGGGGACTCAGTCGCCGCGGATTCGACCACCCCGGCTCCCTCGTGGCCGAGCACACGTCCGGGGGGAACCTGTACCGATCCACGAAAGATCCCGATGTCGGTCGCGCAGATGCCGCTCGCGACTACGCGAACGACGGCCTCGCTCGCTGAGTCGGCCGGCGTCGCTCGGCTGACGATGTCAACGTCGCCGGGTCCGCGGAGAACGGCTGCGCGGCCACGACCTTCAGACAGGACCGGTTCCTCCTACCGCACCGGGAGCCCGGGTTGCGTCGGGCCCGTCGAAGGCCTGGTCAACCCGCGCCTCCCAGCTGGTCGATGACCGAGCGTGTTATCGCTTTGGCGCCGGGGAGGAAGGCGTCTTCGAGCGGCGGACTGTATGGAATCGGCAGGTCGCGGGTGGAGAGCCGCCACGCGACGTCTAACGTCCCCAATCCCTGCTCCGTTACCTCTGCTAGCACCTCTCCCGCCCAGCCGCCGGTCTCGGGCCCTTCCTCGACTACGAGGAGGCGATTCGTCCTCGCCACCGAGTCGAGAACCGTCTCAATATCGAGAGGTCGAAGCGTGCGGAGATCGATGACAGTCGCGTCGATCTTCTGCTCGGAAAGTGACGTGGCGGCCTCCATCGCATCGTGAACAGTCTTCATCGCCGTGACGATCGTGACGTCCGCACCCTCGCGAACGGCCGCCGCCTTCCCGATCGGCACAGGTACGTCGGTGACTTCTCCCGAGACGGTGTAGAGCCGCTTGTGTTCGAGGAAGAGCACCGGATTGTCGTCCCGGATGGACGCCTTGAGAAGTCCCTTTGCGTCGTGAGGCGTGGCCGGGCAGACGATCTTGAGCCCTGGGACCCCGAGCAACCACGAGATCGGCATTTGTGAATGGATCGCTCCGAAGCGTCCGCCGGCGCCACACGCAGAACGAACGACCAGCGGGACGCTTGCCTGCCCGTTGGAGAGGTACCAGTACTTGGTTGCCTGATTGATGAGGCTGTCCATGACGAGCGGGAGAAAGTCCGCGAACATGATCTCGATCACGGGGCGCTTTCCGGAGACCGCGCTGCCGAAGGCTGCTCCGACAATCGCGAGCTCGGAGATTGGCGTATCGATGACGCGATCGGTGCCGTACTTCTCGACGAGTCCAGGCGTGACGACAAACACTCCACCGGCGGCGGCGACGTCCTCGCCGAAGAAGATCACCGCGTCATCGCGAGCCAATTCCTCGTCGAGAGCATCCCGGACAGCCTGACGAAAATCTATTTCGGGCATCGAATCTCGAATTCTGAACGGTTCATGCAATCGGTGACTGGCACGAACGGCGGATGGATGGATGGCGCCGGGGAAGCGACCAACATTAACTTTGGAACTCCGGCGGCTGTCAAGCAGTAGTGGACAACCGGAAACGCGAGATAAGATGGACAGATGGCGACGAGTCCAGGATCTCCTGACCGGGCCCGCTCGGACGGCGGACCACCCTCGCAGGATGACGTGGGCCGCCGCTTACGCGCGCGTCGTGAAGAACTCAAGCTCAGCCTCCGCGAGTTCGCACGCCGTCTGGACATCTCGCCGAGCGCCGTCTCCCAGATCGAGACCGGCAAGGTCCGCCCGTCTGTGAGCACGCTGTACGAGATCGTCAGCGAACTCGGGATAACGCTTGACGAGCTGTTCAGCGACGACGGCGAACCAACCACCAGATCAGGTCAGAGACGGAAAGCGAGATCGATGCGCGGTCGCACCTCGCGCATGGAAGAGCGCCACGTTCAACGTAAAGAAACGCGCGAGTCGATCGAGCTGGACACAGGTGTTCGCTGGGAGCGGTTGACGCCTCACGCCGACCCAGACGCGGATTTTCTCTACGTCGTCTACAACGTCGACGGTTCGTCCTCCAAGGGAAACGCCTCTATTCGTCACTCGGGTAGGGAATACGGCCTCGTCTTGAGCGGGAGGCTCGAGGTGACGGTCGGCTTCGACCGGTACGAGCTCGGTCCAGGAGACTCGATTTCCTTCGACTCGACCGTTCCGCACCGTCTGCGAACGATCGGCGACGAGCCGGCACACGGCGTGTGGTTCGTGATCGGACGACAGAACGACACTCGGGCCTTGGCCTTCGGCGCGCCCGACGAGGGCCCCTCCTAGCGCTCGTTCGGCAAGAGCTCCGCCGCTCCGCTCGCGGCCGGAGCCTTTCAGCCGGATGGAGCTGCGCTGCGACTCGCCGAGGAATCAGCCGCAGCCTTGACCACGTAGGGCGGCGTGACCACGTGACGCTGTCGAGGTCAGCTCGGGTTAACCAGGCGGAGGGCTGACAAATCTCATCGCACCTCGACAACGGGCTCGAGTCCTGCTTCGCGCTCAAGGTGCGGGAGCAGCGCCATCAGATCGAGATCGGCCATCCCCGCGGACATGCAGGCGAGGAAGAGTTGCTGCACGACAGCCGTTACGGGAAGCGGAACGCCGGCTGTCTCGCCGGCCTCGAGCGCCAGAGCGAGATCCTTGTAGGCCATTGAAGTCGTGAACGTCGACGTGTAGTCGTCGGCGAGGAGCGCGGCGGTCTTGTATTTGACGTAGGGCGAGCCGACCGCGCTCGCGCCCATCAGTTCGAGCATCTTGCCGCGATCGAGGCCGTTCTTCTCCCCAAGCACCAGAGCTTCCGCCATAAGCTGCGTCGTACCCGCGAGCATGAGATTGATCGCCAGCTTCATCACCCGCGCCTCTTCCCCCTCACCGAGGTAGAAGACGTTCGGACCGACGTTCTCCAGCGTGCACCTCAGTTGCTCGAATGCCGAGGCGTCGCCAGAGACGATGATCGTCAGGTTTCCCGCCTCGACGACGGAGGGATTGCCGCTCACGGGCGCACGCAGGTACGCGACACCGGCGCGTTCCGCCGCTTCGCCGATCGCTCGCGAACCGTCAACCGAGACCGTGCTCATGTCGATCAGCGCGCAGCCCGGCGGCGGGTCGACGAGCAAACCCCCATCGCCAAGGGTGACCGCATGCAGGGCTTCGTCGGCCGAAATCATCGTGATGCAGACCTTCGCCGCGCTCCAGACATCCGCCGGAGCTGACACCTGCGTCGCGCCGACCGACGCGAGTTCCTCGGCCGGGCCCGGGGTGCGATTGAACACTGCAACCTCGTGTCCGGCGTCAAGAAGCCGCTTTGCGATCGGTCGTCCCATTCGGCCCAGCCCAACAACCCCGATCTTCATCTCGCCCTCCCTCTGCGCGGCTCTTACCCGCCCCTGTTTCTGTTAGCTTAACGCCCTCGCCGAGCCGCCTTTTCCCTGGGAGGTGAGGCAGGAAGACTCCTCGGGCATGCTTAGTCGAGAGGCAACTCACTTCGCGATCGAAGCCTGCTGTGATCGGGAGACCACGGCAGCATCGCGGAGAGACCGTTGATGGCCACCGAGCTCGCCATGCCGCGTTTGTCCGACTCCATGGAGGAGGGGACGGTTCTGGAGTGGCTGGTTCAGGTCGGTGGTTCCGTCGAGGCTGGTCAGCCGCTCGTCGAAATCGAAACCGACAAAGCCACGATCGTCTACGAGGCCGAGACGGCCGGCACTCTCGTCGAGATTCTCGTACAGGAAGGTGAGTCGGCGGCGATCGGCGCACCGATCGCACGAATCGGATCGATGGATGACCTTGCTGGCGCTGAGCGCTCGCCGGCGGCAGACAGTGAACCGCCGATTCCCGCAGAGGCCACAGGGAGCACGGGGGCCGTGGCTCCCAGTACCGCCGTTGGGCCCGCCCGCGAGCCGTCGGGCCGGGTAAACGCATCTCCGGTCGCCCGCCGCATGGCGAAGGAACTCGGAGTGGATCTCTCGAGTCTTTCCGGCTCCGGGCCGAACGGGCTGATCACGCGTGAGGATGTAGAGGCCGCAGCCGTCGACCCAAGCGTGGGCGAAGCGGCCGCTGCTCCGGCGACGACTCCAAAGGGTGAGACAGAACTCGTCGAACCCAGCTCGCTCCAGCGGACCATCGCCCGGCGGATGGTCGAGGGCAGCGAGCGTCCGACGTTCTCCGTTGAAGTTGAAGTCGACATGACCCAGTGCGCTTCGCTGCGGAGGGAGCTGGCAGCCGCTGGGGAGGGGCCCTCGTTCAACGATCTCGTCGTGAAGGCAGTTGCGCTTGCGCTCCGTGAGTTTCCGCGGCTCAACGGTTCCTACACGGAGCAGGGCTTTGAGCTGCACTCGCGGATCAACGTTGGGATCGCAGTGGCGACCGATGACGGGCTCATCGTTCCCACGATCTTCGACGCCGATCGCAGGTCGCTGACCACGATTGCCCGGGAAGCGATCGAACTCGCAAGGAAGGTTCGCGACCGCACGGTCACGCCCGCCGAGCTCGAGGGTGGCACCTTCACAGTCTCCAATCTCGGCATGTTGGGCGTCCGCCGCTTCTTCCCGATCGTCAACCCGCCGCAGACCGCGATTCTCGGAGTGGGTGCCGTCCAGAAGAGACCCTCGGTTGGCGACGATGGCGAGATCGTCGTTCGCGATCTCATGAGCGTCACGGTCGTTTGCGACCACCGGATCGTCTACGGGGCGGAGGCGGCGCAGTTCCTCGCTCGCCTTCGTGAGCTGCTCGAGAGTCCGGAGTCGCTCACATGCGGCTAGCTCTTCAACAAAACGAGAGGTGCGCTCAGCTAGCGGGAGCTTCGGCCGCTTCCGCTCGCGACCGTCGAACGTCTCCGAGTGCCCCGCGAGCTCGTCCCCAGAGCTCGGGCCCCTGGTAGACCAACAGCGCCAGCAAGGTGAGCGCGCCGATCGCGATCTGCCCGTACTCGGTTGGCTGCTGAAGCAGGGGGACGACGTTGAAGATCAGCGCGATGAAGAGCGCTCCGAGAAGCGCCCCGACGAACGACCCTCTGCCGCCGGCGAGGCTCGCTCCGCCGAGCACGGCGGCCACGATGCTCTGCAGTGCGAACCCGCCGATGATGGGCGACCCGGTCTGGATCAGAGCTGCGGAGAAGAAGCCGGCGACCACGGCCATCAGCGAGCAGAGCACGAACGCGAGGAACACCACTCGGCCGGCGTTTGCCCCGAGCCGACGGGCAGACGTCTCGTCGAGACCCACAGCTCGCACGGAGAGCCCCCCGCGGCTCCTGTACAGCCAGAGATCCCAGAGCACGGCGAGCACCACGGCACCGATGAAGGCGAATGGCATGAAGCCCACGCTCTTCGTCATAGCATTCGCGAAGTCGGTGCTGATGGCGCCCTCGGGATGGCTGCGCAGGATGAGCGACACGCCCTGCAGGATGCTTAACGTCCCGAGCGTCGCGATGATCGACGGCAGACCGATGACGCGGATCAGCGTCGCGTTCAAAAGGCCGGTGGCGAGACCGACGCCGACAAGCGCGAGCGCGCCCAAGAAGAGCAGGTACCACACCGAGCCCGCCGTCATCGTGAACGAGGCGACCACGACGGTGAGGGTCATGAGCGCCGCAACCGAGATGTCGAAGCCGCCGACGAGCAGTGCGTTGACCTGACCCATGGAGACCAGCACCAGTGGCATGGCCGTAATCAACAGGTTGTTCAGGTTGTACGAGGTCCCGAATGCCTCCCGCGTGAGGCCCACGTAGAGGCCGAGGGCGACCACGAGGATGGCCATGAGCACCAGGGGCATCCAGCCCCGGAACTTGGGCGGCGAGCGCAGGCGCGCCGTGGCGCCTGTCGACTGACTCACCGGCGCGGCCGTCTGACTCACGCCGGGTCTTCCTGGCTCCCGGTGGCGGGGCCCGGAAGCTCGCCCCGCGAACCGACAATTGCCTCGACGATCCGGCGCTCGGAGAGCTCTTCGGCCGGAAGTTCTGCAACGACCGTGCCGCGCGACATCACGACGACACGGTCGCACAAGCCTGCGAGTTCGATCGGATCGCTCGACTTGACGACCACTGCGGCGCCTTCTCTTGCCTTATCGCGTAGCGCGTCGTAGATGTCGAAACGGGATCCGACGTCGACGCCCTGGGTTGGCTCTTCAGCGAGGATCGCATGCACCGTGCCTCGCAGGAACGGGCGAGTAAGCGAAACCTTCTGCTGGTTCCCGCCCGACAGGGAGTGGACGGGTTGCTCGATCGACGCGGTCCGAATCTTCAGTCGATCGACGAGCTCGAGGATGGCATTCTTCTCGCGCCCGCGGCTGAGCACGCCCATCCAGCTGAAGCGACCCAGAACCCGGATTGTTGTATTCGTCCGCACGTTCAGGACGGGGAAAAGCGATTCCCGGGCGCGGTCGCCACTCAGGAGAATGACCCCGGCTCGAAGGGGGCCCAGCGGAGACCCGATGTTGATCTTCTCGCCGTTGCACCGAACCTGGCCGATCGAATGGTCGACGCCGGCAACGGATCTCAAGAACTGCACCTGGCCGTTGCCTTCGGCTCCGGCGATGCCGAGGATCTCGCCTCTGTGAACCTGAAGGTCGATCGGTCCGAAACGGTCGCCTTGGAGCCCGGAGACGTCGAGGCAGATCTCGCTCGACCCCCGATCCGAGTCGCGATCCGGAAACGCCTGCCGGAGCGGGCGTCCGATCATCAGCGCGACGAGATCGTCCTCCGACATCCCGGCCGCGTCGAACGTCCCTTTGTTGACACCGTCGCGAAGGACGGTGATTCGATCGGCGATTTCCAGAACCTCCGGGAGTCGGTGGCTGACGTACATCACGCCGACCCCGGTCCTGCTCCGATCGAACACCAGAGTGTGGAGTTCCTCGACCTCCTCTGGCCCGAGCGCGGTCGTCGGCTCGTCGAGGAGCAAGACCTTCGGCTTTGCCAGTAGCGACTTGGCAACCTCGAGCATCTGTCGCTCCGCGAGCGAGAGACTTCCCGACGACGCGTTGACCGGAATCGCCAGCTCGAACTCCTCGAGCTTCGCCGCCGCCCAGGCTTCCATGTCGCCGTATGCAGGAAGTTCGTCCGGGGGTGCTGCGAGGTAGAGGTTCTCTGCCACCGACATCTCGAGCACCTGCGAGTAGGTTTGATAGGCCATACCCAGGCCGAGGCGCAGGGCGTCGGCGACGGAAGCCTTGGTGAGCGGGCGCCCGCCGATCTCGACGGAACCTTCGTCGGGGGTGAGGAACCCGCTTGCAATCCCGAGCAATGTCGACTTCCCGGACCCGTTCTCCCCGACGAGTGCGTGAATCTCGCCGGCGCGGCAGTCCACGCTTACGTCGCGAACGGCCCGGACAGCACCGTAGCTCTTGGAGACGCCGCTCAGCGAGAGCACGACGGGGCTCGCGGGTCCGGGAGTCGTCGACATCAGCTCGGGATCAAGTGTTCGTGATCGATTGTGTGGTCAGCCTGCTCCTCTCTACCCCTCCGGATACATCCGCGCCACGAGCTCGTCCGGGATGAGTGACGTGATCGACGCCTCAGCCGGTCGGTCCGGGACACACAGGCTGTCCACCGAGTTGTCCTTGAACGCGATCGGGAACACGATCTCAGCCGGTGGCTCGAACCCCTTGAGCTGCATCATGCCCGCCGTCAGCGCCTGGCGGATCTGCCAGTTGCCGGCGGCATTCGCGTAGCGGATCACGAGGTTTGGTTCGTTCAGTTCATCCGCCACACAGCCGAGAATCGGCTCGTCGGTCCGCATCGTCCAGATCTGGTCGATCGGGATTCCCGCGGCTTCGATGGCCGGTTGCGCGCCGAGTGCCATCCCGCCCGAATACTCGTAGCTGATGCCCTTCAGGTCCGGGTGAGCCGCGAGGAGGCTCGCCATCGCCTCCTGTACGCCCGCCGGCACCCAGTTGGTATCGAACGTTCCAACGACCTCGATCTCCGGGTTGAGCGCCGGAATCTCGCACGCCTGCCAGGACGCGGACAGCGGATTGCCCGGCGTACCGCCCATGAGCGCGATCTTGCCCGAGCCGACGTGCTCGTTGATCTGCTCTGCGAACGCCTCGCCGAGCGCGCACGTGTCCTCACCCACGACCGTCGAGTAGTTCTCGCCCGGGCCCGTCACGTAGCCCCATGCGTACGTCGCGACCGGGATTCCTTGCTCGGTCGCTTCCTGGTACACCGGCAGGTAGGCGTCGCCGATGTCCGGGAAGTTGACGATTACGTCTGCGCCCTGGGCGATCGCCGATCGGAAGTCGGCCAGCGGATCTCCGGGCGTGCTGGAAAACACATTGGAGCTCGTGTAGATGATCTCGCCGATCTCCGGGTAGGACAGCGCCTGGAGGATGAACTCCATCTTCGACATTTCTCGGTAGACGTTCTCACCGAACGGCTCCACGTACGCGACCGTGAGTTCACCGCCCGTGCCGGTGTCGCAGCCGTTGTTCTGCCAGCACTCGAGTGCCAGGTCCTGGTCGACCGGGTCGTCCGCGCGAGCGAATGCGGCGAGGGCGACCTGTCGGGCCACCGGATCTTCTGGCAGGAGCGTCTCGTCGAATAGGGCCTTTTCGATCACAGCCGGGTCGGCGTCATAGGTCTCGCCGAACTCGTCGGGCCCGGCTGGCTCGGCGGGCTCCGCAGGGGCAGGCTCCGGTGCCGGCTCCGGTGCCGGCTCGGGAGCCGGCTCAGGCGCTGGTTCGGGCGCCGGTTCAGGGGCGGGCTCTGGCGCCGGCTCGGCCGGAGGCTCCGCCGGTGCTGCTGCATCGTCGTCCCCTCCACAGCCAGCGGCAACGAGTGCGAGCACCGCCGCGAGCGCCGCAAGCAACAATAACCACCGTCTCATATGCAACTCCTTTCTCCTCCATACATCTCTTCGTTCCCTTTCTACTCCTCGCCGGATTGCAGGCCGCGGTGCGGCAGTCAGGTTTCTGTGACCGCTCCCTCCTTCCCTCCCGTCGACTGCTCTTCCCCAAAGAGCGCTCTGGTTCTCGGGTGCTGGAGCACCTTGCCGAGACCGGCGGCGATGCGATCACCCGAGACGACCATCCCGGCGATGATTGCCGCGCCGAAAACGACGAACTGCGTCGCGGGCGACAGGCCTAGAACATTGAGGACCTGATTGAGGAGTGTCAGCGCGAGTGCCGCGACCCAGGTCGAAGTGGCGCTCGCAAGGCCACCCGCGAGCGAGGCCCCCGCAATCACGACTGCCGCGATCGGAAAGAGCAGGTACTCGGCGCCGAAGGCAAAGTCGATCGACCCGCGGACGCCGGCGAGCAGAACTGCAGCCGTCGCGTATAGAACTCCCGCTGCCGTATAGGCGAAGACGACGTGCGTTCGCACGTGGATCCCGGACATCCAAGCGGCCCGCGGATTGGCTCCGACTGCCTGGAATCGTCGGCCCGGGGGCGTGTAGCGCAGGGCGAGCGCGACGATGATTGTCAGCATCACACCCACCCAGAAGACCCAGCTGACCCCCAGGGGCTTGCTCAAAGCCCACTTGACGAGGGGCGCCGGAACCGCGGTCTCGAACGCGACCCCTCGTGCGTATCGGGCCCCGAAGGCAAGGACGATGCCTCCCACGGCAAGCGTGACGATGAGTGGATTGAGCCGGAGAATCCCGACGAGAATGCCGTTCGACAACCCGACGAGAAGGCCGAGGCCGAGGCAGGCGAGGATGCCGAGAGCGAGCGTCCCGGAGGACCCCGAGACGCCGAGGACGAGGTTCCCGCCCAGGAACATCACACCGGGTATCGAGAGGTCGATCCCGCCCTGCATGATCACGAGCATGGAGCCGAGCGCGGCCACTGCGAGGACGGTCATGATCGGAAAGATGAAAGCCCAGGACGTGCTCTGCAGCGCCGCGGGAGCGATGATCGCCGCGACGATGAAAAGAGCGACGGTCGCGAACCAGACGGGCAGGAAGCGCGACACGAGCAGCGACCTGCCCAGAAGCGTCCGTACGCGCGGGCCCAGCGACTCGCGCAGGCGTGACGACGGGCCGGACGGACCGGTCTCGGTGGCGGGTGGCGTCCCCGGGTCGCTCATTCGGTTTACCTCTGAGACGTCCGGAAAGCCCTTGTGGTTAGCCCCGCGCCTCTTGCCAGATCTGGATTGCGCACGCTCCCTCCCGCTGGGGGATGAGTTAAGGGACAGTAAACAAGCAATCGCCGAAAGGTCAAACCTGCACGGTGGGCGCTCCGAGGCCGCTCGTCTAGCCCGTGCAAAAGGCTGCGGCGTTAGGATCGTCGCCGGAGCGTTTCAGCTGAGCAGCGGACAAATGGTGACATTCTCGTCCCGCGAGAGAACCGAAGCCGCTCTCAAGGAGGGCACATGAATTGGAGCGTGCGCAGGTTCGATCCGCCGGCATCGTCCAGGAGGGAACGCGACCAGACGCATCGGTTCGGAGAGCAGTCCGCGTCCGCGCGAGGTGTCGCCGTCGGTAACGTCATCTTCCTGTCTGGATGTGTGGGCCAGCATCCCACGGACGATATGGCCTCGCCCGATCGGGTCGAAGACCAGGTGGCCCTGGCGCTCGAAAACGCCAGAGCCGCGATGGAAGAAGCGGGCAGTTCGATGGACAACATCGTCAAGACCTTCTTCACGGTCAGGCGCCTCGATGACTATCCGGCTATACGGAAGACCGAGACGGAGTACTACGAGGCCAACGCTCCCTTACTCGTCTCGCACCCTCCGGCCGCCACCCTCATCGTCGTCGACTCACTCGCTAGACCCGAGTTCCACGTGCAATACGAGGCCATCGGTGTGGTCGACCGAAACGCTCCCGGCTGGTCGGTCACCTACTACCCGGAGTACTGGGGTGGCAAGAAACTCGCGTACCCCCACGTGCCCAAGGAACACGCCAAGTTCGCCCGCACCGAGGTCGTCGGCAACCTCGTCTTTGTCTCTGGCTGCCAAGCTCTCGACCACGAGACGGTGCGCGTCGAGACGCATGACTTTAAGGAGCAGACTCGAATCGTGCTCGACAAGCTCAGGATCGGTATAGAGGAGACGGGCGGCTCTCTCGGCAATCTGGTCAAGACGACTGTCCTCCTCGATGACGTGGCGCACTATTCCGAGTACCGCGCCGTTGAGCGGGCGTATTTCCAAGAGCATGCCCCGAACTTCGCGGACGACCCGCCGGCAAGCACCGTGATTCACGCGACGGGCCTGCCCCGGCCCGAGTTTCTCGTCGAGGTCGAGGCAATCGGTGTGGTCGACAAGGCGTTGTCGGGCTGGGAAACGCGTTTCTACCAGGGGACGGACGATGCCGCTCTGGGCGTCTCGACCGGAAAGCTGCTGTTCCTGTCCGCCTGTGACGGATCCGATCCCGGCACCGGCGAGATCGAGACTGACAGCTTCGAGGAGCAAATGGCGACGGCGCTCGGCAACGTCAGGACCGCTCTCGCCGAGACCGGCACAGCGATGGACAACGTGATCAAGACAGTCGTGATGCTCAAACGCCCTGAGGACTACCCAACGATGCGCCAGATCGAACTCGCGTACTTTGAGGAGCACGCTCCGCAACTCGCGTCGAATCCACCGGCGAGTACGTTCATGCAACTGCCGAGCATCACGAGTCCGAAGGGGCTCGTTCAAATCGACGCGACGGCCGTGCTCTAGCGTTCATTCGCCGTTGAGGTCGCGTGTTCGCGTACAGTCCTACTTCACGCTCTCGTTCCGTCCGTCCCGCGCGAGGATGAGCTCGAGATATCCATCGGCAATCGTCGGACGATCGTGGAGCTGGAGTGCGCTCATGACCTCGTCGAGCGACTCATCGCCTGGGGGAGGTTCACCGGAGAGCGGAAGCACCGCCTCCAGCTCGATGAACGAGCCGAGCTCTTCGACCTCGTCGAGATGGATTCGGACATGGTGAAACATGAAGAGACGGCGCGTCTTCTCAACGGTGCCGATGACCCCGAGGGCCCTACCGAGGAGTTCGCGGAGGCGCCCCGGCGATGAGACGTCCACGCGCCAGTAACGGCTC
>CAYTCZ010000075.1:0-5279 GCA_964436315.1 uncultured Gaiellales bacterium | reverse complement strand
GGTTCGATCAGCGTCTTGCGTACGAACTCAAAGATCAGTCGGGTTTCGACGTGATCGACCTCCGGCCGAGAGGTGAGATCGTTGAGTACGAGTTCACGAAGATCCTCCGTATCGCGGACAGCAACGTGGAGGAGATAGTCGTCGGAGCCGCTCACGTGGTACACGGCGATCGATTCGGGAAGCCGAATGGCATGCTCGTAAAAAGCGTCGATCAGATCGAGGCTGTGCACCCCGAGCCGAACCGCGATGAGGGCCTGAGTCGGCCGTCCGAGGAGTGCCAGATCCACGTCGCCGTGGAAGCCGCGCAGCACTCCACGAGCCCGGAGTCGCCGAACGCGCTCGAGGCAGGTGGAAGGCGCGAGACCAACGAGTTCAGCGAGATCCTTGTACGAGATTCGAGCATCCTTCTGCAGAGCCTCGATCAGGGCGCGATCGATTCGGTCCAGCGCGACGTTTGCGTCGGACTTCCGAAGATCGTTCGGTTTACTTGCCCCCATGACGGAAGAAAATTACACTTTGCTGCTTCATTCTTCAAAGTGCTTTCGGCAAGGCCAGATTCACACGAGGCCAGATCCCGAGGAGAGGTTGTTGATGAGTTCCGGAGATCTCAGAGTCCCACGCGAGTTCCATCTCACCTCGGAGTCCGTCACCGAGGGCCACCCGGACAAGATCGCCGATCAGATCTCGGATGCCGTTCTCGACGCAATTCTCAGCTCCGATGCCGAGGGTCGTGTCGCCTGTGAGACGTTTCTGACGACGGGCCTCGCGCTCGTGGGCGGCGAGATCACCTCGTCGGCCTATGTCGACATTCCCCGGCTCGTACGCGAGAAGATCGCCGAGATCGGATACACCCGGGGTGAGTACGGCTTCGATGCGAGTACGTGCAGCGTCGTCGTCGCGGTCGACGAACAGTCGCCCGACATCGCCCAGGGCGTCGATACGTCCTTCGAAGCGCAGCACGAGCCGGGCGACGACGACCCGCTCGACCGACTCGGAGCCGGCGACCAGGGGATGATGTTCGGATATGCGTGCCGCGAGACCGAGGAACTCATGCCGCTCCCGATTACGCTCGCACACAAGATCTGTAAGCGGCTCGCCGAGGTGCGGAAGGCCGATGAACTCCACTACCTACGCCCGGACGGAAAGGCACAGGTCAGCGTTCGGTACGAGGTCGACGAGCACGGTCACCAACGACCGGTAGAAATCGAGCGTGTCCTGATCTCGACTCAGCACGCCGAGGAACTCGACACGGAGACGCTGATCAAACCGGATCTCATCGAGCGGGTGCTGTATCCGATCCTGCCTCGCCATCTCTACGACGAGGCGCGACTGGAGCACAAGGACTTCGTCTACGTCAATCCCACGGGCAGATTCGTCATCGGCGGGCCGATGGGTGATACGGGTCTAACAGGGAGGAAGATCATCGTCGACACGTACGGCGGCGCTGCCCGTCACGGAGGCGGGGCCTTCTCCGGGAAGGACCCGACCAAGGTCGACCGCTCAGCCGCATATGCCGCCCGGTACGTGGCGAAGAACGTCGTTGCCGCGGGCCTCGCCGATCGCTGTGAGCTGCAGATCGCGTACGCGATTGGCATCGCCCATCCGTTCTCCATCCAGGTTGAGTGTTTCGGTACGGAGCGGATACCCGTTTCGCGCATCGTGGAACTCATCGGCGATCACTTCGACCTGCGACCTGCCGCAATCCTGCGTGATCTCGACCTCCGTCGGCCGATCTACGCGAAAACCGCTGCCTACGGGCACTTCGGCCGCGACGAGCACGACTTCACCTGGGAACAGACAGACCGAGCCGAGGCGCTTCGCGAGGCCGCCGGCTTGGGCGTTCTTGAGCCAGAATCCGTCTAACGATGGCTGTCACCGTCGTCGGATCGGTTGCTTTCGACGCGCTCGAGACGCCGTTCGGTAAACGCGATCGAATTCTCGGGGGCGCCGCCACGCACTTTTCTCTGGCGGCGAGCTTCTTCACCGACGTGAGCGTCGTCGGCGTGGTCGGCGAGGATTTCAGCGACGAGCAGTTCGACGTTTATCGCGCGCGCGAGATAAACATGGACGACGTCAAGCAGGTTGAAGGCGCCCGGTCGTTCTTCTGGTCTGGCCGCTACGAAGAAGACATGGCAGTCGCGCATACGCTCGACACGCAGCTCAACGTCTTCGCCGAGTTCGATCCCGAGCTGTCGCCGGCAGCCGCGGACGCAAAGATTCTCTTTCTTGCCAACATCCAGCCGGAATTGCAGCGCAAGGTGCGGGCGCAGTGCGAAGGCGCCGCCCTGGTCGGTCTGGACTCGATGAACTTCTGGATCGACTCGGCACGGGACTCACTCGTGCAGGCGATGGGAGAGGTCGATGTGATCGTCTTCAACGACGCCGAGGTCCGAATGCTCACCGGCGAGCCAAACCTCGCCCGAGGGGCGCGGAAGATCAGAGAGCTGGGACCGAAGCTGCTATTCGTCAAGCAGGGCGCCTACGGCGCGTGCTCGTTCAGCGAAGACGGGTTCTTCTCGATCCCTGCGTATCCCCTTGAGACCGTGATCGATCCGACCGGTGCGGGCGACGCGTTCGCCGGTGGCGCTTTCGGCTTCCTCGACTCGTTACCAGACTCCGATTTCACCGAGGACGAGCTTCGCTGCGCCGCGGTCTACGGCTCGGTCATGGCGTCCTTCGTCGTCGAAGATTTCGGTTGCGAGCGACTGCAGCGGCTTACACATCGAGAGATTGCCAAGCGGTTCAAAGAGTTCAAGCAGATGACGGTATTCGAGGCGCCGCCGATCTTCACGCGCCTTCGTGCCTAACTGATCACTACGAAGGGAGACGCGTGAACACCGCGACCGAGCACGACGTGAGGGACCTGTCGCTTTCCGGGGACGGCGTTCGCCGGATTCTCTGGGCCGACCGCGAGATGCCGGTTCTGTCGGCGATCCGTTCGCGTTTCGAGGACGAGCAGCCGCTGGCCGGCTATCGGCTTGCCGCGTGTCTGCACGTGACGACCGAGACCGCGAACCTGATGCGCACGCTGAAGGCTGGAGGCGCGGACGTAGTCCTCTGTGCGTCGAACCCGCTCTCAACGCAAGACGACGTCGCGGCGGCGTTGGTTGCTGAATACGACATTCCGGTCTTCGCGATCAAGGGAGAGGACGACAAGACCTACTACTCCCACATCGAGGCGGCCGTCGACCGGCAGCCACAGCTGACGATGGACGACGGCGCCGACGTGATCGGTGTCCTTCACTCCTCACGGAGGGAGCAGCTCGACACGGTGATTGCCGGAACCGAGGAGACGACGACCGGTGTGATTCGACTCAAGGCGCTCGAGGCGGAAGACAAGCTCGGGTTCCCGGTCATTGCCGTCAATGAGGCGCAGACGAAACACCTGTTCGACAACCGTTACGGAACGGGGCAATCGACGATCGACGGCCTCATCCGGGCAACGAACATTCTGCTCGCGGGCCGCAAGGTGGTCGTCTCGGGTTACGGCTGGTGCGGCCGCGGGGTTGCGTCCCGAGCGAAGGGCCTCGGCGCCCACGTCATTGTTACCGAGGTCGAGCCGCTGCGTGCGCTCGAGGCCGTGATGGACGGGTTCGAGGTCCTGCCGATGGAAGAAGCAGCCGCCGAAGGCGAGGTCTTCATCACGGCGACCGGAGACAAGCACGTCCTTCGCGGCGAGCACTTTGAGCGCATGAGAGACGGGGCGATCCTCGCGAACACCGGCCACTTCAATGTCGAGATCGACATCCCGGCGCTCCGTGATCTCGCGACGGAGTCAGGAGAGGAGCGGCCGTTCGTCGAATCACTGAGACTCGCTGACGGCAGAACGCTGTTTCTCCTCGCCGAGGGTCGGCTCCTCAACCTCTCGGCAGCGGAGGGACATCCGGCCTCGGTCATGGACATGAGCTTCGCGAATCAGGCGCTCTCGGCCGAATATGCCGTAAAGAACGCCGGGGAACTCGAGCGCAAGATCTACGTCGTGCCGACAGAGATCGATCAGGAGATCGCACGCCTCAAACTCGAGACGATGGGCGTGACGATCGACGACCTCACCGAAGAGCAAGCTCGGTACTTGGCCTCCTGGGACGAGGGCACGTGATCCGTCGGAGAAGTCTGCGGGCACGCCGCTCGCGCGTCATCCGTTCATCGCCGAATCGACGGAGGTCTCAAGCTCCCGAATCGCTGACGGTCGGCATCGTAATCACCGCCCTGCCGACGATCTCGTGCCGGTCGAGTGCGTCGTATGCGACGCCGACGTCCTCCAAGGCGAATCGTCTGCTAACGCTCTGGCCCGGATTGAGAATTCCGCGCTCGATCAGCTCGAGGAGCACCGGCATGTCGGTCCGGGGTCGAGCGCCGTAGGAGCCGACGATCCGGAGGCCTCGCCGGACAAGACGCGTGATGTCCACGGACGCTGCCACCTCCACGGGGGCGATGCCGACCGCAACCATCCGCCCTCCGTCGCCGATCATCGAGAGTGCCTGGAGGAACGTCTCTGGACGACCGAGGGCCTCGAACGCCACGTGGACACCGGCACCGCCCGTCAATTCGAGCACGCGCGCGCCGGGATCCTCGCTGGAGACATTGATGACGTCTGTTGCGCCGAGCGCTCGAACAGCCGCGAGCTTCTCCTCGCTGAGGTCGACAGCGATGACCTGGGAAGCACCCAGGGCAGCCGCAAACTGAACGATGAGCGAGCCCACGCCGCCGGTCGCGACAACAGCGACCCGTTCGCCGGCCTGGAGGTGCGCCCCGTGTCGGATCGCGCCGAAGGCGGTGAACGCCGCACAACCGAGCACGGCCGCCTCGTCCATCGAGACCGAAGCGGGCAGCGGAAAGACGGCGGTCACGGGCACCACGGCGAACTCCGCCAGCCCACCCATCGAGTACATCGCGAGGGGGGAGCCGTCAGAACGGGCCAGCCGGCTCTCGCCGTCGTAGAGCGTCCCCCGCAGGCGGTTGAGCTTGAAAAAGTTCTCGCAGAGATCGTCCCTTGCACGCAGGCACGCAGGACAGATGCCGCACGGCATGATGAACGTCCCGACCACGTTGCTACCGATCGCCGGCCCCTCGACTCCTTCACCGAGTTCTACGACGGTTCCCGAAATCTCGTGCCCGAGCACGGCAGGCGTGGGAAATGCAACCTCACCCTTGAGCACATGGAGATCTGTGTGACAGACACCACACGCCGCCACGCGGACGAGAACCTCGCCGCTGCGCGGTCGCGGGACCGGAATGCGCTCGAGTTGGAGTGCGTCTCCGACTCCTGGCAGAACAGC
>CAYTCZ010000074.1:15471-19051 GCA_964436315.1 uncultured Gaiellales bacterium | reverse complement strand
CTGAGACGTGGGTAGGACGCTCGATCTCGGCCGACGCATCGAGCTGCTGCCGGCGGATCGGCACTGCGGAAGCATCAGCATCGGCCTATACGCGCGGGACTTCGACGGAGAGCCCCACGTCAACGTTCACACGTATAGCCAGAGCGGAGGTGCCGCGGACCGCGTCTCATTCATCGTGCGTGCGCTCGTCGAGATGGGCGGACTCGAGGAGAATCCCGACAGAGCCGGCTGGCTCCGTTTCCCTTGCAATACGTCGCACGAGCGAGCTCTCAGGCGAGGCTTTCTTGATCTCTGCAAGCTCGAGTCGGATGCCGAGCTTGTCCCGAGGCCGATGTCGGTGTTCGACAAGAAGGCGGACGCTGATCTGACCGTCGTGAGCCTCGGAGACGGTGCCTACCGAGTCGAGGCCGGCGCCACGTCCGAAATGGCCGAGCGTCGCGCGCGCGCAACAGCCGGCGGCTACCAGCGACTGTGCGAGATGGAAGAGGTTGACGGGGCTGAGGCCACGGTGCGGTTCCGCTGCGGCTCGAGCCATGACGAGCTCATCGGACTCCTTCTCGTTCGTGCACAGAACGCGCGTGCTGCGATGCGCGAAGAGGAGATGAGGGCAGCCCGAGGTGTGCTCCGGGCCCCGAGTCAACAAGAGGCGTGATGGAATCACCGATTGCAGCAGATGGAGGCAGCATGACCCCTCGAGAGCGCGTCCTCGCCGCCCTTCGCCGAGAGCCGGTGGATCGCCCCCCGGTCTCCAATCCGACCTCGGTCGCCACGGTCGAACTCATGGACCTCGTCGATGCCCCGTTCCCGGACGCGAACCGTAAGCCAGACAAGATGGCGCGTCTGGCCGCGACCGGCTACACGGAACTCGGCTTCGACAGCATCATGCCGGTCTTCAGCATCATCCAGGAGTCCTCCGCGCTCGGTTGCAAGATCCAATGGGAAGGCAAGGACAACTGGCCGACGGTGAAGATGAGCGAGCCGATCTGGGCAGAGCCGGACGACATAACGATCCCGCCCGACCTCCTCACGCATCAAGACACCAAGTGCGTGCTCGATGCAATCAAGATCCTCCGCGACGAGTTCGGGGACGAGGTCGCGATCATTGGCAAGACCATGGGTCCGTGGTCGCTCGGCTACCACTGCTTCGGCGTCGAGCACTTCCTCTTGATGTCACTCGACGATCCGGGTAAGACGAAGCTCTGCCTCGAGCGAATGAAGGAGATCACCGTTCGCTTCGGCGAGGCTCAGATCGAAGCCGGTGCCGATGCGCTGACGCTGCCCGATCACGCCACCGGCGATCTCGTCAGCGGCGAGTACTACGACCGGTTTCTCCGTGAGCTCCACGTCGAGTTTGCCGAGCGGCTTCCGGTTCCGTTGGTCCTGCACATCTGTGGCAAGACGACCGACCGGATGGAGTACATCGCGCAAACGGGCATGGCGGCTTTCCACTACGACTCGAAGAACGATCCTGTCGAGTCGATGGAGATCGTCCATGATCGGATTGCGCTCGTTGGGAACATCAACAACCCGGAGACGCTCTTCGCCAAGGGGCCAGCCGAGGTCCGCGCTGAAGTCGAAGCGAACCTCGATGCGGGCGTTCAGCTGATCGCTCCGGAGTGCGCGATCCCGTTGCAGACGTCGATCGAGAATCTCAAGGAGATTCGCCTTGCCACGGAGGATTGGGCTGCAAGGCAATTTTCGAACGGCGGCTAGTGCACAGCTCCAGACGGATTCGTCGTGCGATGATCGTGCGTTGAGAGCGGTCTGTTGTCCGGATAGCTTCAAGGGCGCCCTCTCTGCCCGCGACGCTGCCGCCGCGCTCGCGACCGGCTTCGAGCGGGCCGGCGTCGAGGTCGACCAGGTGCCCCTGGCAGACGGCGGTGAGGGCACGGCCGAGGTGATCTCTCTCGCGGCGGGGGGCGAGTGGCGGGCCACGGAGGTGGCAGACGCGCTCGGTCGACGCGTGCAGGCGCGCTATCTCTCCCTGCCCGACGGGCGCGCAGTCGTCGAGTCGGCGGAAGCCATCGGGCTCGAGCGGCTCACGCCCGACGAACGCGATCCGATGGCGGCATCGAGCCAGGGGCTCGGTGAGCTAATCGAAGCGGCGAGCCGGGACGCCCCGGCCGGCCTGATCGTGACCCTGGGCGGCAGCGCGACCGTGGATGGAGGCGTCGGCATGAGGGAGGTGCTCGGCGAGTTGCCCGTGCCCGTGACGGTCGCCTGCGACGTCACGAATCCGCTTCTGGGAGAACGCGGAGCCGCGCGTGTCTTTGGGCCGCAGAAGGGTGCTACCGCTGAGCAGGTCGAGCTCCTCGAAGAGCGCCTCGCAAACCTCTCTGAGCTCGCTCCATACGCCGAGTTGCGGGGAGCTGGAGCTGCAGGGGGTCTCGGGGCTGCGCTCGCATCGATGGGCGCCCACCTCGTCCCCGGCATCGACGTCGTCATGGATGTGGTCGGACTCGAAGACGCGCTCCGAGGCGCAGCGCTTGCGGTCACCGGAGAGGGGACGGTCGATCGGTCCTCGAGCGAAGGCAAGGTGCCTGCGGGCGTCTTGCGGCTCTGCTCGAAGCTCGCCGTTCGATCGTTGGTGGTCGGAGGCCGGGTCACGCCGGACGGCGTCCAGGCGCTGTACGAGTTGGGCGCAACCGCGGTGGTCCCACTGAGCGGGGATCCAGCGCGGACACGCGACGATCTGATCGCTCTCGCCGAGGCCCGCGATTGCCTTATACAGGAGCTCGACCGGTAGGCAGTGACCGATCAGCGCTCGTGCTCCGGTGGCGGCCAGGTGGGCTCGTCGAGCACTCCCGGCATCGCCTGATCGTGGATGGTTGTCAGGCGCCGGATGTAGTCGCCCTCGAGACCGCCGAAGAGCAGTTCGCAAACGCTTCCAAGAAAGCAAGCCGGCGCGCCGCGCGGCGGGCCGGCACTCGTTTCATCAATCAGCCGATTGACCGGGCTTTCGAAGGTCGAACAGGTACCGGTTCAGGCTGAAGAAGAAGGCGCCCGTGCGCTCGAGTTGATCGAACTCGGCAAGCCAATCGTCGGCGTCGCTCTCCGAGACCTCCGCGGCTTGGGTCGTGTACTCCCGAATGAAGTGGGCGAGGCCGTAGACGTAGGAATTGGGCTGATAGCTGGTGGTCACAATCGGGACCGCTTGGCAGCGAACCACCGACAGTCCCGCATCACGTGCAATCGGCGTGAGGATCCGCGGCAGATCCGGGTGTGACACGTGCGGCAGATAGGCCTCGAGGATCCGCCGCATCCGCGCGCGATCTCGGCTCTGCCAAACGACGCTTTCGAAGTCGGTATCGAGGATCACCGCGCGACCGCCAGGCCGGAGAACACGACCTAGCTCAGCGAGCGCCGTCGGGAGATCGGGCGGGTAGGCGTAGACCTGGAGCGCAACTGCGCCGTCAAATTGTTCGTTGGAAAAGGGAAGCTCACAGACGTCCCCTTCGACGAACTCGACCCACGGCAATTCGGCGCAGCGCTGCCGAGCCATCGTGAGCATGGGGGCACTCAGGTCGAGACCGGTCACGTGGCCGTGTTCGCCGACTGCAAGTCCGAGCTCGCGGGAGAC
>CAYTCZ010000074.1:12739-15371 GCA_964436315.1 uncultured Gaiellales bacterium | reverse complement strand
CGCTCGCCCGGGCGAGGATTGACTACCTGAAAGACCTCGACCCGAGTCGCGGCAACATCGGGAGTGGCGTAGATCGTTTCGACCGTCCGTGCCTTCGCCTCGTCGAATTCCATGGCTGTCGCCAAGGCCTTACCTCCGTCATTCCAGGTGCTCGTACGCGGGGAGCGTCAGGAACGTGACGAAGTCATCCCCGAGAGCGACCTGCTCGAAGAGCGCACGCGCCTCGTCGTAGCGACCGTCCGCGCCGATGCGCGTCAGTTCTTCGCGAGCGATCTCGCGGGTCAACTCGTCAGTCACCGGTTGTCCCGTCTCCGCGAGTTCCGAGCCGTGGCGGATCCACTGCCAGACCTGCGAGCGCGATATCTCGGCCGTGGCTGCGTCCTCCATCAGGTTGTAGAGCGCTGCCGCCCCGATGCCGCGCAGCCATGACTCGAGGTATTCGATTCCAACCGAGACATTCTGACGCAGTCCAGCCTCGGTGATCTCGCCGCCGTCGATCCCCACCTCGAGCAGATCCCGCGCGTCGACGGCGACGTCGTCTCGCTGCCGCGCAACCTGATTGGGCGCTTCCCCGAGCACCCGATCGAACTCGGCCAGGGCGACAGGCACAAGGTCGGGGTGGGCAACCCAGGTACCGTCGAAACCGTCGGTCGCTTCTCGCTGTTTGTCCTCGCTCACCTTCGTCAGCGCGACCTCGTTGACCTCGGGGTCTCGCCGCGACGGAATGAATGCGGCCATGCCGCCGATTGCGTGGGCTCCTCGCCGATGAGCGGTCTTGACAAGGAGTTCCGTATAGGCCCGCATGAAGGGGACGTTCATCGTGACCTGAGATCGGTCGGGAAGAACGAAATCGGGCCGATGCGAAAACGTCTTGATGATCGAGAAGATGTAGTCCCACCGGCCGGCGTTGAGCCCTGCCGAATGCTCGCGCAGCTCATAGAGGATCTCCTCCATCTCGAACGCCGCGAGGATCGTCTCGATGAGAACCGTTGCCTTGACGGAGCCCCGGGGGATCCCGAGCCGATCTTGTGAATAGACGAAGACGTCATTCCAGAGGCGTGCCTCGAGATGCGACTCGAGCTTGGGGAGGTAGAACCACGGACCTTTGTCGCGTTCGAGCAACTCGGCCGCGTTGTGATGGAAGTGGATCCCGAAGTCGAACAGGCTGGCAGAGATGGGCTCGCCGTCGACGAGCACGTGCCTCTCGGGCAGGTGCCAGCCGCGGGGACGAACGAGCAGTTCGGCCGTCTCTTCATTCAGCGAGTACGACTTCTGGTCTGTCTCGAGTGAGATCGTCCGCCGAATCGCGTCGGCCACGTTGACCTGTCCTTCGACGCAGTTTCGCCACGTCGGCGAGTTGGCGTCCTCGAAGTCGGCCATGAACATGCGCGCGCCGGAGTTCAGCGCGTTGATCACCATTTTTCGGTCAACAGGCCCTGTGATCTCGACCCGCCGATCCTGGAGGGGAGCTGGAACGGGCGCCACACTCCAATCGCTGGTGCGGACCGATTCGGTCTCGCTCAGGAAGTCCGGAAGCGCCCCGGCATCGAACTCTGCTTGGCGCGATGCGCGACGTGCGAGGAGTTCCACCCGTCGCGGTCCGAATTCTCGTTGGAGCTCGGCGACGAAGTCGATCGCTTCAGCTGAGATGACGTCTGCGGCGCCCTCGACGGCCTCGACGACCGCGACGTCGGTGACAGTTCCCATCAGGGGATTATGTCGCGTGCTCTACGCGTTAGCCGGGATCTGCGGCCGGTCGGCGGCTCGTTCCTGTTCTTCGAGGATCTCTTTGAGAACGAGACCGGTCTCCCGCTGTCCCACGAACGTCAAGGCCGCCTCGAGTTGGTCGCGGCAGTCGCAGCGGAGCGAGCCCATGCCGTCGCCCGTGAGGCACTCCGAATGGAGACGGACGGGCACGTCCTCTTGCCCGCGAGGATCGCCTTTGACGAAGGCGGCGTGCTCCTTATCGTCACGATCGTTCCAGAACGCGACGACCTGGAAGTGCCGGAAGCGCGACGGGAGCTCGGCGATCGCGGCGATCCGAACACAGATCCGATGTTTGCCATAGCCGTCGCAGCGATGATCGTCCCTCCTCCAGGAGTTCTTTGACGCTGGGTTCGCCGAGCTTCATCGTTCCTCTCTTGCCGTTGCTCAGCCTCGTCCGTATAGAGGGACCCGCGCGCCGTTCACTGCGGCCGCCTCGGCGGAGCAGAGCCACAGCATGGCCTGTCCGATCTCTTCCGGCGTCGTCCACGAGCCGGCTGCCTCGGGCTCGGCCGCGTCGCGCTCCTCCGCCGTGCGGATCGAGCGTACGACGACGACGTTGCCCGTCGCGCCGGAGGCCCGAATCTCTCGAGCAACCGACAGCGTGAGCGACTCGACCGCTGCCTTCGACGCCCCGTATGCGCCGGTGGCAGCCGAGGGATTCTGACCGAACGGACTCGAGACCGTGACGATCCGCCCGCCGGGAACCTTCGTGATGTACGGGAGAAACGCCCGCAGAGCCCAGACTGTGCTCCACAGGTTGAGGTCGAGCAGAAGACGCCAATCCTCGTCGGGTGCGTCCGTAGAGCCGCCGCGGAAGGTGCCGACGAGGTGCAATAACACGGTAGGCGAGCCGAGGCGCTCGTTG
>CAYTCZ010000074.1:5272-12639 GCA_964436315.1 uncultured Gaiellales bacterium | reverse complement strand
CGGAGGCGTTCATGAGGCTCCCACCGCGAGCTTACCGGGCCCGAGGTGGCTCGGCGCACCGTCCTCGAAGCCAGCTCGCATCTCGATGGAGACATCTAAGATCATGGCGTGGCGATCCTGCTCCTGCGCGCACCACTCTCCGAACTCACGGGCGGGCGGCGCGAAATCGCCTGTGACGGCGCAACGGTCGGCGACGTCCTGCGCCGGCTCGAGGGCGAGCATCCTCCGATTGCGGGCTGGATACTCGACGAGCGAGGCTCTATTCGACGGCACATCAACGTGTTCGTCAACGGCGAGCGGGGTCAACGCGAAACCGCGGTGTCCGAGGCGGACCGAATCCATGTGTTGCCCTCGATCAGCGGCGGTTGACGGTGGCTGAACTCCTGGTCGGCACGAAGAAGGGGCTCTTCGTTCTTGACGGGGACTCGGGCGAGAGGTTCGAGATCAAAACGCGCGCCTTCGCCGGTGAGCCAGTCGAATACGCGATACGAGATCGGCGAAGTGGCCGCTATCTGGCGTCCGTCACCTCTGCGTTCTATGGGCCAAAGCTCTGGATCACGGACGACCCCGCCGGGGAGTGGGAGCAGGTCGACGGGCTCGAGCTTCCAGAGGGCGGTGACAAATCTCTGGTCAGGTTGTGGACCATCGTTCCCGGAGAGGAAGACGAACTGCTCTACGCGGGCGGTGACCCAGGCGTGCTCTTCGAAAGCCGCGACGGCGGCACCAGATGGGAGCTCCATCGACCATTCTGGGAGCAACCCACCCGAGCCGAGTGGACCGGTGGCGCAGGAGGCATGTGCTTGCACTCCGTCGTACCCTGGCCCGGAAATCCAGAGCGGATCGCGCTCGCGATCTCGGCGGTCGGGGTCTGGCTCTCGGACGACGGAGGCGAAACCTGGCGCCACGGAAATGCCGGGCTCGTTCCCCGATATCTGCCCGAGGAGAGCCGCGCCGACACGATCGCGCTCTGCGTCCATGACATCCAGCGGGCCCCTCTGCGGCCGGAGCGCCTCTTCATGCAATTCCACGGCGGCGTCTATCGCTCCGACGATGCAGGCGAGACCTGGATCGACGTCGCTGTCGACCTCCCGTCGGACTTCGGGTTCCCGCTCGTGATCGATCCGGATGATCCGGATAGTGCGTACGTGATTCCGTTGGTTGCCGACGTCGATCGCGTGACCCCGGAAGGCCGGGTACGTGTGTACGAGACGCGTGATGCCGGAGAGACGTGGACAGCGCGCGGGGACGGGCTACCGAGCCGTGATGCCTACCTGACAGTTCTCCGGCAGGCCTTTGACCGAGAAGGATCCGGTCGTGACATGAGCCTGTACTTCGGCGCGACCTCAGGGGATCTCTTTGGTTCGGGGGATGCGGGCGCCACATGGTTCACTGCCGCCACGAACCTGCCGCCGGTCTATTCGGTTCGGGTCGCCTAGCCATCGACCATTCCGGCCCGGCGGAGGCGCTACGCGCCGTGGGCGCAGGCCGTCACGCGCTGTTTACCGCGGAGTTACCCGACAGTACACCGAACGCTGCCTGACGTCGGCTCTGATGAGACCCGGCACAAGGCGATGGCACTCATGCACCCGACGAGCCCTGATCGCAGCACCCGGAGTCTGAGCGCGGTGCTGTTCCTCTGTCTCTTTGCCGGCCAGGCCGGCCTCATTGCGCTCTCTCCGGTTCTTGCGCAAGCTGGAGAGGATCTCGGCGTATCGACGGCCACAGCGGGCCAACTGCGGACGATTTCCGGCCTGGTCGCCGGACTGACTGCACTTTCCCTCGGTCAGCTCTCAGCTCGCCTTGGCCTCCGCCGCCTCTTGCTGCTCGGTGCCGCGCTGCTGGCGACGGGTTCGCTGGCCAGTGCGGCGGCCGGGACCTTCACCGTTCTTGCCTTTGCTCAGGTTCTGATCGGAATTGCCGTGGCCGTCCTGCTCACAGCGGGAACCACCGCAGCGGCCGAATGGGCTCCGGCCGAGCAACGTGGCCGCGTGCTCTCGTGGACTCTCGCCGGTCCTGCAGGTGCGTGGATCGTCGGAATGCCGCTGATCGGAGTCGTCGGATCCGTGAGCTGGCGCCTTGCCCTGCTCGTGCTGCCTCTGGTCGGGGCGTCGCTCGCGTTCCTTGCCGTCTTCCTCAAGACCGAGTCTCAGCCTGGGGAGAATCCCACTCGCTCCGGCGTGCGGACCGCGCTCTCCCACAGCTCAGTCCGACGGTGGTCGGCCGCGGAGCTGCTCGCGAACTCGGCGTGGGTCGGCACGCTCGTATTCTCCGGAGCTCTGCTCGTCGAAACGTACGGAAGCTCGCCTGTGCTTACGGGCGTCGTGCTCGCGATCGGCGCTTCCGCCTATATCTCCGGAAATCTGTTCAGTCGACGATTTCTCGAACGGGATAGCCGCCGCGCTCTCATCTGGCTGACCCTCGCAATGGCGATTGGAATTGCGGTGTTCGGGCTCGTTCGACCGTCCCTTTTGGTCAGCGCCGGCCTTTTCAGTGCGGCCGGATTCGCCGGGGGTGGACGCACGCTGATCGGGAACGCCGTCGGACTCGAGACGGCTGGCGATCTACGGATGGCTGTGATGGGTCTGCGCGCCGCCGCGAATCAGTTTGGGTACTTCATCGGCGCCTCGATCGCCGGTGCGGCACTCGTGCTCGGAGGCTACCGCGCTCTCGGTTTGGCGCTCGGCGCGCTCGCTGTGCTCGCTGCGGTGATCCTCGTGGGGTCGGTTCCGAGGCCGAGTTGGCTCGCCCGGGTTCGGCGCCAGGTCGCGGCAAGGCGACCTGGCGGCCTCACGGAGCGACCGTCGCCGGAGTTCTAACGCGCAGAACTCTCCATCGTCCCGGCATACCCTCGAGCGCCCGCTCGGAGTCGTCGTCGAACTCGAGCCGTGAGCCGGCGACGAGATCTCTCACGGTATGGGTGACGTGGACTTCACCCGGGGCCGACTGTCTCGCTACGCGCGACGCGAGCTCGACGGCGATACCGCGAACCGAACCGTCAACCAGTTCCACCTCCCCTGTGTGGAGGCCGGCTTGCGCCTCGAATCCAAGTTGCAGCGTCCTCTCGACGACGAGTGCGGCACACTGGATCGCCCGAGCAGGCCCGTCGAAAATTGCGAGAGACGCGTCATCGCCGCCAGCGACCAGTCGGCCACGGAACCGCTCGACCTCCTCGTCCAGCAGCCCACGAAAACGGTGAAGCGCCTCGTCGTCAGCTTCCTCGCCTCTCTCTTCACGCTCTCCTCGATTCGCGAGATCAATCGCAAGCAGGGTGACGAGTCTCCGGTCGGCGTCAACCTGGGTCTCCGTCGTTGTCAGGAACTTCTCGATCTCATCGAGCACCGCGCTCTGATCTCCCTCCCAGGGCAGATGATCATGGCCCGGGAGCTCGACGATCCTGGCGCCTCGGATCTGCTCGCCCATCGCTCTCGTCGCGGCCGCGAAGCGTTCCTGGGCACGGTAGACGACCAGGCTCGGCGCATTGATTGCCGGGAGGACATTGCGTATATCGATGTCGCGGTTCATGAGTCGCATGGCGCGATTCGCCTCTGGGCTCGCGCCGCGGATGACGTAGGACACGTACCACCGAAAGGCCTCTTCATCAGCGAGAAGATCCGGCGCAACTCGCCCGAGCCATTCCGCAGTGGTCGCTCTCGCCCAGTCGTCCACCAGCGTCGGCTCGACACGCTTGTCGTACTCCTCGGGGAGAATGCCGATGGGGTAGTCGCGCGATTTCAACATTCGCGCAAACGTCCCCATGAAGACGAGGCCCGACGTGCGCCCCGGATAGGTGGCAGCGAAGAGCGCGGTCATCGGCCCGCCTTCCGAGACTCCGAGCAGGTTGGCTTCCTCGACGCCGACCGCGTCCATGACGGCGCGCACGTCGTCCATTCGCGTCTCAAGGTTTGGGAGTCGCTCGGTGGAGACACGATCCGACAGTCCTGTTCCGCGCTTATCGAAGAGGATCAAGCGTCCCATCGAGGCGAGTCGGCGGTAGAAGCCCGCGATCTTGGGGTTCTCCCAGCCCGGCTGAAAGGTGCAGACCCAGCCGTGGACGAGGACGAGGTCCGGCGGGCCCTCGCCGAGTACCTGATACGCGATCCTGACATCGCCGCTTCTTGCGTGGAGAATCTCGACGGGTTCCACCAGCGCAGCGCGGGTCGGTAAAGGATCAGGCGGCGAGATTGTCTTCTCATCGATCTGCTCGACAAGACCGGGCTCCTGCCGAAGCATCCGGCCTTCCAACTCTTTCAGGCCCGCGGACGGCTCAATCCCCAACTCTTCGTCCAATGTCTCGCGGAACGACCGGTATGCGGCCAGGGCATCGGCCTGCCGGCCAGAGCCGTACAGAGCGAGCATGAGCTGACGGCGGAGTCGCTCTCGGAGCGGATGGTGGCCGACAAGGGACTCGAGGTCGGCGACCAGCTCGGCGTGTCGGCCGAGCGCGAGCTCGGCGTCGATGCGTTCCTCCAGGCAGGTCAAACGTAGCTCCTCGAGACGCGCTTGCTCGGGCCGGACGAACGGCTCCGAGAAATCAGCGAGAGCCGGCCCCCGCCAAAGACCCAGCGCTTCCGCGAACAATCGTGCGGCGGCGGCCGCGTCGCTCTGGGCCATTGCCGCCCGTCCGTCCGCGAGCAGCTGTTCGAATCGCCGGAGGTCGAGCTCGCTCCCCTCAGTCCGAACGATGTAGCCGGGTGTGTGAGTTTCCAGCGTGCCTTCAGGGAGGGCTTTGCGCAGCTTAGAGACGTAGACCTGCACCATCTTCGGCGCTGTCGGTGGGATTTGTTCTCCCCACAGATCGTCGATCAGCCGTTCGACGGAGACGACTCGATTCGCGTCGAGAAGAAGACGAGCGAGGAGAGCGCGCTGACGACGACCGCCAAGGTCGAGCGACCTCCCGCGTTCGGTCACCTCAAACGGTCCGAGAATGCGAAATTCCAACTCGCGTCGGCAGCCAACGCTACCAGGCTTCAACCGAGAGCTTGGGTGGCACGGAGCTCGGTCGGTGGTTCAGTCGGTTGCGGCCAGGCGTCGACCGCCCTGGACGATCTGCGGCCGTTCGAAGAACGAGCTGGCGGCGCCCGGACGAGTTGGATCTGCCTCGTCGGGATGCTCTTCGAGCCAAGCGACGAGAAACTGCTCTCGCCGTTCGCTATCCGCCCGCGACTCCGCGCCTGCTTCGGCCCCAGAATCTGATTTTGGTCCCTCGCTCGCCATGATTGCCCCTTCCCATCTGGCATTGGCCGATGACCCCGAGGTCCAAAGCGGATCATCGGATTGGAGGGTAAGGCTCGAGTCGGATGTAACAAGGAGCTTGACCGACGCCGTGTTCAACGGATACTGACGCTGAGCCCTATACGGGGCAGGCGAGTGGAAGTTTGGATAGCGTCTCGCGCATGGATGCCATGCATGACGTGCTGGTGGTCGGAGCGGGTTGTGCGGGCATGCGGGCAGCGATCGAGGCTCACGACTCGGGCGCCGACGTCGCGATCGTCTCGAAGATTCATCCCGTCCGGAGCCATTCCGGTGCGGCAGAGGGCGGGATCAATGCCGCGCTCGGCAACGCCTCGGAAGACGATCCCGAAAAGCACACGTTCGACACCGTCAAGGGGTCGGATTACCTCGGCGACCAGGACGCGATCGAAGTCCTGTGCACCGAGGCACCGGCCGACGTGTACCAGTTGGAGCACTGGGGAGCGGTGTTCTCGCGGACCGATGATGGCCGCATTGCCCAGCGCCCGTTCGGGGCCGCCGGCGAGCCACGTACCGCATACGCGGCCGACATTACGGGGCACGTCCTCATTCACGTGCTCTACGAACAACTACTGAAGCGCGATCTGCTCGTCTACGAGGAGTACTTCGCGTGGCGCCTGGTCGAGAACGACGGTCGTTGTCAGGGAGTGATTTGCTGGGATCTCTTGAACGGTGGACTCAAGACGATCGGTGCCAAGACCGCGATCCTCGCCACCGGGGGTGCCGGCCGGCTCTACGTGGGGACGACCAACGCGTACTCCTGCACCGGCGACGGTATGGCAATGGCACTCCGGCTCGGCGTTCCGCTTAAGGACATGGAGATGATGCAGTTTCATCCCACGACGCTTGCGCCGACCGGAATTCTGATCACGGAGGGGTGCCGTGGCGAAGGGGCATACCTGTTCAATTCGGAGGGAGAGCGGTTCCTCACCCGCTATGCACCCAAGACGATGGAATTGGCGAGCCGCGACGTGATCTCCCGCGCCGAGCAAACCGAGATCGACGAGGGTCGTGGAATCGACGGCAACGTCTTGCTCGACCTCCGTCACCTCGGAGCTGAGCGCATCCTCGACCGCCTCCACGGCACCCGCGAGCTGGCGATGACCTTCGCAGGGGTCGACCCGATCTACGAGCCGATCCCGGTCCGGCCCGGTTCGCACTATCACATGGGTGGCGTCGATACCGATTTGTGGGGCAAGACGGTCGTGGATGGCCTCTACGCAGCCGGTGAGGTGGCATGCGTCTCGTGCCACGGAGCAAATCGGCTCGGCGGGAACGCCCTCATGGAGACGATCACGTTCGGGCGGCGTGCCGGTCAAGCGGCTGCCGATTGGGCAAGCGAAAACACGACGGTCGCTGTCCCGGAGGGAGCCGTGAGCGACGCCGAACGCGACTTGAAGGCTTTACTCGATCGCGAGTCAGGCGAACGACCCTGGGGCATTCGGGACGAGCTGGCCGGCACGATGCACGAGAACTTCGGCGTCTTCCGGCGCGAGGATCAGATGGAGCAGCAAGGACAGATCGTGGGTGCCCTGCGCGATCGCTACGGCCACGTTGTCGTCGACGACAAGGGCGACGTCTTCAACAGCGACCTGACCCAGGCGTTGGAGCTCGAGTTTCTGCTCGAACTGGCGGCCTGCATGGTGGTCGCCGGTCTGGCGCGCCGAGAGAGTCGAGGTGCGCATGCCCGGCCCTACGACTATCCGGAGCGCGACGACGAGAACTTCCTCCGACACACCATGGTGACGTGGAAGGACGGTGGTCCTGAACTCGACTGGTCGCCGGTTCGGATGACGAAGTACCAGCCGCAAGAGCGGGTCTACTGAGATCTGTCGTCACGTCGGGGAACGAGGCCCGGCGCGGGAGTGAGTCGGCGTCTTCGGCCAACCCGATCGGGGGGCGACGTCCCACCTATCGGTAGCTGGGAACGCTCGCCGTTCTGGTGACATTACGGACCAGGGTGTCGAATCCGAAGAGGCGATATGGACTGGTTCGACTGGCTTAGCTGGGCACTTCTCGGCTTGGTACTCGTCGCGCTGACGAGCGGGCTCAGCCTTCTTGCTGCCCGAAGTCGTCGGCTGGGCTCGAATCTCTAGCCTCGGCTAGTACCGGCCGCA
>CAYTCZ010000074.1:0-5172 GCA_964436315.1 uncultured Gaiellales bacterium | reverse complement strand
TGCCCGAAGTCGTCGGCTGGGCTCGAATCTCTAGCCTCGGCTAGTACCGGCCGCACGCCGACAGAACCGCTCGGCGCTGTAAACGATTCGTGAGCTGGACTCCGCACGCTCGAGTGTGACGCGGGAGTTGGCCCCTTCGACCGGCGTGTCCGGGTTCCCATGTCGGCATCAGAGGAGGTCTCGGGGCTCGTGGCAACCCGTGTGACGGTGATTCCTCCGACTTCGAACCCCTCGAGAATCTGCGTGCGCGCCTGTGGCACGGCGAACGCGGCACCGATCGCCACGCGATCACGGCGAAGACGACCACCGCGCGAGCCGGCCACCACGACCGTCGCGGTTCCCACGGCTCGGCCGAAATTCGCGTTCCGTACCGCGGGCGCGAGATTCGGCGTGGCACTGTTCCCTTCCGCATGTCGAGCGCCCCGGCAGTCTCTTCCTCGGATTACACCTGGAACCGGGCGAGCGTTCCCGTCTTCGACCCACCAGCAGCCCGGGCGAGCAACTCGGTTTACGATTTGTCGTGGCTGACCATGACGGAGATCGACGTCCCGACGCACGGGAACGAGGGCCATGGCCGGGAGTTTCATTTCACCCGCCACATGATGGCCGGATCGATCTATCGCAAGTACGAGAAGGCGATCAACGCGGTCTGGAGTCCGCGCGACCTCGACTATGCGCAGGACGCCGAGGATTGGCAACGGCTGTCGGAGAGTCAAAAGCGAGGTTTACTCGGAATCACCGTCCGATTCTTCGCCGGTGAACAGCGTGTGACCGATGAGCTGGTCCCGATGCTGGCGGCGGCTCGAGCTCTCGGCCACTACGACTGGACGATGTTTCTGTCGACGTTCCTCATGGAAGAGGCGAAGCACTCGGAGTTCTTCGCTCTCTGGCACGAGCGAGTTGTCGGGATCCTCGAGCCGGCCGAGCTCGAGCCCTACTTCCTCGAGCGGGAGGCCACGGTGGATCCCACCGGCCGATTCGAGTTGAAAGAGGTCCTGCACGAGGGCCTGCCGCGATACGGACGCGAATTGACGGACGCTGTTGCTCGCGGCGAAGCCGAAGAGATCGAGCCGAGCTTCGTTCGCTTTGCCACTCTCTACAACGCTTTTGCGGAGGGCGTGCTGACGATGCCTTCCTACGAGATCGTGATCGACAGCGTCGATCTCTGGCAGGCCCTGCCGACGTTGAAGCACGGCTTTCGACACATCCTGGCCGATGAGGGTCGCCACATCACCTTCGGCACGGCTGCAATTCGGCAGCTCGTCGAGAAGACCCCCGAGTATGAGGCGCTCGTCCACGCCGTATTTGACGAGTTCCGTGCGAATATCGTCGGCCTCGTCGAGTATCAGAAAGCCGTCCCTGGCCTCGACCTGGAGAAATACCAAGTCCAGAAGGTTCGTCATTACAGAAACCGCTGTCGGGAGATGGGGGTCACGCCGGACCAGACCCTCATCGACCAGATCCTCGACCCGACGATCGACTTCGTCGTGGGAGTCGAGGCGGGGTAGTAAGCGGGGGAACGACGTTTTGGCGTCGCTGAAGCGCTTTGACTGCCTCGAGGCCGGCTGCACCTTTCGGGCGGAGGCCGAGTCCGACGAAGAGCTTGTCTCCGCCGTCCAGACGCACGTCGCCGAGGCTCACGGAAGCTTCGAGCTCGAGGAGTTCATCCTCGCGGGCGCCGTCCCGGTGTCTGAAGACAAGACTCAGCAAGACTCGCCGCGTCGGTAGGGCCTCGGGTCTCTGGGTCGGCCTCGGGCCTTCTGGGTCGTCGCTGGCGAAGAGGCCAGCGAGCCCCGCAGGACGGTGCGGTAAGGCAGGGCAAGGGTCGCGAGAGCAGGATCCTGCCGCCAGCGGCGGCAGGCTGGCGGCGAGAGGCCGGCTTCGCCGGCCGGGAGCGTCAGCCGCCCAGAGGCGCGAGTCCGGGGCTCAAGGCGAGGCGGGCGGATGCCGAAGGTGAGAGATGAAGATGCCGGGCGACGGTTGGCCTCACGCCCGCCGGGACTCGGACATGAGCCGCCGCCCGGCCTCTTCGCTTACGCCGTTGCCGCGTCAACCCCTTCTTCGGACTTGCCATCCTGAGCCGCGCCGCGCGCGAAGCTCGGCGCCCGAAAGGAGAAGAGTCGGCTCCCATCCCGGTGGGGCCGCAGCCCCGGGAACCGACCCATCCCACTCCACGACCCCGTAGCCATCGCGAGCTACGAGGTCGAGGGTGCAACCGTAACGGCTCGGCTGGCGAGTCGCGAGCGATGCTTTCGCAAATTGCGATCAGTTTTTTGGAGGGGACCGAGACACCATGAGGGGGCCGGGTCCCGGACGAGCTGGCTGCGGCGTCCAGCTCGGGGCCGACCCCCTCACCGGTCTATGTACCCAGACTCGAGCGTTCCTAGCCGACCCGCGCGGGTTGCGGCTACCAGACGAGCTCGCAGTTGGCCGCGACCCGGTCGGTCTTGTCCGCGATAACACGATCTTCGCCGGTGCCACAGTTGACGACGTCGCGCCGACCGTCTTTCGAGACGATGTGATCCTCTCCTGGGCCTCCGAGGAGTCGATCTCGGCCCGGCCCGCCCACGAGAAAATCAGCGCCTTTTCCACCGGTGACGAGATCATGGCCCTTTCCTCCCTGAAGCAGGTCGGGCCCGCGTCCTCTGGAGAGCTGATCGCTGCCCCGACCGCCCGCCAGCCTGTCGCTCCATGGGCCACCCGACATGGCGTCGGCACGCCGGCTGCCTTTGAGTGTCCTGGTCAGCTTGGCGCCTTCGACGATCGTGAAGCTACTCTCGCCGACGAGCGGACCAAACTGAGATGCCTCCCGCGCGCCGATTCCCGGCCACACAAACCATTCGTACGTCCCGGGGGAGAGCCGATTGACCTGGCCTTCGAATATCCACCTGACCGGCATCGCGTAGTTCGGGCGAATCGGCCAGGTGCTCAGGATCTTGATCGAGCGGGGCGACGGTGCTTGTGCGGTCGTGCGTTGTCCATCCGTCATCCGATAGAGCTGCAAGTTGTAGTAACGGGCGTCCGGCCGAACTGCCCAGCGGAAGTGCGGGGCGGCGGTGAGGGCTTGGCCGAGGCTTGGAGCTGCGAGGTCCCGTGCCAGGGTTTCTTTCGTCACCGCCGGCGTCGTTCCTGGCTCAACGGCAGTTGCCGGCGGCGCCGGCGGTTGACTGGGCGAGGGTGATGGGGCTGGGGTGCATGCATCGCCGATCCCGTCTCCGTCCTCATCCTGCTGGTCTCGGTTCCCCACGGTCGGGCAGTTGTCACGCGTGTTTCTGACGCCATCTCCGTCGACGTCCGGATCGCAAGCATCTCCTCGGCCGTCTCCATCGAGGTCTTCTTGGTCGGGGTTCCGATCCCACCAGCAGTTGTCGTCTCGATTCTGGATCCCGTCGCCGTCGAAGTCCTTCCACCTCGAGCCACCGTCGTCGTCATCGTCATCATCGTCGTCTGCCGCGGCCGCGAGAGTGCGAGCACAGTCGTCGCCTGAGAACCCGACTGCAGGTCTTATCGTCTCGGAGGGGTCGGGACAGGGAGCGGCGTGGGCCGTGCCGGCGAAGACGCCGAATACGAGTGCCATGGCCGCGCTGATGACGACCGCCGCCCCGGCGAGCGCGACGGCGACGAGCATCTCCGGGCGCTGGTGATAGCTACCGCTCGCCAAACGGTTCAGCCGCTCGGCATCTCCCTCTGCTCTCACGTTTACCGTCCCGATGGAAAGCTCGGAGCAACCCTATCTCACTGGCTGGGACAGAATGCAGCAAGCCGCTGGAAAGCAGCAAGTGCAACGAGATGGCGTCGCTGTGTTACGAGTCGCTAGGAACGAGTGACTGGGTCATCTGCCGGACCGCGCGGGCGAAGCCTCCCTTCCCGCGAAGCACCGGTGCGTTGCCGCGATTCGCCTCGGCGGGAACCCCGGGGTCGTACGGGATCGTTGTCGTCGCGTCGAGTCCGACCCCTTCGCTTACCTCGGCTGTGCTCAGGGCGTGGTCAGGGTTCGGCTGATTGACCACGAGCCGGATCCTCTCGATGGGAAACGAGAGCAAGTCGAGGGTCTCGAGGCTCTTTCGAACATTCTCGATACTCGGGAGATCTGGGCTGCAAACGAGGATCAGTTCGTCCGTGCGATCGAGCGTCGCCAGCATCGCGTCGTAGAAGAGCGAGGACGTGTCAACGACGACAGCTTCGTACTGTGCTCTCGCGACGTGGAGTATGCGCTTCACCTTGTCTTCCGTGACGGAGCGAAAGTCCTCCGGCCGCACCGGAGCCGGCAGAACGTCGAGGCCGGACGGATGTCTGGTCGTATAGCCGGCGAGCTTGTCGTCGTCAAGCGCTCCGGGACTTTCGGTCAGATCTGACAGTGTCAGATCCGGTGCCATCCCGAGAAGGAGCGAGCAGCTACCAAAACCGATGTCGAGATCGAGAAGGAGCGTGCGTCTTCCGAGGAGCGATAGTGCGATCGCCACGTTCGTTGCGATCACGGATTTTCCCGAGCCACCACGCGGAGCGAACACCGTCAGGAGTCGACCTGGTTCCTCGGATGCCCGCTCGACGACGCTTCCACCCGGCACGCCTCGAGCCGCTTTTCGCACCGCGAAGACGATGCTTTCCGGTTCCTGAGGGAGAAGGAGAACATCGGCGACGTTGGCATCGAACGACCGCTCGATGATCGAGCTTTCGTGAGGCGAGGTCGCCACGACGACCGCAGCTTGAGAACACTCTCGTATCACTGCGAGGTCGGCAAGGAGTCGATCCGTCTCGCGCGCTCCGTGCAAGACGACCGCGGGGCGTGTACGGACGAGAAGCTCAGACGCCTTTCGGACGTCCTCTCTCCAGCCGGCAAGTTCGATCGCAGGGTGCTCTCCAAGCGCCCTGAACACGTCCGCGAGACCTTCACAAGTCCCGGTAAGAACCACCCTCGTCTCATCGCCTGCCGGCGAAGCGACGGTCTCGGCGGAGTCGGCGCCGCCAGTCATTTCTGCTACCTCCCAGTTTGCCGCCAGGGGTTTTTCGCGAGGCGCGTGAGCCTGCCTTGCTGCTTCTAACGGTTGTCGGCAGTCCGCGGGCTAACGAACGAGTGGTTTGCGCCGAACCTTCGTTGGCACTGCCCGCGCGGCCTGTTAGAGCCTATCCCGGTAGGTGCAGCACCCCCGGCTGGCGGCTGAGACGCGGCGC
>CAYTCZ010000073.1:0-19354 GCA_964436315.1 uncultured Gaiellales bacterium | reverse complement strand
GCGAGCCAGGAGCCCGGGCCGCTACCGCCGGCGGCCCGCGCGGCGATCTTGCCGTCCTCGGCGAGAAGGACGACCACGGTTGGTAGACCAAGGCGCCCCGCGAGCTCGCGATCCGGATCGACGAGCGACGGAAATTCCCATCCGTATTACCCGCGGGCTCGATCGTGAGCGTCCTTGACGTTCATACCGACGTACGCGAACTCCGCGTGTGCCTCTGCGAACTCACGGAAAGCGACCGCCTCCCGAACGTAGATATATCACCACGAAGCCCAGACGTTGATCAAAACAGGCGTGCCTCGAAACTCGGCAATGTCGAAGTTGTTCCCTGCGAGTGTCTCGCCCGAGAGTTCCACGACTCCCGCCTCGGCACTCGGGCCGGCGAGCACCGAGGCGACCGACTCCGGTTCCGATCCAGTGCGCGTGTTTGAAGCCCGGCTGAAACGAGCGTTAGGTCAGTTTCAGGCCGGCTCAGCGGCGCGACGGAACTGCGGAAGCTCTGACCAGCCTCCCTTCGCGGCGACAACGACGGCGTCACCGATCGCGACGTCGAGCCGATCGTCGCCGACGAGCGTCGCAATCATCTCGTTCCGCTCGTCGAGTTGAATCAGCGCCATCACGATCGGCACGTGAGCGGCGAACCGCTCCCGATCGTGAGGGCGGTGGATCACGGTGAAGCTGACCACCTCTCCGCGACCCGTCGAGTCGAACCATTCGAGTTCGCCCAGGCACCGTGGACACCCGACTCTCGGGAAGTTGGGGACATGGCCACAGACCGTGCAGCGCTGGAGCGCCAGTCGACCCTCGGCCGAAGCGTCGAGGTAGTCCGCGTTGTGATCCAGCCGCATCCGTTACTCCCGCTCCAGGAGGAGGCCCGCCGTCGAGAGGCCCTTGCCGTAGCTGACCAAACCGAATCCGGACACCAAGCCGACTCGGGCATCGGGAACTTGTCGGTCGCCGGCCTCGTGCTGGAGCTGTTGCACGACCTCGGCGAGCCCGATCGACCCGCCCCCGGCGCCGGACTGTCCGCACGAGAGTTGTCCCCCGCCGGTGTTGATCGGAAGCTCACCCTGGATCGAGACGTCGGTCGACTCGAGAAACGGCCCGCACTCTCCCTCCGCGCAGAACCCGTACCGCTCGAGCTGGATCCCGACCATGATCGGGTAGTCGTCATACAGGGAGACGAGATCGACGTCGGACCGATTCACCCCGGCGTCGCTGAAGAGATCGTCGGCAAAGAGTTCGAAGCCCCCAGGAAGCGACGACGACGACTCCGGATAGGCGTTGTGCACCTCTCCAAAGCTCATGATCCCGACCGTTGGCCGATCGAGTGCTCGAGCAATGTCGTCCGAAACAACCAGCACGGCATGGGCGCCCGAACACGGCATCACGCAGTCGTAGAGCCCGAGTGGCTCGCAGATCCAGCGCGCGTTGAGGTAATCGTCGAGTGTGAGGGGTTTTTTGAAGAGTGCGTTTGGGTTCATGAGCGCGCTCGCGCGTTGCGTCACAGCGAGGTGGCCGAGCTGCTCGCGAGTCGTACCATGCAGATGAGAATGCTGGCGCTGGACAAGCGCGAAGACGCCGTTCGCCCCCCCGAAACCGTGCGGGGCGAGGTAGTCACGCATCGCGGGCGTGAAGCTGTCGAGCATCGCGTCATGGGAGGCGACCGTGAAGGCGTCGCCGCCAAGGCAGATGATTGCCCGCGCTCGCCCGGCCCGAATGGCGTCGGCCGCATGGCCGACGGCGACAGCTCCTGAGGCGCCGCCGAACGCGCCTTGCTCCGCCCAGCGCAAGCGCATCCCGAAGTGCTCGCCGAGCGTGACAACGTTGCCGGGGGTGTAGCTGAACGAGGCAAGCGCGAGCCCGTCGACGGCGTCCTTTTCGAGCCCGGAGCGCTCGAGGCAATCCACGGTCGCTTTCCAGAGATGCCACCCGACCTCGTGACCTTCGCGCTTCTCGTAGGGACTCGAGCCATACGAGACGATGACTGGCGTTGGCACGGGCGCCCTATCAGACGACGCCGGCGTTGCTGAGCTCGGCGAGGTCTTCGGCGGTCAGATCGAGGAGCTCACCGTAGACCTCTTCGTTGTGCTGTCCGAGTGGACCACCGGGCCAGGCAACGCTAGATCCGCTGCGCGAGAAGGTCGGCACGACACCCGGCATGCGAAGGGGCCCAAGCTGCGGATCGTCGACCGAGACGATGTCACCGCGCGCCTCGTACTGCGGATCGAGGAAGACGTCTTGAATCGAGTAGATCGGGCCGGCAACGACGTCGCTCTCCTCGAACGTCTTCATGATCTCGTCGACTGTCCGTTCGGCCATCCAATCGGCGACGATGGCATCGAGTTCGGCGTCGTGGGCTATCCGGCTCGGATTGTCGCGAAACTGCGGGTCGTCGGCGAGTTCAGGACGACCGATCGCGGCGGCGAGCCGGCCGAACGTGCGATCTGAGCTCGCCGAGATCGCGATCCAGCGACCGTCACACGTGGCGTAAGCATTTCGCGGGGAGTCCTCTTCGATTCGGTTTCCATGTCGTTCTTTCACGATTCCGAGCTGGTCGTAGCCGATGACCTGACTCTCGACGATGCGAAACAGCGGCGCGTAGAGGGAGACGTCGATCTCCTGACCCCGACCGCTTCCACCGATGTCCCGCTCGTACACGGCGCCGAGGAGGCCCAGGAGCCCGAAGGTCGCGGCGAGCGTGTCGGCGAGCGGGAACGCGGAAAGCGTGGGGGGACGGTCTGGAAAGCCGGTGAAATACGGGATCCCGGACATCGCCTCGGCGACGGTGCCGTAGCCGGGACGCTCCGCGTACGGACCCGTCTGACCGTATCCGCTCACATGAACGACGATGATGCGGGGGTTCACCCTTGCGAGTTCCTCGTAGCTCAGGCCCCAGCGATCGAACGTGCCCGGCCGGTAGTTCTCGATCACCGCGTCCGCCTGCTCGACGAGTCTGAGGAAGAGCTCGCGTCCCTGCTCGTGACGGAGATCGACGGTGATCAGACGCTTGTTCCGTCCGGCCACTTTCCACCAGAGCGACGTGCCGTTCTTCATGGGTGACCACTGCCGGATCGGGTCGCCCTGAGTCGGTTTTTCGATCTTCAGAACATCGGCCCCGTAGTCGGCGGCAAGGGTACCCGCGAACGGTCCGGCGATCATGGTGCCGGCGTCGAGGATCCGAAGCCCGGTGAGGACCCCGGTGTTCACTACCGAGCAGGCGTCGACATCTTCGCTTGCAGTTCCGCGAGCACTTCGGCGGTGGTTGCAACTCGACCGAACAGCCGCTTGAACTGCTCGAGTGTCCACTCGTGATAGTCGGCCCGGTCTTCGGCCACGGCGTCTTCGACGACGAGGCTCCGATAGCCCCGATCCGCTGCATCTCGCGCCGTGAGATCGACGCACTGACTCGTCGAAACGCCGGCGAGGACGAGGCACTCCGTGCCGAGATTACGAAAGAGCGCGTCAATACCGGTCGACGTGAATGCGCTCGCCGAGAGCTTCGTGATCACCGACTCGTTCGGCTCGGGCCGAAGCTCATCGAGAATCTCGAATTCGCGTTCTCCGCGGACGTTCCGGAAGGACGTCTCGAGCTGGCGGATGTGCGGGATGAGATCGCGGCAGCCTTCCAGTTCGGCGCCGAGTCGAACGAAGATCCGATCGAGGTCGTGTGATCGGAAGAAGGTGAGGAGCCGCTGAATGTTGGGAATCAATAGTCCTTCGATGCGGTCGAAGCGGTACCGCCCTTCTTCGGCTCGGCCTTGCTCATCGAGCCAGCGCCCAAAACCGGTTGTACGACATGCGCTTGCGTACTGCATGTCGACGACGACGAGCGCGGTGCGTGAAGGTTCGAGCTCGAACGAGATCGTGTGGTCGAGAACCGCATCGCCTGTGCCGTCCGCCGCCATTCTCTGAGGTTCACGAAGAAAGCGAGGCGCCGACGATCGGGGACTCGTACGTCGCTGAGAAGTCTGGCGCCGAGCCAACGATCTCAGGCAGGAGCGTCCTCGGAATGTACTGGCCGCCGGTCTTCGAGCCGACCCACTGCTCATTCTCGAGGAGTGGAGTGCCGCGCAGGATCGTCGTAACGACCTTGCCCTTCAGCTCCCATCCTTCCCAGCAGTTGTAATCACCGCCCATGTGATGATCGGCCGCGGAGACCGTCCACGTCTTCGCCGGATCGATCACGACGATGTCGGCATCTGCCCCCACGGCAAGTTGCCCCTTCTTCGGATAGAGCCCCATGATCCTGGCGGGATTCGTCGAAACCAATTCGACGAACCGATTCAGGCCGATCTTCCCCTGCTGAACCAGGTGGAACATCACCGGAACGCGCATCTCGTTGGCATTCTGTCCGCCTTGCGGCGTATCGACCCGGTCGCCCATGTACGTATATCGGGTATCGGCCTTGAGTCCGTAGTGGTCCGAGCTGACGACTTGTAGTCGATTGTCGGCGACCGCCTCCCAGAGGACATTCTGATCTTCCTGGAACTTGATGGTCGGGAAGTTGCTCCACAAGAGACCGCGGCTCTCGTCATCGAAGAGTTTGTCGGCCGTCCACGTGAGATAGATGAGGAGTGTCTCCCCGTACATCGGCAGCCCTCGGGCCCGACTCTCTGCGAGCGCCTCGACTCCCGAGCCGGCGGCCATATGGAAGATGTAGAGAGGCGAGCCGGTCCGTTCGGCAATCAGCATTGCGCGACGGATGGCGAGTTCCTCCACCAGCGCCCCGCGCGTCTCGGCGCAGTAGCCGCCGTGGGTCTTGCCGTCCCGTAGGTACTTCTTCGTCAGCCAGTTGGCGAGGTCGTCGTCCTCGGCGTGGACGATGCTCAGGCCCCCGTTCTCCGCGACCTCAGTCATGACACCAAAGCGATGACCGTCATCGACCTTCCACGCGTACGTCGTCAGCGTCTTTATTGTTGGGATGCCGCCGCGGATCACGTCTCCGATTTCCTCCATCACCTCGAACGGAATCTCGCCGGCGAGAATGGCGTGGAGTCCGTAGTCCACGGCCATCGATCCCTCCGCCTCGGCCTTCTTCGCAGCCACGGCGTCGTGAAGGCTCGTCGGAGGCTCTTGGAGGACGAAGTCGCAAATCGTGGTCGTGCCTCCCCACGCGCACGCCCAGGAGTGTTCCTGGCCCTCTGCGCGCACTTCGCCCCAGCCGAGACTGAAGTGACAATGCGGGTCGACGCCTCCCGGAATCACGTACGAGTCCGTGGCGTCGATTACCTTCTTTGCCTCGGTGCCGAGTGCTCCGGGCGCATCGATCGCCGCGATCTGCTCACCGTTGACCCCGATGTCCAGCTGGTCGGTCGACGCCGGTGTAACCACCGTGCCGCCGCGGACGAGAAGGTCGTGCATGCCCGCTCCCTCCGTTTTTCGTGTCACGTCAGCCGCTTGGGGCCAACCATACCGGTGTCGCACACGCCGAAGCCGAGCTCGGGTCGCTGCGAGACGAGTTTCGAAGGAGAGCCTGCGTACACAGCCTGCGACAATGGGGACGGGAGTGACTGAGACCGAAGTGAAAGGTGCAGCCGGGGGCAACGAACAGAACGGCGGTGACCCGCCACGGTGGGCTGTACAACTCATGGCGGCCCAGAAGGTCATCGTCGGTGTGGCACTTGGAATCGCGGTTCTGCTCTGGCTCATCGCCGGACCGCAGGTCGCTTCGATTGGGGCGGCAGTCGTACTGATCGGAACCGGATTAGTTCTGTGGCGCGCCGACAGGGTCGTCAAGCGCGCGCGCTAACGGGATGTCGCGGTGAGGGAAGTTCTCGATCGCTCCGCAGTCGACCTCGCGGCGGCGGTGCGTGGCCGCCATGTCACCGCAGTTGAGGTTCTCGAGGCTCACCTCGATCGCATCGCCGCCGTGAACGATGAACTGAACGCGATCGTCACCCTCTGTGAGGCGGACGCTCGCGAGGCGGCGACAGCCATCGACCGCGCGTCCGCGGCCGGGCAACCGCTTCCATCCCTCGCCGGAGTTCCGGTCACCGTGAAGGACGTCATCGCGACCGCGGGAGTTCGAACCACGGCTGGAAGCCGGATCCTGCAGGACTTCGTTCCAAGGGAGGACGCCACGGTGGTCGCCCGCCTGCGCGAAGCGGGAGTGATGTTGATCGGAAAGACGAACTGCTCGGAGTTCGCCCTCGATCCGCACACTGACAACCGACTCTTTGGCCTGACCCGCAACGCGCTCGACCCGGGTATCACTCCGGGAGGATCCAGCGGTGGAGAAGGAGCCGCCGTCGCGGCAGGGTGCTCGGCCCTCGGCCTCGGCACTGACTATGGAGGATCTGTGCGCTGGCCCGCTCAGTGCAACGGCATTCACGGGCTTCGACCAACGGTCGGACTCGTGCCGGGTACCGGCCTCGTTCCGCCGACAGGTTCCGATCGGCTCCCGGCTCCCAGTTCTGTCTCGATGCTCTCGCGCTCGCTGACGGTCGGACCGCTTGCACGCGAGCCTGGAGATCTCTGGGCCGCGCTGTCCGTGTTGGCCGGCCCCGATCCGCGCGACCCGAGCTCGGTGCCCGTTCCGCTTGGCAATCCGGCGCTCGTCGACGTCGCGAGCCTCTTCTACGCGTGGTGCGACGGAGACGGGACGGTACCGGTACGGGGTGATCTGGTGGTGGTCGTCGAGCGTGCAGCCGCAACGCTCGAAGGACTCGGCGCGCGAGTCGAGGAGGTGCGGCCCCCTGGCCTGGAAGGGGCAGAGGCGATCTACACGGCGATTCGCGATGCGGATGGCCTACCTGATCACCGATCCCTTGTCGACGGACGCGAAGACGATCTGACCGAGAGCATGCGAACGTGGTTTCAGCGGGTCGAATCCGGCTCGTACCAGGACTACCGCACGCTCATGAGCGAGCGAGACGAACTCCGAGCTCGGATTCTCGAGTTCATGGACAACCATCACATCCTTCTGCTCCCGGTCTCGACCGGGCCCGCATACGAGCTTGATTCCGCCGACTTTGAGTCGCGCTTCGAGCGGATCGTCCCGTGTCGCGTGATCACCCTGCTCGGTTTCCCGGCACTCGCCTTGACCTGTGGCCGATCCGACGAGGGCCAACCAGTCGCAGTCCAGATCGTGGGCCGGCCCTTCTGCGACCACGAGATCGTGGCGGTCGCCTCGGCAATCCAGGAGGCATCGATCGATGCCTGAGGCAGACGTTCTGCTCGAGCGCGATGGTGCCGTCGGCACTGTGCGGCTCAGCCAGCCGGATCGCCTCAACGCTCTCACTCTCGAGATGTGGATCGAGCTCGCCCGGGCCGTCGAGACCCTCGCGGCAAACCCGGATGTGCGCGTGATCATCCTTCGCGGAGAGGGTCGAGAGGCGTTCTCGGCGGGCGCGGATATCTCGGAGTTCGAGGCGAAACGCTCAACTCCCGACGCCGCAGCGATGTACAGCGAGCACGTCAGCGCCGCATTCCTCTCGCTCACGACGACCTGGAAGCCCACGATCGCGATGATTCACGGCGTCTGTTACGGCGGGGGCGGCGGCCTGTCGATCTCGTGCAAGTTACGGTTCGCGGACGAGGCGCTCCGGTTCAGCGTTCCGGCTGCGCGACTCGGGATCGTCTACGAGTTCCAAGCTCTCGAGCGACTCGTTCGCGCCGTCGGCGAGAGCTACGCGCTCGACATCCTCGCCTCCGGCCGAACCCTCGACGCCGACGAAGCGCTGCGAATCGGTCTTGTGAACGCTGTTTGGCCGATCGACGAACTCGAAGCTCGGGTCCTCGACTACGCGGGACGCCTTGCGGAGAACGCCCCGATCCCAATGGAGGGAGCCTGGGTGGCAATGCAGGCGGCTCGCGAGCCCAGTAATCCAGAGTGGCTTCGGCGGCTCGAGGAGCTCCAGCGGCGTGCGATCGAGAGCGACGACTATCAGGAGGGCGTTCGCGCGTTCCTCGAGAAGCGCCCACCTCGATTCACAGGACGCTGAGTATGGCGGAGCTTCCGCTCGAACACCTCCGGGTCATCGACGCCTCGCAGGTGATGGCCGGTCCCTACTGCGCGCTTCTGCTCGCGGACCTCGGCGCTGACGTCATCAAGGTCGAACCGCCGGCGGGTGATGCGACGCGGCGTTCTCTCGGCGATATTCAGAACTGGGGCGAGTCTGCAGCATTTCTCGCCGTCAACCGCAACAAGCGCAGCGTTGTCATTGACCTCAAGAGCGCCCTGGGAGTCGAGGTCTTCCGCCGGCTCGCGGCCGGCGTCGATGTTCTCGTGGAGAGTTACCGACCCGGAACAACGAAACGTCTCGGCATCGACTACGAGGCGCTTCAAGACGGCAACCAGGGTCTGATCTACGCCTCGATCTCCGGATTCGGCGCGACCGGCCCGTACGCGGCGCACGGTGGCTACGACATCATCACGCAGGGAATGAGCGGGATCATGTCAGTGACCGGAGAAGCCGGCGGAGAGCCTGCCAAAGCGGGAGTCCCGCTGACCGACATCGGGGCGGGCATGCTCTGCGCCGTCGGCATCCTCGCCGCCCTCGCTGCTCGCGAGCGGAGCGGGCGTGGGCAGCTCGTGGACACGAGTCTGTTCGAAGCTGGTCTTGTCTACGGAGCCTGGGAAACGACCGAGCTCTGGGGGAGCAACCGGCTGCCCGGCCCGCTGGGATCGGCCCATCGGATGTCCGCTCCGTATCAGGCGATCCGAGCCGCCGATGGCCATCTGACGCTCGGGGCTAACACCGATGAGCTGTGGGCGGCAACGGCCCAGACCTTCGGTCACCCTGAATGGTCGACTGATCCGCGGTTTGCGACCAACGGAGACCGGCTGGCCAATCGCGTCGAGCTGATCGAGCTTCTCGAATCCGTCGCGGCCGATGAGCCCGTGGCGCTCTGGGTCGACCGTCTCCGCGACGCGGGTGTACCAGCCGGTCCCGTCTACAACTACGAGCAGGCTTTCGACGATCCCCACACGCGCGCGCGTCGAATGGTTGTCGAGGTCGATCATCCCGACGCCGGCGAGGCGAAGATGATCGGGATCCCGATCAAGCTGTCGGAGACTCCAGGCTCGGTTCGCCGTCCGCCGCCACGCCTCGGTGAGCACACAGCCGAGGTCCTGGCCGAGCTGGGGTATTCAGGCGCTGAGATAGAAGATCTAGCGGGCCACGGCGCGGTGGTATGCCGCTGAAACTCGCCTACGGACTGTTGACCGTCTCCGGCCAGCAGGACGCGATCCCCGGCGCCTCCTTCGTGGAGGACGCGATCACCGCGTCGCACTACCGCCTCTTCGACCTTGACGGATTTCCGGTTCTCGTCGAGGACCTGGCCGGGGGTCGTGCAATCGCCGTTCAGGTGTGGGACATCCCGGACGACGCGTGGCAAGGGATCGTCGACGCGGAGCCCCCGGAGATGGTGTTCGCCGCTGTCGAGCTCGACGACGGGCGCACCGTGCCGACCATGCTCGGCACGGACGAGTTCGTTGCGTCCCACGAGGGGACCGACGTCTCGGAGTACGGGAGTTGGGCGAACTTCCTTGTGTCCGAGAAGGCTGGCTGAAGCCCGAGCGAGCTCGTCCTAGCTGAGGTTTAGCATCGGTCGGGACGTGCAACTGACGCCGCGCGAAGCCGAGCGACTCCTCATCTTCACGGCCGCGGAGCTGGCTCGAAAACACCTCTCGGGCGGGGTGCCGCTCAGCCATCCGGAGGCAGTTGCACTGGCGTCGGACGAGGTGCTCGAACACGCGAGGCGCGGGGCAACTCTCGAAGAAGCACGTGCATCCGTTTACGGCATCTTCAGCCGCGAACAACTCCTCCCCGGAGTGGCCGAGCTGCTCGAGAGCCCCCATCAAGTCGAGGCGGTGTTCGACGACGGAAGCCGCCTCGTTCCCCTCGAACAACTGGTGGCGTGATACGGCCCGGCGAGGTCAGCCCGGCGAACGCGCCGGTTCCGGTCGTCGCGGTGAGCCGGCGTGAGACCGTGCGCATTCTGAACCGAGGGCGGTTCCCTGTCTATCTAGGTTCCCACTTCCCGATCGTGCAGGCGAGCTCCGCTCTGGAGTTCGACCGTTCCGGTCTCGAAGGTGCCAGGCTCAACCTACCGTCCGGCGCCACGGTGCGGATCGCTCCTGGCGACGAACTCACGCTGGAAGTCATATGGACTTGACACGAGCCCAGTACGCCGCGGTCTACGGGCCGACCGTCGGCGACCGGGTGCGCCTCGGAGATACGGAACTCGAGCTCGAGGTCGAATTCGATGACACGGCGTCGGGAGACGAGCCGCTCATCGGCTTCGGGAAGACGATCAGGGCCGGTCAGTTGATGGCGGACAGCGTCTCCGCCGACGATGCGCTGGACGTCGTGATCACCAACGTGATCCTCGTCGACCCGATTATTGGTATCCGAAAAACGTCGATCGGGGTGAAAGATGGCCGCATCGTGTGCATTGGACGAGCCGGCAACCCGGACGCGACGGACGACGTCGCGGTTCCGATCTCGCCGGCGACGGGGGTCGTTCCGGCTGAAGGGCTAATCGCCACGCCGGGGGCGATCGATACCCACATCCACTTGCTGGGTCCCCAGATTGCGCCGGCCGCTCTGTCGGCGGGGACGACCACGCTGGTCGCGATGGGCTACGGGGGCGCCTTCGATCTCGGCATCAACCCGGCGAACAACCTCGGGCGCCTCCTCGACGCCTGGCAGTCGATTCCGCTCAATCTCGTTCCCCTCGCCCGGGCGAGCACCGAGAACCAAGAGTTTCTCGAGGCGCTGCTCGAGGCCGGGGCCGCCGGATTCAAGGTGCACGAAGACACGGGCGCCTATCCGGAAATCGTCGATGCGGCGCTCTCCGTCGCAGAGCGTCACGACGTCCAACTCGCGCTCCACGCCGACGGCACCGGAGAGTCCGCAACGCTCGAGGAGACGCTCGCAGCGATCGACGGTCGGGCCGTTCACTTCTACCACGTCGAGGGCTGTGGCGGGGGGCCCGTCAACCTCCTCGAGGCCCTATCGCACGATCACGTTCTTCCATCGTCGACAAGTCCCACTGTCCCATTCGGCATCAATGCGGTCGCCGAGCATCTGGAGATGATCAGGACCTGTCATCGCCTGCACGCCGTCTTCGCGAACGACATCACGGCTGCCTCTGAGCGCATCCGCGGTTGGACGATGGCGGCCGAGAGCGTGCTCCACGACCTCGGAGCGATCAGCATGATGAGCTCCGATTCGATGGGGATGGGTCGCATCGCCGAGGTCACGAGACGCACCTGGCAACTCGCGCACGTGATGAAGGTTCTCGCCGGCCCGAACGATGGACACGACAACGAGCGGATCCTCCGTTACGTCGCCAAGACGACCATTAATCCGGCGCTGACGCATGGCATCGGCCGCGAAGTCGGCTCTCTCGAGCCGGGCAAACTCGCCGACATCGTGCTCTGGCGGCCGGCGTTCTTCGGTGTCAAGCCACAGCTCATCCTGAAGTCTGGCTTTGCAGCTTGGGGAGTCCGTGGCTCGGGCAGCGGAACGACACGGATCGGGGAGCCCCTTGCCTACGGTGGCCTGTTCGGCTCAGAGGGTGCCGCTCCGTCCGGAGTGGCGACGATCTTCGCCAGCAAGGTCGGCGCGAAGACGCTGTCGTCGCGCGACCGGATCAGCGTCTCCGTGGTGCGCGGGTGTCGCTCGACCAGGAAGCGCGATCTCGTTCTGAATGCTGCGCTGCCCACGGTCGAGGTGGATTCGACGGCGGAGCAGGTTCGAGTCGACGGTCGACCGGTGACGCTCGAGCCGGTGACCGAGCTTCCCCTCAACCGGGCGTATCTCCTCCACTGACCGCGCGCGTCGTACCGCCCTTTCCGCGTCTCATTGCCCGAAGCTGCGCCGCCCGGTAGGTTTGACCCGCGAGCGACGGCAAGGAGTGGTCGATGACGCATGACCCGCGGCCCGACGAGATGCCAGCACTTGGCGCTGACAGCCTGGGCGTGCGCCTCGAGCGTGTCGTTGCAACCGGCAACCGGTTCGCGGGGAGTCCGGGAGAAGCTCGTTGTCGCGAGCTCGTCCTGGACGAATTCGCCCGCGCCGGGCTCGCGAACGTGAGGGCAGAGGAGTTCCGCTTCCAGGGATACGAACCACAAGCTGCATCCTGCACCGTTCTCGCCGATGACATCTCGATCCCGTGCGTGCCGCTCCAGTACACGGCCGACGCGGTCGCCGAAGGCGAGGCCGTCTATCTCGGCGCCGCTCGACCAGAGGATGTCGGGGCTGTGGAGCGGATGGGTGTGAGCCTCAGCGGGAAGGTTGCAGTCGCGCACTCGTACCACACATGGCTCGTCGCTCCCGATCTCGCTCCCAAGGGGATCGTTGCACTCGTCAACATCGGCGAGACGCCGGACGGGCTGATCGGCCACTTCCCGGTGTCCTTCTATCCGCCCCCCGTGGAAGAGAACTGGGCGAGGCGGATCCTCCCGTTTCCGGGCGTCACGATCGAGGCGCAGGCCGCACGAAGTCTCCTGAGTGCGATGACGGCGGGGAACGTCTCGATTCGAGTCGAGCATCACGCGCGCTATCCGACGTTGACGTCTGCGAACGTCGTCGGGGAGATCGCCGGCGTTGCGTCACCGGAAGAGAGCGTCGTGGTCGGTGCCCACTACGACACACAGTTCGAGGGTTGCGGGGCCGCCGACAACGCGACCGGTGTGGCATCCGTAATCGAACTCGCCCATCGCTGGGCGAACCTCGAGCCGCATCGGACGATCGTTCTCGCCGCGTGGGGCGTCGAAGAACTCGCTGCGTGGGGCTCATACTCCTACGTTCTCAGACATCTCGCCGAGCACGTGCGCACCGTCGGGATGATCAATCTCGATGCACTCGGCCTCCCCTTCCCAGGAAGACGCGTTGTCGTCGCCGATTCAGCGATGGTCGATTTCGCGCGCGAGAGCGCGACCCAAACAGGCTGGGAAGCCGAGGCTGAAATCGACGCAAGTCTGTATGCCTGGTCGGATCACAACCCCTTCATCGATGCCGGTGTACCCGCCTGCTGGCTCTGGCGCTATCCACCGCAGCATCCCTACTACCACAGCGCCGGGGATGTCCTTCGTTACGTGGATGTGGACAACGTCCACGATGTCGCCACGGCGAGCGCATACCTGGCTTTCCGGCTGGCGCAAGTCTCCGAGCCGCAGTTGGGACGAGCTCGACCCACTCGGATTCACGCGGATATCCCAGCGCTCGCCGAGAGAGGCTGATTTCGGTGCGTCTCTCCGTCTTCTATGGATCGTTCATGCGTGGCCATCCTGGCCACACGAACCTCGAGGGCGCTCGGTTCATCGAGGCGGTGGAGACGGCGGACCGCTACCGATTGTTCAGCATGGGCGACTACCCGGCTCTGCTTTCGGTCGATGAGCACGGAGTCTCGATCGCCGCTGAGCTCTACGACGTACCCGATGACGTCTGGGCGCGGGTTCTCGCCGCTGAGCCACCGGAGCTGGTCGAAGGGGAGGTAGAGCTTTCGGACGGTCGCGTCGTGGGCTGCATGCTCGCTGCAGACGCCGAGACCGTCGCCGGAGCGCCCGACATCTCGGATCACGGCGGCTGGACGAACTACGTGAGCGCGAAAGGAGTGTGACCAGGTGTATCTGAGTCCCAAGGAGCTCGATCGGCTTTTGCTCTTCCTCGCCGCAGAGCTCGCCAGGCGTCGAAAGGAGCGTGGTCTCAAGCTCAACTATCCCGAGGCTCGAGCCCTCATCGCTGACGAGATCTGTGAGGGGGCACGCGATGGCCTGAGCGTCGCTGAGCTCATGGGACGGGGCGCGGGCATTCTCACGACGGACGATGTCCAGCCCGGCGTCGCAAAGCTGACCGGGACGCTCCAGGTCGAAGCCATGTTTCCGGACGGTCAGAAGCTCGTCACGATCCACGATCCGATCGCTCCGGGACGAGAGCCCGATACCGGTGTCGAGCCCGGCGAGTTCCAGCTGGCCGACGATGACGTCGTCCTGAACGAAGGCCGCGACGTGCTGACCTTGTCTGTAACGAACGTCGGTGATCGGCCGGTGCAGGTCGGTTCGCACTACCACTTCTTCGAGGTCAATCCGGAGTTGGAGTTCGACCGGGAGGACGCATTCGGCAGGCGGCTCGACATCCCGGCCGGTACCGCCGTTCGCTTCGAGCCCGGTGAAGAGCGCGAGGTCGACCTCGTCCAGTTCGGCGGCGAGCAGAGTCTGCATGGGCTGAACCTGCTGACCCGCGGCGGAGAACTCGTCGATGCGCTACGCCGTGCCGGCGACGGCGACTACCGGGGGGTGTCCTAGATGGCTCGGCGAATGAGCAGGCGCGAGTACGTGGAGATGTTCGGGCCGACGGTCGGCGATCGTGTTCGACTCGGCGACACCGACCTCTGGGCTGAGGTCGAACAGGATCTGCTCGTCCCCGGCGACGAGTGTGTCTTCGGCGGCGGGAAGACCCTGCGAGACGGTCTTGGCACACACGGAGGAATAACCGCGGCCGAGGAAGCGCTCGACTTCGTCATAACCAACGCGCTCGTGATCGACTCGATGGTCGGAATCGTCAAAGCGGACATCGGGATCAAGGACGGCCGGATCGTCGGTCTCGGAAAGGCGGGCAACCCGCAGACGATGGAGGGGGTCGACCCGTCCCTCGTCGTCGGTGCAAACACCGACGTCCGTGCGGCAGAGGGGCTCATTGCCACCGCCGGCGGCATCGACGTCCACGTTCACTTCGACTCGGCCGGGCTCTGCGAGGAGGCGATCGCGAGCGGCATCACCACCATGCTCGGCGGGGGACTCGGTCCCGTGACCGTCGGCATCTGCTCGTCTGGAACCGTCAATCTCGCTCGCATGCTCCAAGCCGCGGACGGCTTCCCCCTCAACTTCGGGTTCCTCGGGAAGGGGAGCGCATATTCAGTCGAGCCGCTGCTCGAGCAGATCCGCTCGGGAGCGATCGGCCTCAAGATCCACGAAGACTGGGGCGCCATGCCGGCGGTGATCGACGCCGCGCTTCAGGCCGGCGACGAGCTCGCTGTGCAGGTGCAGATCCACACCGACACGCTCAATGAGTCGGGCTTCTTCGAGCACACGATGGAGGCGATCGGCGGCCGCACGATCCACACCTACCACTCGGAAGGGGCCGGCGGCGGGCACGCTCCCGACATCATCAGGGTCGCGGGGGAAGAGAACTGCCTCCCGTCGTCGACGAACCCGACAAATCCGTTCACCGTGAATACGTTCGACGAGCACCTCGACATGGTGATGGTCTGTCACCACCTCAGCCCACGGGTTCCCGAGGATGTCTCCTTCGCCGAATCGCGCATTCGCAGGGAGACGATCGCCGCCGAAGACGTCTTGCACGATCTGGGTGCGATCAGTGTGATCGGTTCCGACTCACAAGGCATGGGGCGGATCGGTGAGACGATCGCGCGTACCTGGCAGGTTGCCGCGCACATGAAGGCAGAACGAGGCTCGCTCCCCGAGGATGTGGGCACGGGCAACGACAACCACCGGATCAAGCGCTTTGTGGGGAAGTACACGATCAACGCCGCTCGGATCTATGGGATTGACCATGAGGTTGGCTCGCTCGAACCGGGAAAGCTGGCCGATCTCGTTCTCTGGGAGCCGAAGTTCTTCGGGATCAAGCCGGAGCTCGTCTTCAAGGGCGGTTTTCCGACCTGGTCGGTCATGGGAGAGTCGAACGCATCCCTCATGACCTGTGAGCCGCTGCTCTACCGTCCGCAGTGGGGCGCCTTCGGCGGTGCAAAGGACGCACTCTCAGTGACATTCATGTCTCAGGCGGCGATCGAGGAGGGGATCCCGGAGCGGCTCGACCTCAGGTCTCGCTGCGTCGCGGCTCGTGGCATGCGGAAGCTCACGAAGAGCGATCTGGTGTTCAACGACGCCCTACCCGAGATCTCGGTCAACCCGGAGACATATCGAGTCGAGGTCGATGGAGAGCTCTGCACCTGTGAGCCACTCGACCGCGTACCTCTCGGTCCCCTCTACGTCCTCAAGTGATGGCGGACGCCGTACGAGTAGGGATTGGCGGACCCGTTGGCTCTGGGAAGACCCGGCTGATCGAACAGCTGCTTCCGATCTGCACGGAGCGGGGGCTGCAGGTCGCGGTGATCACGAACGATCTCGTCACCCGAGAGGACGCCGAGCGTCTCGAGCGAAGCCGGCTCATACCCGCTGAACTCGTGGTCGGAGTGGAGACAGGCGCATGTCCGCACACGGCCATCCGCGAGGATCCCTCGATGAACATCGCCGTCGCGGAGAGGCTCGAGCGAGAGCATCAGCCCCTCGACCTCGTCTTGATCGAGAGCGGCGGCGACAACCTCGCGGCGACATTCAGCACTGATCTCGTCGATCACTGGATCTTCGTCATCGATGTCGCTGCCGGGGACGACATTCCGAGAAAAAGAGGACTCGGCATGACCGAGGCCGACCTGCTCGTGGTGAACAAGACCGATCTCGCACCACACGTCGGCGCCGATCTCGACCGCATGCGATCCGACCTCGAGGCGATTCGACCCGCACGTCCGACCCTCTTCACCGACCTCAGGAACGAAGGAGCCGACGAGGTCTTCGCTCATCTCGAGCATGCAGTCTTCTTCGGAGTATCGTGATCGAGGCAACATCCGCCACCGGCCTTCTCGACCTGGAGTTCGAGGCGAGCAACGGCGGTCGAACGGAGCTCGTCCGGCGGGCGCAGCGATTCCCGTTGCGGTTCACAGTTCCGCTGCATCTTGATCCGGCCCTGCCTGGAATGGCATTCGTCTACGTTCAGAATCCCACCGGTGGGCTGTTCGCCGGCGACCGGCTGGTGACTCGTATTCGCGCTGGCCAGAGGGCGAGAGTCCATCTGACCACACAGAGCGCGACGAAGGCGTATCGGACTTCCGGCGATTTCGCTGGCCAGCGCCTCCTACTCGATCTCGGTGAGCTCTCGTATGCAGAGTACGTCCCTGACCTACTCATACCCCAGCGAGGTGCCGCTCTCGAGCAGGAGCTTGAGGCACGACTCGCACCCGGCGCCGCGCTTGTGGCTACCGAGCTCGTCGGGCCGGGCCGCCTGGCCCGTGGTGAGGCATTCGAATACGAGCGGTTGAGCCTGAAGACCGCGGCGTTCAGCGGCGAGACCGAGCTCTTTACGGATGCCCTCGTCCTCGAGCCAAGGGAGCGGTCACCCCGAACGCGAGGCGCGCTCGGGCGCTTTCTCTATCTGGGAAATTTGTACGTCGTGGCGCCGGATCGAGACACGGAAGAACTGACCGACCAACTTCGGGCCGCATTGCCCGAGGTCGATGGAGCTCTGGCGGCGGTGGGTGGTCTTCCCTCCTCGTCTGGTGTCGCGCTTCGGGTACTGGCAAAAACGTCGGCGGGTGCCGCGACCGTACTGGAAGAAGCCTGGAAAGCTGCCCGCCTCAACCTCATCGGCGCTCCGCTTCCCCCGCGGCGCAAGTGATGCTTCGAGGGAAGAACATTCTCGGAGACGAAGGTGATCCCAAGTTCGACGGGCGCGCGGTCGAGCGTGTCAGGGTCGGATCGCAAGACGCCGGGAAACGGCGGCTCCGGGCGGCGACAGACCGAGGGACCGACTTCGCCATTGACCTTCCACGTGGTGCGTACCTGCGCCATGGAGCCGTCCTCTTCGATGACGGGCAGCGCATTGTCGTCGTGGAGAGAGCGCCCGAAGAGGCCCTGGTTCTGCGTTTCAACGACCGCCTGGATCGAGAGCGGCTTGCCGCCGAAGCCGTGGCGCTCGGTCACGCGTTCGGAAATCAGCACGTCCCACTCGAGATCGTTGACGGCAACGTACGGCTCCCGTTGACGACGAGTCGCGACATCGCGCTCGAGACCATTCGCTCACTCGGGCTCGAAGGTGTTGAGGCCTCCTTCGAGCTTGTTCGCCTTGGCTGTGACCGGCCGCTACCGAGGGGACATGCCCATTAGCGAGCCGGTCGACCGAGCGGCGTTTCTCGCGGCCTTGCAGCTTGCGGACAGTGCGCTCCCCATCGGTCGCTTTGCCCATTCGGCCGGCCTCGAGTCGTGTGTCCTCGAGAACGAGGACGTCACCCCCGAGGCGATCCTGGAGCTCGTGGAGTCGTTCGTCGTTCTTGGAGTCGGGCCTCTCGACGGGGTGGCGGTGGCGCACGCGCACGACGCGCGGTCGCTGGACTTGTTACTCGATCTCGACCGGATCCTCACCGCCCGGAAACTCACTCCTCTAGCTCGCCGGGCGTCATCGGCCTGCGGCAGTCGACTCGCCGCGCTGGCGCCCCGGCTTGTCGCCGCCTCGCCGCTCAGCGCATTCTGTGAAGAGGTACGCAACGGGGAAACCGACGGGAACCTACCGGTCGTCGAGGGCGCTATTGCGGCCGCCCTCGGCGTCCAACGCGACGAGGCCGTGCTGATAGAGCTCCGAGGGGCGACCGCCCAACTTTTGTCGGCGGCCGTTCGGCTTGGCAAACTCTCCGCGACGCAAGCACAAGAGGCGCACCGCGAGCTCGCACCTACGCTCCTTCGGGTGGCGACGGAGGCATTGGAGCTCCCAATCTCGGCGATGCGCTCGACGGTGCCCGAACTCGACATCTACAGCCTGCGTCACGAGCAAGTCGAGGCGCCGCTTTTCATGACGTAATCGACGAGGCTCTGGTGCCCACGTCTGTGGGGGTGACTATTCTGTTTCGAAGCTCTCTTCGTTTCTGCCGGGTTAGTTGACAGCAGGGGGCCGCGCCCGCTGGAATGGCGTACTTCAGGTGAACGGGGGCATCAGACAACAGGAGTACTTCGTGGTCGCTCCGATGAGTACCCGCGCTGCCAGGCCGACTGCGAAACGTCGCAGAGCGTCCACAGTCGCCTCCCTATTCCGGGCGACGATGGAACCGCCCTCCGCACTCGGGCTGCTCGGTGATCGCGCAGCCATTCGGGCGCGTACCTACCGCGTAGATGGCGTATGAAGGATCTCGTCCTTACACCAGAGGGCCGCGCAAACCTCGAATCAGAGCTCGACCATCTGATCAACGTTCGGCGAGCCGAGGTGGCCGAGAGGATCCGCGATGCACTCGAGAGCGGCGAGGAGATCGCCGAGAACACCGAGTTTCTCGAGGCGAAGGCCGAGCAGGAACAGCTTGAGCAGCGGATCGCTCTTCTGGAAGAGCGGCTACGGAGCGCCAGAGTCGTTCAGCCCGGAGATCTGCCAAAGGACGTGGTGGCCGTTGGAACGACCGTGCGCCTGCGGGATCTCGACGCGAAAAAGTCGGTGGAGTATGTGGTCGCGGGCGTGGCGACGGCGAGTTCGGCAGAGAGCAAGCTCTCGGTTGAGTCACCTGTTGGTCAGGCGATCCTTGGTCGAAAGAAGGGCGAGACCGTCGAGGTGGATACACCGGGCGGCAA
>CAYTCZ010000072.1:0-19817 GCA_964436315.1 uncultured Gaiellales bacterium | reverse complement strand
CGCTCTCCCAACTGAGCTATGGCCCCACGCTGAACTCGGACCAGTTTACTTTCTCGAGCTCGAAACGGCGGGCCAGATGAATACCGCGTTTCTGGTTGTTCCGGGTTGGCGCCAGCCGGAGCTGGACCTCCAGCTGCTTAGCGAAAAGTCGCGACGGAAGAACGTAGCAGCGCTCCACGTCAGGACAGTAGGCGGCCAGCACGTCTACTTCGTAAGCACTGTACGACCGTCTCACAAACCCGTCTCGATTCCTGAAGGACGAGTAGCACCTCACCGGAACCACGTCACCACGTCGCGCGATCCACTTGCACTGCAGGAGAGTGTCGGCGACTTCAAAAATAAGGTCACAGCGCCCTCCTTCAGCAATAGGCCTGTACACGGCGACACCGGCTTTAATCGCCGCAAGCTCGATCGCTTTCTCGGGGCGGGCGATAGCACCCTTCTGATTGGAGCTCAGCATTAGCCAACAGTAGAACGACAGCCGGACGGAGTGTTGCCTGTTTAGTAGACAGACTGCGTCGCTAAACGGCGACGCCGACCTCGACGAGCGGGACATCTCCCCAGAGCTCTTCGAGGCGGTAGAAATCCCGCGACTCAGGAGTGAAAACGTGGAAGACGACGTCGAGGTAGTCGGCAACGATCCAGGATCCCTCACCGGAGCCTGCGTGCGATTGCGGCCTGACACCGTCCGACGATTTCAGCTCGTAGCGAACCTCATCGTAGATCGCTTTCGTCTGCCGTGGGTTGCGTCCAGAGCAGATCACGAAGAAGTCCGTGTAGGACACAACGGGACGCATGTCGAGGATGACTACGTCTTCTGCCAGCTTGCCCTGGGCAAGCTCGGCAATACGCTGCGCGAGCTCGAGCGGCTTCAGCTGGCCGAAAACTCCTGATCGGTCACTGCTTTGAGAGTACGTTGCCAGGCCGATCGGGTCAACGGTTATCGGTAGAGCCCAAGCTCCTCGATTAGACGGGCAACACCGATGGGCACCAGATCTTCAATATCTTCTCCGCGTTTAGCCAACTCGCGCACGGAGGTCGAAGAGACGGAAACGGAGGGGATCTCGAAGAACTCGACCCTCTCGGGCCGTTCGAGGGCCGAGACGACGGAACTGAGCTGTTGGCGAGAGAAACCAGGCCGCGTGGCAACACCGAGCCGAACGTACCTGAGAATCTCGTCAGGTTCCTTCCATTTCAAGAAATCCGCGAACTCATCGGCGCCCACGAGGAAGATCGCCTGGCCGAACTCCCCGCGAGCCCAGCGCGCCGTATCGACGGTGTACGACGGACCAGGCCGCTCCAGCTCGTGCCGCGAGAGCTCGACCCGAGGCATGCGCTCGAAGGCTGTCTCCGCGAGGCGGTAGCGCATCTCCGCATCGGTTTCAACTTCTTTGTGAGGCGCCTCCCCGGTAACGAGGACGATGAGTCGATCGAGTTGGAAGTGGATGATTGCCGCCTCTGCAAGCGCCATATGGCCATTCTGCGGCGGATCGAACGCACCGCCGAGCAGGCCGGTCACCACCACTTACACCTCAAAGGACTCATCTCCGACCTCGGCGAGGTCACCGGGCCGCGCGCCGGCATCCCGGAGCAACTCCCGGAGTTCATCGCCTGAAAGGTCCTCGGCAGCCCGCCCGGTCACCCGGTAGCCGTCCTCGGTGCGCAAGACGCGGAGGGCTCGGCGCGTGGTTGGCCGCGGCCGATAGACAAGATAGTCGACGAGCTTCTCCTCCCGCGGAACCTCGGCGCGCGTCGGCGCCTCGGGTATGAGCTCGAACAGCGAGTGCTTCAGCTGCTCGATGCCGTCGCCGGTAGCGGCAGAAACAGTGCGCACGGCGAGCAGCCTCTCGTCCCCGATCTCGAAGACAGGATTCGCTTCCAAGTCAGCCTTGTTCAGCGCCACGATCTGGGGCCGATCCGCAAGCCCGGCGCCGTACGCTTCGAGCTCCTGGTCGATTGACCGAAACCGCGTTTCGGGCTCATCGCTCCCGTCAATGACGTGAAGCAGGACTCTTGCTCGCTCGAGGTGCGCGAGGAACTCGTGACCCAGACCGACACCCTCGCTCGCACCCTCAAGAAGGCCGGGGACGTCCGCGACTGTCAGCTGGGCTCCGTCTGCCGCCTCCACCGTCCCCAGGACGGGCTCCAACGTCGTGAACGGGTAGTCGGCGACCTTCGGTTTCGCGTTTGAGAGCCGACGCAGGAGGGACGACTTGCCAGCGTTCGGAAACCCGAGCATCGCGGCATCGACCATGAGTTTGAGTCGAAGGTCGATCTCGAGCTCCTCCCCTTTCTCGCCGACCTCGCAGACCCGCGGCGCCTGGTTCGTAGCACTCACGAACTGACGGTTCCCGGAGCCGCCACGGCCTCCACGGACAACGACGAGCTCGGCTCCTCCGTGCGCGAGATCGGCCAACAGCCGGCCTTCGGCGTCGAAGACCTGCGTGCCGACCGGCACCTTGAGATCGATGGGATCACCTTCGGCGCCTCGACGGTTTGACCCTTCGCCGTGACGACCGCGGCTGGCCGTGAAGTGCCGCTTGAACCGAAAGGCACTCAGGTCGCGCAAATCGACGTCCGCAAGCAGACGAACGTCGCCTCCGTTGCCTCCATCGCCGCCGTCCGGACCGCCCTTGGGCACGTACTTCTCTCGGCGGAAGCTGATGCAGCCGTCACCGCCTCGACCACCGGCCACCTGAATCCGGGCCCGGTCGTGGAACACGACCTTTTACCCAACCGGCAAGAGCCACGCTCTTGCGGGTTGGGTAAAGGCTCGAACAAAAGAGACTGATGAGGCGCGTGTGAACACAGCCTGTCCCTTCAGCGCTTCTCGCCCTTGCCGAGAAGCGCTAAACGACCGAGATCGTGCGGCTCGATCCGCTTCGCGTGAACGCGACCTTGCCGTCGCGCGTCGCGAAGATGGTGTGATCGCGCCCGAGACCGGTGCCCTCGCCCGGTCGGAATCGCGTCCCGCGCTGCCGGACGACGATCATCCCCGACCGGACCTCCTGGCCGTCGTGGATCTTGACGCCGAGTCGCTTCGACTGCGAGTCGCGACCGTTCTTTGAGGATCCCAAGCCCTTCTTGTGGGCCATCGCTTACTCCTCTTTCTCTTTCTCTTCGGCCGTCTTTCGCGACCGCGACCTGCTGGTCGTTCCGCTCTTCGACGTGGAGGATCTTCGGCGCTGAGGCTTCTTCGTCTCAGCGGCGCTCTCCTCTGCCTTCGCGGTTTCGGCCTTCTTGCGCGTTGTGCGTGTTCGCTTCTGGCCGATCTTGGTGATCTCGATTTCCGTCAGTCGGCTTCGGTGGCCTTTCTTGCGCTTGTAGCCGGTTCGGCGACGATGTTTACCGACGACGACCTTCTCGCCAAGGAGGTGCCGCGAGACCTTGGCGGTGACCTGTTGCGACTTCAACTCATCGGCCTCCAGCAGTGGCTCGCCGTCGCCGCCGACAAGCAATAGATCTGGGTGGAAGGTCTTTCCTTCGGCATGGGTCAACCTATTCACCTGTAGGCGTTCGCCCTCGCGCACGCGATATTGCTTCCCTGCCAGTGAGATGACTGCGTATTTCATGAGCTCAATCCAGACGTAACACAAGCGGGCCTACCCGCCGGAACGGTGGGCACCCGCCGAAACAGCGAGCTTTGACCCGCCGGACCGGTCGAAGTCTAGCCAGGCCGCTCGCGACCGGCAATCACCGGGCGTCAGCTGGTGCCTTGGGTTTCGACACTCCCGCCTTCTCCCCGTTCGCGTCCGGCTTCTTCTCTCCTTCCGTCGCCGGGGAGGGGCCGTTCGCCGACTTCCTCCGGCGCCTGCCGCCTCGCGTCCCACGCCGGGTCCGTTTTCGCGGTTTCGCCCCATCGGAATCGGGACCGGCGCCATCGGCGGTCGTCGACGAACCCTCCGACGGAGCGGGTTGCTTCTTGTCCGCCGATCTGCCGCCTTTCTTCGCCGACGTCTCCGGCCCTTTGGCGTCCCCGGACGGTCCCGCGCCCGCATGCTCGGTCGCCTGCTCCGGCGTCTTCTTCTTGCGTCCGCGGCCTCCGCGCGAGCCTCGGCGAGTTTTCTTCTTCGGCTTGCTCTCGGCAGAAGCCTCCGGCTGCCCATCCGGCTGCGCTGCCTCAGTCGCATCGTCGTTCCCGGTCGCATCCGCTCCAGCGCTCTGCGCCGGAGTCTCTTCTTTCTTCTCGGGCCGCTTTCTTCGCGACCGGCGTCGTCCGGGGCTCTTGGGTTTCTGTTGAGACGGCGGTTCGTCCATGTCGACCGCCTGGACCGGGGCAGTGGCCTTTTTCTTTCGCGCAAGGACTGCATAGCCCATTGACTCGTTCGCCCGTTCGATCCGAATCTTCATTCGGCGGCCGATCTTGTCGCCCGCCTCGGCTACCGAGATGAGGTAACCGTTGAGTCGCACGAGTGCGTCGTTCTCGTTGTGTGGACTCCGCTCTGCGAGCTTGGCCATCATCTCCTGCCCGGGCTCAACGGGAAGATCCTTCGGTCGGATCCGGCTATAGCGTCCCCTCGCGCGGATCTTGAGATGGTCGAGCGGCACACCGTCGGCTCCGTCAAAGATGAATCGCCTGCCGGTCGCCTCTTCCAGCGCTGTAACCCGTCGACCGCCAGGACCGATCAGCAGATCAGCCATCTGCGAGTTGAATTCGACACGAAACGCCTCGCTCTTGGACTCGCTGACGCGCCGCTTGAGTTCCCGTTCGAGAGAGATTGCGCGCGTCTCGGGCGAGAGGATCACGCCGTCTCCGTCGCAGGTCGGACATGCGTCGGTGAGGATCTCGCGTGGACCGTCCGTGACGTTCTGTCGAGTCATCTCCACTAACCCAAGCGGAGAGATCTCGACGACATAGGTCTTCGTCCGATCCCTCTCGAGCTCGGTCTTGAGCGCCTCCTCGACGAGCTCTCGATTCTTTGGATTCGCCATGTCGATGAAGTCGATGACGATGATTCCGCCGATGTCGCGGAGTCGAAGCTGGCGAACGACCTCCGTGACGGCTTCTAGGTTGTTCTTGGTGATGGTGTCTTCGAGGCGGCCCGCGCTCGTCTTTCCTCGCCCGCCGACGAATCTGCCCGTATTGACATCGACGACCGTGAACGCCTCCGCGTAGTCGAAGATCAGGTAGCCGCCGGAAGGAAGGTCGACTCGCCGCTGCAGGGTCGAGTTGATTGCCTCCTCGACGCCGTAGCGCTCCATGAGCGGTGGGGAGTCTTCGTACAACTCCACTCGAGCCGCGAGCTCCGGGGAGGTCCGCTTCAAGTACGAGACGATCCGCCGGTACGTCCGATCATGGTCGACAATGACCCGCTCGAAATCCCTGATGAACAGATCACGGACGCTTCGCAGCGGAAGCTCGGACTCCTGGTAGACGAGCGTGGGGGCTTTCGCCCGCCTCGCCTTGCCCTGGATCGCCCCCCAAAGCTTCTGAAGAAGCGCTAGGTCTCCTTCGAGCTCTGACGCGGTCGCACCCTCGGCGGCAGTCCGAACGATTACACCGCCTACGGGAAGATCGAGGCCTTTGGTGATCTCCTTCAATCGGGTGCGCTCGTCATCGTCGAGCCGCCGAGAGACGCCGATGCCTTCGCCAAACGGCGCGAGCACGAGGAAGCGACCGGGCAGCGAGATCTCTGTCGTCAGTCGTGCACCCTTTTTGCCCATTGGGTCCTTCACCGTCTGAACGAGGATCTCTTCCCCGCGCTGGATCAGCTCTTGGATCTTCCGGGAGGTCCGTTTGCCTTCAAGCTCGGGTACGACGATCTCGTCGACGTACAGAAATCCGTTGCGCTCGAGACCGATATCGACGAATGCGGCCTCCATGCCGGGCAACACGTTGTCGACGACGCCCTTGTAGATGTTCCCAGCGATGGAGCGGTGCTCCGGCCGCTCCAGGTACACCTCGGCCGGCTTGTCCTCTTCGAGCACAGCGACACGTTGCTCGCCGACGTCGACGGAGACGAGAATGTCTTTGCGCACCTCGGGGGACGGTCGCTTGGCCGGAGTTCGATCCCGTCTAGGAGCCGACCGGCTTCGTCGGCTGCGCGAGCCGGATCGACCCTCGTTCTTTTTCCGACCCGTCCTGGCGGAAGCGCCGTCTGTCGGCTTCTCGCGCTTCTTCGTTCGGTCGCGCCGCCGACCATCGGTGGATTGGCGTCGCGCAGGGCTTTTAGGCGAAGCCGGTCGCTCTCCCTCCGATTTCGGCTCGACCTGCGGCGCTTCGGGCTCCGGAGCCTGTTTGGACTCCTCCCGCGCTGCCCGCCTTCTCCAGCGGAACCATGCCACGTATTTCTCCTTTCAGGCGCACGGGCAGGGTGCTGCAACCTCGTCGGCTCGAGACCGATCGGTCGAGGTGCGCGAATCTCCTACACGTGTCAACCATAAGACCTAGAAGTCGCTCCAGCGTATGGATCGAAAGAAACTCCCGAATTGTTTAGCGCAAGACGGCACTCTCACTCAGTAGTGCTGCCTGATTTGCGCCAAACCATTCCTATCGTTGAGGGTATCAGGCGACGGCTTGCTCCAAGCTCCTGCGGCGCCGACGGACGCTCCAGAGCCGCTCATTCAGCCGGTCCCATGCCCAGGATTCAACCTCGACGTACCGACCGGAACCGACCTCAGCCCGTGTGACCTCGAGGTACTCGAACCACGCGTCGGCCTCCTCGATCGCGAGTTCCTCGTGCTCACTCAGCTTCTCGTCACGCCCCATCGGGCGAGAAGGCTAGGACCGACGTCGGACGGCGCCCTGGAGCGTCTCGAATCCTCCTCGTTCGAAGTAGGAGGTTGCAGCTTCACCAATGGCCTTGGTTCCCGAATACGCGATCCCGCCCTTGTAGAACCAAGCGGGGCCGGGCAAGAGCGCAAGCGCAGTCCGAGCGACCGACCGAAGCGCGAGCCCGCTTGCAACAACTGCCCCGAGCTCCAAAGCACGGTTCGCCGTAATCGGCTGCCCGTGTGTCGCGGCAAGGCGAAGCACCATGCGAATCTCGTTGAGGGTCAGCGCTGGAAAGTCGGCGCCCGGAACAAAGATGGCCACTCCGAGTACACCGTTTCGCCGCGAGAAGCGCCGGACGACTTCGTTGCTCACCGCCGGCCGAAGCCGCGGCAGGCGCTCCGCGAGCGCGTAGGCAGCCTCCCCCGCCTCGGAAGCAATGCGCTCGAACAGACGGTCGAGCGGCATCGGGTCGCCGGGCGCGATGGCGATCACGTTCTCGGCAAGGACATTTGCAACGGGTCGTGGATCAGACGCCCTAACGAGGACGCAAACCGTGCCTGCGCGTTGACGCGTCGCCTGCCAAAGCAACGCCTCCTCGTCCGCCGACGGAGCGTCGGTCGCAACTGCTACGAGGACCGATGCACCGGCGAGATCGCGTGACGCGGGCCGCGTCAAAACCTTGACCGCGCGCGCATCCCCGCCAGCGATGAGTGCCTGGCGGATCGTTTCGATTCGCTCGCTCGAGCCAGCGAGCACCAACGGACGATCAACGGCCGCTGCACTCTGCACCCGCCTAAAGCTCCGCAGGACGCTTTTTGGATCTAGACCTCGTATCACGATGAACTCCTGTGTCTCCGGACCGCGCTGTACGTCCCGAGGCTGCGTCCTCGGTCGCATCCATATTTCAGCCAATATGAACGCTCCCTGCGTCCTGGCCTCAGAACGAACATCGCACCCCGGCGACGAGAGATCATCGTAAAACGAGGTCTCCCGGGACGTTTCGTCGTGCCATCAGGGAGGTGCCAATCGCCCTCGGACGTGGATTGCCTCGAGCAGCCCGAGCATGGCGAGCGTCGCGACCACCGAGCTCCCGCCGGAGCTGACGAGCGGGAGCGGAATGCCGGTGATCGGGGCGATTCCGAGCGTCATCCCGACGTTTACAAAGATCTGGAAGAGAAGAGCAAAGGTGATTCCGCCGGCGACGATCGCCAAGTAGAGCGACGGTGCGATCGTGATGATCCGTACCCCCCGCCAGATGATGACGGCGAAGAGGGCGAGGACGATCGCCGCCCCGAAGAATCCGCGCTGCTCGGCGAGCGAGGAGAAGATGAAGTCGTTGGAGTGTTCGGGAAGATAGTTAAGGCTCGTCTGAGTGGCGCCGGAGACACCGCGACCTGTCAAGCCGCCCGAGCCGATGGCCGTGATCGACTGGGTGATGTTGTACGTCGTGCCTGCCGGGTCGAGATCGGGGTTGACGAATCCGGTGAGACGGTCGCGCTGGTAGGGCTCGAGAACCTCCACTCCGCCCGAGGGGAGAAACCAGAGCACGGTGAGACCCGCTGCGACAGCCACCGTGGCGATCACCGCGAGGTGTAGCCAGCGGATGCCGGCAAGGAATAACGTCGCAACTGCGGCAGCGACGAGGACGATTGCCGTGCCGAAGTCAGGCTGCTCGAAGACGAACGCAATCGGCACTGCCGCGAGCGCAACCGCTGCGACGATCGTGCGCGCCCTTCCAATCTGCTTCGCTCGAGCCGCGAGGAAGCCGGCGAGAAAGAGAATCAGAAGAACCTTCGCGAACTCGGACGGCTGGAACTGATACGTGCCGACCTCGATCCAGCGCCTCGAACCACGCACCTCGGTGCCAACGAAGAAGACCGTGGCAATAAGTCCGACCGTCGCGACGTAGAGAACGCTCCCGAACCGCCGGTAGATATTTGGGTTGATGAGCATTGCGACCACGAAGGCAATGAGACCGACTCCCAGAGCAGCACCCTGCCGCGTCACGTGGAACCACGGATCACCGGGAACGTCGTCTCTCGAGACGTCTGCGAGAATCCACAGTCCATAGCCGACGGTCACAGCGATCGCGCCAAGCAAGACGTAATCAATGCTGCGGATGAAGTCGTAGACCGGCGAGTGTTGTCGGACCCTCGGAATCCGTGCGGTGATGACTCTGGTGGCCATCAGTCAGTCCGTTTCCTTTAGGACGAGTTCGTAGTCGGCTGTGACGCCGAAGTACTCTTCGAAAACGCGAAGGGCGGCGGGCGCGGCCGACACGGCGCCTTTCCCGCCATTCTCGATGAGCGCGCAGACCGTGATCTCGGGATTGTCGACGGGGCCGTAGCCGCACCACCAGGATTGATCGAGGAGCCCTTCGTAGCCGGCGGTCTTCACCCACTTCTCCGCGGTTCCGGTCTTGCCTGCGATGGGCACGTCGAAGGCGCCGAAAACCGAAGCAGAGGTTCCGTACTCGGCGTGGGTGGCATCCAACAGACCTTCCTGGACAACCCGGACCGCGGTCGGGTCGATGCCAACGTCCGTCGGTTCCGCCGGGTTGAAGTCGCGAAGAACGAGAGGCGGTGCCTGCTCACTCGAGACCTCCTCGACGCTTTGGACGAGGTGCGGATTTACGAGCATGCCGCCGTTTGCGATCATCGCGTAAAACCGGGTCATCTGGAGAGGTGTTACGAGCAGATCGCCCTGGCCGATCGCGAGCTGTACCGAGTCTCCTGACGTCCAGAGCTTGTCGATCTCCGTCTCGAAGTACTCGCGACGCCATTCGGGCGTCGGAACGAGACCCTCGCCTTCAGGACCGATGTCTATTGCGGTTATTGTCCCGAAGCCCATTCGGGTCGCCCAGTCCTGCAGCGGCGAGTCCTCGCGCTCGAAGAATCGGAGGGCAACGTCGTAGAAGTACGTATCGCAAGACGCCGCGAGCGCTTTGGTCAACTCCATCGGCTCATTGACGAACTCGTCCCAGTTCTTGAACACTTGGTCGTCGATCTCGCGTTCGCCGACGCATTGGATGAACTCGTCAGCCCGAAGCTCGCCTGCCATCATGGCGGCAAGCGCCGTCACCGGCTTGAACGTCGAGCCCGGCGGGTAGAGACCAGCCGTTGCACGATTCAGCGTCGGTGCGTTGGCCTCAGGTTCGTCGAGCTTGGCCAGCTTCTTCGGATCTCGCCGACCGACGAAGATCTTCGGGTCGTACAAGGGGAACGAGGCCAGTGCGAGGATCTCGCCGTTTCGAGGATCCATAGCGACGATCGATCCACCGTTGGCCGCCCAGCCATTCTCGTAGTGCTCTTGCGCGAACTCGATACCCTCCCGAATCGCATCCTCGGCAGCAGCCTGTAAATCGGCGTCGATCGTCAGACGAATCGCGTTGCCCGGCTGGGGAAGGGAGCTGAATTCTCGCTCTCCGGTCACGCGCCCAGCCGCGTCGACGGGAACCTGTCCCTCGCCCGGCGTCCCGCGCAAGAAGGTGTCGTAGGTGGCCTCGACTCCCGTGTAGCCGATCGTGTCTCCAGGTGCGTAGTCGCCCTGGAGCCGCCCGAGCTGCTCAGGGGAAATCTCAGCGACGTACCCGAGGACGTGGGGAGCGAGCGTGTCGCGCTCGTAGCGCCGTAACTGCGTCTCGCTGATCTGGACACCAGGGAACTCGGATTGATGCTCGAGCAGGTAGTTGACCTTTGGCTCGTGGACAGATCGCTTGATCGTGACCGGCGAGAGCGGGTCCACCTCTCGGCCGCGTCTGAGCTTTGCCTGAATTTCGGGAACCGGAATGCTCAGGAGCTCAGAGAGTTCCGCGAGCATCGCCTGGCGCCGTTCCTTCGTGAGCTCGGCGAGCGTGGCCGGCCACAAGCGGACAATCGTGCCGCCGCCGTTTGTGACGAGGAGCTCACCGTCTCGATCGATGATGGTTCCCCGGGTCGCCTCGATCCGGAACGAGCGAATCTGGTTGTTGACCGCGTCGACGCGGTACTCGTCACCCGAGATCACCTGGAGTGCCCAGAGACGGAAGAACAGGGCACAGAAAAGGGCGATCGCGATCACGCCGAGAATCGCGACCCGGACAGCGAGTTTCGGCGTGACGCGATATGGCTCCTCCACCCCGGGGGTCCTGGGAAGGAAGAGATCGGGTTCCCGGCTAGACAGGCGTCGTCACCTCCCGTTGCTTGGAGGTTGGCCTGAGGATCAGGCGGGTGAGCCAGTAGACCGGATACGCGAGCACGAGATTCAGCGCCACAGTCGGAAGCAGGACCTCGAACACATAGCGCGAGACCGGCATCGTGTCTCCGAGCATGAAATGGAGCAGGGCAAGGCCGATGCTGACAGCCAGCGAGGCGAGGCCGACGGCGATGAGAAGCGGATAGGCAGAGGATCGTTTGGTTGCCTCACCCCAGCGACCGCAGGCGTAGCCCGCAATCGTCAATACGAGAGAGGTAAGACCAAGCGTCTCGAGCGTTGCGACATCCAGAACGAGTCCGACCCAGAAACCCGCCACAGCGCCGAAGATGGCTCCACGAAGCAAGGCCACGGAGATCAAGGCGACGAGCGCGACCTCCGGCCGAGCCTCCGCAATCTCGATCGTTGAGAACAGGGAGACCTGAAGGATTCCGATCAGGAGCAGCCAGACGGCGGCTTTCAGGGCATCGAACGCGATCATGGGCGATCGACTGGAACGAGGACGATGAGCGTCCCGAGGGAATCGAAGTCGACGAGCGGTGTGACCTGCACGCGCTTGAACAGGTCGACGTCGCTCTGGCCCACTGCGGTGACCGTCCCGATCGGAATTCCATAGGGGAAGAGCGATTCCAGGTCACCGCTTCGCCAGCCGGCGGTGACAACGATATCGCCGCGTTCGACGACCTGCTCCTTGTCGACCCGGTCGAGAAGAAGCGTTCCCGAACTCGCACCGTGCCTGATGAGTCCGGGTGCGCCCGAGGTCAGCACGACGGCAGAGACCGCGCTCTCCTGGTCAGAGAGAAGCGTTACCTTGGCCGCGTTGGTTCCGGTCTGGGAGACAATCCCGACAAGTCCGTCCTCCGTGACCACGGGATCGAACCGCACAACCCCATCGTCGCTACCGGCCGAGATGATGACTTCTTGGCTGAACGCGTTGGGCGGTTGCCCAATGACTCGGGTCGTCACGCTCCGGAAGTCCTCGGGAAATCGAGTGGAATCCTGGTACTCGAGGAGGCTTCGCAGCTCCTCGTTCTCTCGGAACGCGGTTTCGTTTGCGATCACCTGCTGTCTCAGAGCCTCGACCTGCTCGCGAAGTCGCTCGTTCTCCTCTTTGGCGTCGAGAGCGTCCGAGGTCCAGCCCGCAGCGTCCTGAAACGGCCTCGCGATCCGCTCTCCTGCAACCTCGAGCGGAGCGAGAATCGAGAGCCCGATCCGCTGAGCCTCGTGAAGAGCCCCGCCCGAGGATTCACGCAGGTAGACGGTGATCATTCCGAGCGAAATCAGTACGAGGACAGCCGCCACCAAGCGCGCCCGAATTGGGTGGGTCTCGCGCTTTGAGGGTCTCCCTGGCCGGCGAGCGACGACGCGCGTGCCCGCGAACCGTGCTGTTCGCTGCCGTGGCACGGAACGCTAAATGTTAGTTAGTCAGGCGGCGAATTGGGCTTCGAGCAGGAGCTTTCGGTCGGACCGTTTGTGCTGCCTAGCGGCGTCGGCCGTTGCGGCTTGACTTCGCCGAGCGGTGAATCGCCTCGAACTCCTCGAGGCTTCGTCCCGAGCCGACCGCAACGCAAGTCAGTGGCGATTCCGCGAGGTGGACGGGCATCTGCGTCTCGTGGCGCAGCCGCTCGTCGAGGCCGCTGAGGAGCGCTCCTCCGCCGGCGAGCACGATTCCTCGATCCATGATGTCGGCCGCGAGCTCCGGTGGAGTCTTGTCGAGGGTTCCCTTGATTGCGTCGATGATCTGATTCACGGGCTCGTCCATGGCGCGACGGACCTCGTCCGAGCTCAAGACGACCGTCTTCGGCAACCCGCTCAACATGTCCCGACCGCGAACCTCGGCCTGTGTCTCCTCGCTCAGCTCCCAGCCCGACCCGATTTCGAGCTTCAGCTCCTCGGCCGTCTGCTGGCCGATCATGAGCTTGTACTCCTTCTTGATGTAGCTCGTAATCCCCTCATCCATCTCGTCGCCGCCGACACGGATCGACTGTGAAACGACGATGCCGCCGAGAGAAATCACGGCGACCTCGGTCGTTCCACCGCCGATGTCGACGATCATGTTGCCGGTAGGCTCGGAAACCGGAAGGCCCGCACCGATGGCAGCTGCCATCGGCTCCTCGATCAAGTAGGCCTGCCTCGCACCGGCCTGCAGCGTCGCCTCCTCGACGGCACGTTTCTCGACCCCGGTCACTCCGCTCGGCACGCAGACCACGACCCGGGGATGGGCAAAACGATTCTGGTGCACCTTCTGGATGAAATGCCGGAGCATCTGCTCCGTGACGTCGAAGTCGGCGATAACGCCGTCCTTCAACGGCCGGATCGCCGAGATCGTCCCCGGTGTCCGACCGAGCATTCGCTTCGCCTCAATCCCGACCGCGTGCACCTCGCCCGAGCGCTGATCGATCGCCACGACCGACGGCTCCGACAGGACGATTCCGCGACCTCGCACGTAGACGAGCGTGTTGGCTGTCCCGAGGTCGACGGCGATCTCGCGGCCTCCGAGACCGCTCATATAGCCCCAGAGTCCCATGGGCTCGGGAGTTTAGCGGGATTTGCGGGAATTCTCTCGGTTTGGACGCAGCTTCTACCCGAACCCAAAGCGTCCCGGAGCGCGCTCCGAAAGCACTCGTACGAGCAGCGCAGCGGGGAGACCGACGACGTTCAGATAGTCACCGTTGACCGACGTGACGAGACTTGCCCCCGCACCCTGGATCGCGTAGCCCCCTGCCCGTCCACGCCACTCGCCGAGCGCGATATACGCGTCGATCTCGGACGGGCTAAGCAACCGAAACGAAACGGCCGTGACGTCGTGGTCGACGACCGTCCATCCGTCGCCGATGAGGCCGAGTCCCGAAATCACCTCGTGTGTCTTCCCTGCGAGCGCGGCGAGCATCTGCCTCGCCTCATCCTCGTCCGAAGGCTTGCCGAAGATTCGCCCCTCGAGTACAACGGCAGTGTCGACGCCGATCACGAATCGACCGCCGGTCGGCAGAACCGCACGGGCCTTCCCAATGGCATGCTGTTCGACCATTTCCACAGCGTCGCCGTCGTTACGAGTTTCCTCGGCGTAGTCGGGAGTTACGGCCTCGAATGGAATCCGAAGCTGCTCAAGGATCGACCGCCGCTGCGGCGATGCCGAGGCGAGGACGAGATCTGATCGGCTATCGCTCACTACAGTTTCTCGACCTTCCAGATCTGCTCGGACGGCCACTGGCGAGCCCAGTCGAGCCTGAGATGGTCGAAGCGGCCGGGCGAGCCATCCGCTGGGGCCTGCACATCGATGAGCGCCTCAATCGCGAAGCCGGTCTCGCGAAAGAGCCGGATCCACTCGGAGTGCGGCAGCCCGAACGAGATTGACGGATCGTCCGTCCACTCGAGCTGATGGAGCGAGAAGAGGGGGCGAAGGAGCCGTTCACCAACCGGCCGTTCCTGCGGCAGCTGGAAGAGAGGCGCCGACTCGAGCTGTTCCGGAGACTGATCCGGTCCGACTGGGCGAGCCCCCCGGCGAGCCAGCCACGCAGACCAGTACGCCCTGCCACAACCGAGCTCGAGGACGTCGATCCCGTCAACGTCAGGGAGAACTCGGAGCTCCGTTTCCGGCACGGCCCAGGTACCCCAGCCGGGCTCGTTGCGTGCCCAGAGGTCCCGCCCCTCCGGGCGGTAATCCTCCGCCCAGCGGCTCCACGCTTGTCGGTTGATGAGAGCGTGCTCGGTGCGCTCAGACGAGCTCATGGGACTCGAACCAGAGGCCGATCTCCCGCTCTGCCGATTCCGGCGAGTCCGAGCCGTGGACGAGGTTGTTGGGCATCGCCAGCGAGAAGTCCCCTCGGATTGTGCCCGGCGCCGAATCCACGGGATTCGTGGCACCCATCGTCGTTCTGACCACGCCGATTGCCGACTCACCCTCGAGGACCAGGGCGAGGGTGGGAGACGAGGTGATGAACTCGACCAACTCATCGAAGAACGGCTTTTCCGTGTGCTCGGCGTAGTGCTCGGCGGCAAGTTCGTTGTCGACCTGCACGAGCTTCGCGCCCCGAATCACGAGTCCGCGCTGCTCGAATCGGGCCAGGATCTGGCCGGCGAGGCTCCGCTGCATCGCGTCGGGCTTGATCAGGACGAGGGTTCGTTCGGCCACTTTGTTCGCTCCTGCTCCTCTTTCTGCTCTCTCAACGCCTGATCCTCGCGTCGCTTTGCTCGGAGGAAGATCCAGCTGACGACGACGACGGCGATCAGAGGCACAACCATAAACACGATGAGCAGCGTCGTGATGACGATGCGCGTGGTCTCGTTGTCCACACGACCACCGTACCGCTGTTTGCTCACGGTGCGACTGGCAACCGCGTAGACAAGCGATCCTCGGTTTCCCGGAGCGGGACTCGTACGAGAGGCAAAGCCGAGATCCCGACACAGTACGTTTTAGGTACGGCGAGGGGTCGAGGCTGCAGGATCTCGCAGCGAGGGTCGCTAGGCTCGCTGCGGAGCCGGGCTGCACCCGGCGGGAGCGGCAGCCGTCCAGGGAAGCGAGGGGCCTAAAGGGTTTCTACTGCTCGTGGGCCTTCGACGGGTGTTTCGCAGAAGGGGCACATTTGCCAGTCGGGCTCGAGCGGCGCGTTGCACCGGCGACACGACTCGCGGAGCTTCGTCGCGCACGTCGGACACGAGAGGTAGGCCGGCTCAACGATCGACCGGCAAACCGGACATCGCTCGTGCGAGTTCAAACTCTCCTCCATCGCGCGAATCTCGAGCTCGCGCTCGCGGACGTCGTCGAGGTATTCGGGCGGGCGGAAGAGCATGTAGACGAGCGGGCCGAGGAAGGGCGGAAAGATCCCGAGCGCCACAGCCATTGCAAGCAACCAGGGGTCCTCAATTCGTCTCCGGGCGTCCTTGTAGACCCAATAGGCCGTCGCGAGCCAGAAAACGACCAGGAAGAAGATCGCGATGTTCTTGACAACCCCCCAGATCTCCGAGTCGAAGAAGCCGCGAATGTCGGCGAAGAGGTCCGAGTCGCTCTCGGTTCCGGTTGTCGTGTCGACCTGAAAGAGCAGAATTCGCGCGATCACAGCACGATCTTTCCTACCAGCCATCCAACGCCGAACGAGATCCCTACGATCGCGGCAATCACGACCGCGGCGAGCCCGAAGACGCTGATGCGTTCGCCGATTTTTGTCATGGTAGGCGCCCGGGTCGGACGGCGGCAAGCTCCTCGAGCAAGGCGAGCGAGCCGGCGACGACGACCGTTCCGGTAGGCCCGGCCGCCCTTCGAGCGAACTCGACCGCCTCGAGGGGAGCGCGCACGGTATCGACCACCGTGAAGTAGCCGGCTGCTCGCCGTGCGAGATCATCGGCTGCAAGTGCGCGGTCGGAGCCCGAGGTCGTCACGACGACGTGCGAGGCTCGCGCCGAAAAGAGGCGAAGCATCTCGTCCACATCCTTGTCGGCCAGAATCGAGAGCACGAGCGTTACATCGCCAGACGGAAGCCGCGATAGGAGAAACCGAACGGCGGCCGGATTGTGCGCACCGTCCCAGATCTCGGGCGGCGCCTCGCCACGCTGCTCGAGGCGGCCCGGAAGCACCACGTTCTCAGCGGATTCAGAACGCACCGCGCGCCCCAGAAACGCGGCCGCAGCCTCGGTTGCACAGGCGAGATTCGACGCCTCGAAAGCGACTCGCACTTCGGCTGCCCCTTGCCGTCGTGCTTCTGACTCCCATTCGCTCTCGCCGAGGACGACGACGGATCCATCGGTAACGACGGCGAGTTTTTCGGCCGCGATCGCGCCGCGCGTCGTGCCAAGCTGCGCGGTGTGGTCGAGCGCCACGTTGGTCAATACGACTACACCTGCGCCGAGGACGTTCGTCGCATCGTAACGACCGCCTAGCCCAGCCTCGACGACTGCGACGTCGACAGCCTGGTCGGCGAAGGTCACGAACGCCGCGGCGGTTAGGACTTCGAACTGAGTGATCTCTCGGTCGCCGACCGCATCGCGGATCCCGGCGACCGGCTCGGCAACATCTATCTCATTGCCGGCAACCCGGATCCGCTCCGACCACCCGGTGACGTGGGGGGATACATAGGTCCCGACCCGGCAACCCTCGGACTCGAGAATCGCCTCGATCATGCGGGCTGTAGTCGACTTCCCGTTGGTTCCGACGACGTGGATAGCCGGGAAGGCCCGCTCGGGATTGCCTAAGGATGCGAGCAGGTTTCTGATCCGATCGAGCCCGAGGCGCATTCCGAACTGGCCCAGCGACTCGAGGTACCTCGTCGCCGCCTCGTTCGGAGATGAGGCTCCGACTGCCTGGTGCTCAGCCGCCGAGAGCATCGAGTTCTCGCTGGAAGCGGCTGAGCTTCTCGCGCTCCCCGTCGACGACTTCGGCCGGCGCGTTGGCGACGAACTTCTCGTTGCCCAACTTGCCCTCGGCGCGAGCGATCTCTTTGCGAAGACGATCGATCTCTGCCGCCGCGTCGCCGCCGCCGTCCTTCTGCGACGGACGTACGACGGCTTGGAAGATTCTCCTATCGTCCTCATCGAGGTCGACCGTGACCCCGCTTCTCCGATAGATGGCAGCAGCGTCTTGGACGCGGTTCAGGGCATCGATTGACTCAGCGAAGGACGTATCCGGCATCAACCACGGAGACACGATCAGCCGGCCCGCCCGATCGGGAACGTACGACCAGATCTCCTCGGTCACGTGCGGCATCACCGGGTGGAGGATTGTGAGGAGCCTCTCGAGCGCGGCAAGGGCCGTGGCGCTCGCGTCGGGATCGCGCTCATAAAGCCGAGGCTTGATCGCCTCGGCGTACCAGTCGCAGAAGTCGTCGAAGGTCAGGTGATACAGAGTGCTCATGGCCGGTGAAAACTCGAACACCTGCCAGTTCCTCTCCACCTCGGCGCGGGCCGAATCGAGACGCCCGAGGATCCAACGCTCCTCGACGGAGGTGGGCCGAAGATCAGGCACGACCCCCTCGGTGTTCTGGATGATGAGCCGGCTCACGTTCCAGAGCTTGTTCGCGAGCTTACGGCCTTCCTCGATCGCTCCAATCGCGAAGCGAACATCCTGGGTCGAAGATATCTTGTAGAGGCCGTAGCGGGTCGCGTCCGCTCCGTGCTGGTCGACGATGTCCAGCGGATCGATGCCGGTTCCCAGGCTCTTCGACATCCGCCGGCCGTCCGGGGCGAGGACGGTCGAATGGATGATCACATCTCGAAACGGGATGTCATCAAGGAGCTCCAGCCCGGCCATGATCATTCGTGCGACCCAGAGGAAGATGATCTCGCGGGCGGTCGAATTGACGTCACCCGGATAGAAGGCCTCGAGGTCGGGGGTCTCATCGGGCCAACCGAGGGTCGCGAACGGCCAAAGCGCCGAAGAGAACCACGTATCGAGGACGTCATCCTCCTGCCGAAGCTCCGAATCGCCGCACTCCTCGCAGCGGTCGGGAGCAGTCTCGGACGCGATCTCTGCCCCGCAGCCGCAGTACCAAACCGGAATTCGATGGCCCCACCAGAGTTGGCGCGAGATACACCATGGGCGAATGTTTTCCATCCAGTCGAGATAGACCCTGCCGTGAACCTCGGGATGGAATCGCACCGTCCCGTTCTTGACCACCTCGATGCCCGGCGCGGCGAGTTCCTTCATCTCGACGAACCACTGAAGCGAGATCAGGGGCTCGACTCGCGTTCCGCACCGCTCACAGAAACCAACGGCATGCCGGTACGACTCGCGCTTCTCGAGCTGATCATGGTCGGCGAGCCATGCGACGACGCGCTCTTCGGCATCTTCTTGGCTCAGGCCAGAGAACTCCGGCACCTCGTCGCTCATCGTGCCGTCCAGGCCGATCACCATCGGCTCTGGGAGTCCGTGATCGCGGCCGATCTCGAAATCGAGCGGATCGTGGCCCGGAGTAATCTTGAGGGCCCCGGTCCCAAACTCCGGATCGACTCTTTCGTCGCCGATCACCGGCACCGCCCGCTCGACGACGGGCACGACCACCTCCTTGCCGATCAGATCGCCATAGCGCTCATCGTCAGGGTGAACCGCTACTGCCGCGTCGGCCAGAATCGTGGGTGGCCGAACCGTTGCGACGGTGATCGAGCGCGAGCCATCGACGGTCGGATATCGAGCGTAGGTCAAGGCGTCGTCGACGTCATGATGGTGAACTTCGAGATCCGAGATCGCGGTCGAGCATCGCGGGCACCAGTTGATCATTCGGTTGTCCCGGTACACCCAACCGCGTCGGTACAGGTGGACGAAGAACCGCATGACGGCTCGGACGTAGGCATCGTCCATCGTAAAGCGCTCACGGCGATAGTCGAGTGACGCTCCGAGACGGCGGAACTGGTGCATGATCACCCGTCCGGTCGACTCGAGCCAGGACCAGACTTCGGCCTCGAATGCCTCACGGCCGATCTCCTGTCGTGTCGTGCCTCGCTTCGCGAGTTCCTTCTCGACGACGTTCTGCGTGGCGATGCCCGCGTGGTCATACCCGGGTTGCCAGAGGGCGTTGAACCCACGCATGCGATGCCAGCGCATAAGGAGGTCCTGAATGGAGCCGTTCAATGCGTGTCCCATGTGGAGTGCACCGGTGACATTCGGCGGCGGGACGGCGATCACGTAGCTCTTCCGGTCGCCGTCAGGATCGGCCGAGTAGAGCCCTTCCGATTCCCAGGTCTCTTGCCAGCGTTCCTCTACACCATGCGGGTTGTACAGCGATTCCATCGCGAGATGAATCATTCTAGGTACGCCCGGTTAGACCCTTCTTTGTCGACTCAGGCACGGTCGGCCCGCTTCCGGCCCCGCCACGCACGAGCACAACCCGCTCCCGAACCAAGACCTCGCCGCCGTTCTAACTCCCCACCCATGATGGGTGGGGAGAGATAGTGCCCGGTCCACCCGCCACCCACTTCGAGCGTA
>CAYTCZ010000071.1:0-20135 GCA_964436315.1 uncultured Gaiellales bacterium | reverse complement strand
CGCGTTCTCCCAGGGTTCAACCATTCGAAACGTGTTGTCGGCGCAGCCGAGCTTCACTTGAGGAGCGGGCTTCCGCCGGCGGACTTCGTGATGGAGAAGCCGCCGTCAACGGTTATCACGGCTCCGTTGACGTATGAGGCCGCGTCCGACGCAAGAAACGCACAGACCTCGCCTATCTCCTCAGGCTTCGCGAGTCGGCCGGCCGGAATGCCTTCGACGAAGTCATCGGTGGCAGCACCTTCAATCCAGCCCGGAGCGACCACGTTCACCGTGATCCCTTTCGGGCCGAGCTCGACGGCGGCCACCTGGGCGATCGTCGTGAGGAACGCGCCGGCGGTCGCCTGAAGTGTCGCTCCCGGCACCGGTCGTACCGCGGGTGCACTCGAGATGAGCACGATTCGCCCCGGAGCCCCTCGTTCGACCAGTTCGCGTGCGATCGTCTGCACCGCCATGAAAGCCTCGCGAGCCTCTGCGAGTTCCTGATTCCAGTCGCCCTGCTCGAGGTCGAGAAACGGCGCTGCGCGACCCGGCCCCGTGCCGGCCACGATGATGTCCGCGTCATCCGCAACGAGTGTGACGCCTCGAGCCTCGAGCGCCTTCGCGATGCCCGAGCGCTGCGGCTCAGGCACGCCGACAATTTGCGCCCGTTCGAACAGTGCGGGTGCCATCAGTACTTCCCCACCACGAACCCGCCGTCAACGCGAAGGAACTCGCCCGTCACGTAGTCGCCGTCCGCAGAGCAGAGGTACACGACCGCTCGGCCCATCTCCCGCGGCTCGGCCGGTCGGCTGATTGGAATCAGCTTCAGCGTCTCGCGCTCCTGTTCTTCGGTCTGGAGATCCGGCGAGTCGTCATTCAGCTGTGACTTGACCCAGCCAGGCCCGAGGTGATTCACGGTGATTCCGTACTTGGCGAGTTCGACCGCCATGGACTCCGTGAGTGCCCGAACTCCTTGCTTTGTCGCCCCGTAGACGGCCATCGTCGGAAAGGGCATCTGAGCATGGACCGACGAAGTGAAGACGATGCGGCCACGCCGCCCTTCTCGCACCATCGCCTTCGCGGCGGCCTGGCCGACGTTGAACGCGCCGGTCAGGTTGACAGCGACGATCCGGTCGAAGCTTTCGGCAGTGATCTCCGTGAATGGCTGCCAGTCGGCTGTGCCAGCATTCGAGCACACGATGTCGAGCGGGCCGAGATCAGCCTCGACCCGCTCGATGAGTTCGTCAACCTCGGCCCGTTCCGCGACGCTCGCCTTGAAGAACCCGGCGGTGCGCCCCATCGAGTGGATCTCTTCGACGAGTTGCGCGGCCTGATCTTCGAACCCGATGTCGTTGACCGCGACATCGCAGCCTTCCTCCGCTAACTCGAGCGCGATCCCGCGTCCGATACCGCGCTCGTGCGCGGCGCCGGTGACCAGAGCCACTCGGCCTTCGAGCCTCAAGCCGGCACCTTTCGAGCCGCCCAGGCCTTCTCAAACCCCTCCCGGCCGCGGGTGATGACGTCGATGGGATCCTGCTTCCAGAGCGAGTCCTCGAAATCCTGGTCCGAGAAGCTCCCGTCGTCGGAGAAGATCTCGAGGTCGAACCAATCGACGACGCCGCCGGCATCGAGAGCACCGAACAGCGCCGGGAGATCCATGATCCCGTCTCCCGGCAGTGCACGGTCGAAGTCGTTCCGTGTCGGATCTCGCCAGTCGCAGATGTGCACGCTCGGCACGATCCGGTTACCGAACCGCACTGTGTCCTCGAGGATGTTGTCCGTGTCCCAAAGGTGGTAGAGGTCGTAGAGCACCTTCACATTCGGCTCTCCGATCTCGTCGATCAGCTCGATCGTTCCCGGGATGTCGTTGATCATCGACCACTCGCTGTAGACCTCGCGGTGGAGAGGCTCGAGGCCGAGGGTGAGTCCGTGCTCGGCCGCCACCTTGGCGGCGCGGCGCATCCCATCGACGACCGTCCCTCGTGCTTCAGCAGGATCCGTGTCGCCCGGATGACCCGTCAGACAGAGGACGACGGCCGGCTCGAACGGGGCAAAGCGCTCGATGGCGGCACAGAGTTCCGCCACTCGTTCTTTCGGATCGTCTGGCCCGGGAAAGGGCACCGGCCAGACGGAGAGTGTGTTCGGAATGCACGTCGTTGCCTTGAGCCCGGAGTCCGTGAGTCTCGCCAGCGCGTCAGTGTCATCGCCATCCTCGGGAAGCTTGAACTCCCACACCCCTACTCCTTTGACACCGGCCTGCGCATACGTTGCGAGATCCTCTTCGAAGGTCTGATGGAACGTCGTGACCTGGGAGACCGAGAATTTTGCGTCAGCCATCTTTCACCCCTACGGCTTGATCACGGTTTTGACGACGGCGTCCTCTCGACCGACAACTCGTTCAATCGCCGGCGCGATCCCGTCGAGCGTCGCCGAGTGGGTGATGATCTTGCTCGTATCGACCATCGTGTCCTCGAGGATCTTGATCGTCGTCGGCCACTGGAGCGGGTAGAGAAGCGAGAACCGGATTGTCTTGTCCTGGTAGAGGTTGGACAGGAGGGGCACCGAGACCTTGTCGTCCGGCCCGGCGAGCCCCATCAGCACGACGGTCGAGCCGTTCCCGGAGATGTCGATCGCCTGCTGATTCGCCTGGACCGACGCGGTCGCGACCAGAACTCGGTCGGCGAGGTCACCGCCATTTGCGTCCTTAACGGCCTCGGCCACGTCCGCCACGTAGTGCGGTGACGACTCGTCGCTGACGTTCCAGACATGATCCGCGCCCACCGCCTTCCCGAGCTCGAGCCGGTAGTCCCGAGTGCCGATTAGGGCTACTCGTGCTCCGTCGTGCTTGAGCAGCTGCACCATCGAGAGCCCGACAGGGCCGGGTCCGTAGACAACGGCGAAGTTCTCGGGCTCGACCTCGGCGCGGCGAACGGAATAGACGGCCGACGAGAGCATCTCGACGAAGGCGCCCTGCTCATCCGACAGCGAGTCAGGGATCTTGTAGGCGTGCGCGATCTTGGTCTTCACGTATTCAGCGAAGCCGCCGTTCATCGTCACGCCGAGGACCGTCAGGTTCTGACAGAACTGGAGCTTCCCGGAGCGGCAGTTGTTACAGGCGTTGCAGCTCTGAACAGGATTCAGCGCAACGCGATCTCCCGCGGTGAGGCCGTACTGCTCCGCCAGACCACCGGCCTCGACGACCTGGCCGCAGATCTCGTGGCCAAGGACGAGCGGCCCTTTCCCCGTCGGCGTCCCGAGCGGGCTTTTGCCGTAGTAGTACTCGACGTCTGAACCGCAGAAGCCACAGGCGAGCACCTTGACCACGACCTCGTCCGGGCCCGCCTCGGGTTCTGAGACGTCCTCCAGCCTCAGGTCTTCTGCGTCGTAGAAGACAGCTGCTTTCACTTGAGACCCCCTAGCTCCCTGCGCCGACCGCGGCCTGGTTGCGGACGTAGCGGTCGAGCAAGTCGTTGATGATGATGATCCCGTCCCAGGTGTCCTGCCAGGCTTTCGAGCCCATTGGGATCGAATCGACCGCCCACCACTCGCCCTCGTAGGCATCCGCCAACACGGGCATGAGCTCGTCGAAGTCGATGATTCCTTCGCCGAAATTGCTCTTCGTGCCGAACATGTTCAGGTGGGTGTTCATGTCGGTGTCACAGAGGTGGATGTGGCCAATCGACCCCGCCGGAAGCATCTTGATGAACTCGATTTGATCGGGCAGCGTCTCCGCCGGCTGGACGTGGTTGTGCCCAATCACGCCGCACGCCTGGAAGTGCCCTGTGTCGTACATCAGCTTGAAGTTCGGATGCCCAACGTCCTCGAGAATCTTCACCGTCTCTGAGGGCTTGTTGAACGGCTGCAGCGACTCGAGCTCCCAAAGCATCACCACGCCATTCTCCTGACCGCGTTCTGCGTGGTGCTGGAACGTCTTGATGACCCGGTCCCAGATCTCGTTGTAGTCGGCGTCGTACGGAAGCGGGCCGGCCGCACCGGGATCGACGCGCATCGCCGGGATCTCCATGTCGGCCGCAAGCTGCAGGTAGCCCTCGAAGTACTCGATGTACTCGTCATAGACCTCCTGCGAGCCGGTCGCCCAGGGCAGCCGAAACAGATCGCCGTAGGGACCGGGAGCGATGCCGGCGATCTCAAGATTCAGCGAGTCGATCCATTTCTTCAGCTTCGTGCGGCTCGCCTTGTCCGGAAAGCGCTCCACGGTGACGTGGTCGAAGAATCCACCAACCTCGATGCCGTCATAGTCAAATGCCGACAGGACCTGGGCGGTCTGTTCGAAGGTGGCCATCTTCGGCTCAAAGCCGAACGCAAAGCACCAGCTTCCTCTACAAACCTTCGCGGTTCGTGCCATCTCCCTTGCTCCTCCTCCTCTCGTTCTGCCTTTGCTGCGGCTGGAGGCCTTGTGCTCGTCTCTAGTCCGCCGAGCCCGGCCACGGCCGAGCCAGCTGGATGACCTCGACTGCGTTCCCGTCCGGATCCTCCAGGTACAGCCCCTTTCCCCCGTCGTTGGGCCCGCCCACAACCGTTACAGGGCCGGGCGAGCAGAACGTCACGTTCTTCGACCTCAGCCATTCGTATGTCTCGTCGAGATCGTTGGTGATGAAGCAGAGGTGCGCACTCCCGGCGTCGTTGAATCTTCGCGCCCGTGAATCGCCCCGTGGGCTGATGTACTCAAGGAGCTCGAGATTCACGCCGTAGCCCTGCAGATGGACGATCCGGACGTTCGCACCTCGCACGCCTGTGACCTGCTCGACGAAGCCCCCGGTGGGAACCTCCCGGTCCGCCATCAGTTCGAGGCCGAATAGATCGCGATAGAACGCGATCGATCGGTCGGCATCGGAGGTCGTGATCGCGAAATGGTGAAAGTCCGTGATCAGTTTCTCATCCGTCATTAGGGAAGAAGCCGGCCGGGCTTCTCGGCTAGCGGCAAGACACTACCGCGGAAACGCATCGCCTGCAGGCGGTGCCACCAAGTGACTCCGATCGCGAGCGGTGACGAGCCGGCTTTAGGCCGTGCCAGGCACTCGGTCGGCCTTCTCGAGCCAGGCGACGGCCCGAACGGGACAACCCGTCAACCCGGGCATGTTCAGCGGCAGCGCTGCGAAGCGAACCCGTCGGCCCTTGACGCGGTCGAGGTTCGTCAGACCCTCGATGATGTAAATCCCATTTCCAAGCAGCGTGCGATGCACGGGCCAGGAGGGCGGATTCGGCGTGTCCTTCGAATACCACTCGTGGACGAAGTAGCCGGTAGGTAGGTGCTCGATGCCGGCCGGCTCACAGCCGACCGCGGCGATACCGCGCTCGACGAGCCATTCGGCCGCCTCGAGCGTGAGGTGGGTCTGTCGGATCCTCTCGTCGGACCCGGCGACGTCGACATAGCCCGAGTGAATGAGAACAATGTCCCCCTCTTGGATCTCCGGCGTCGCCGAGGCGAGGTCGTCCACGGTGTAGCCGTAGTCCACGTCGCCGCGGTAGAGATCGAGCACGACGGCTTCGCCGATCAGTTTGGTGATGTCGACGCCGTCGAGATAGGCACCGTCCTCGCAGGTGTGGATCGGCGCGTCTATGTGAGTGCCGGCGTGATCCATGATCGAGAACCGGGCGACTGCGCCATTCGCCGTCTCCCAATCGGCGATGTAGTCGACCCTCACCGGTCGAAGATCGTCGTTACCGAGGTCCCCGAAGAGTCCGTCGATCGTGTCTTCGGTCAGCGGGCGCGTGAGATCGACGAGCTCGAAATCCCAGCGCGCCGGTGCCTCCGTCTCTGTCTCCTGCTGAGTCATCTACGCCTCCCTGTCGAACCCTCGCGCCCGCTCGCCCGTCTCTTACGATCTCGATCCGACGGTTGTCGTGATCCGCTCCGCAACGGCGTCGCCGACCTCGACGGTCGTTGCCGTCCCGCCGACGTCGCGGGTTCGCGGTCCCTCCCGGCAGACGTCCTCGAGTGCTGCGAGCATCGCTTCGGCGGCCCCCTGCTCACCAAGGTGCTCGAGCATCATCGACGCACTCCAGATCGCACCGACCGGGTTGCCGACTCCCTGACCGGCGATGTCCGGCGCCGAACCGTGAACCGGCTCGAAGAGTCCCGGCACGTCGGCACCGGGCGCGACGTTCGCGCTCGCGGCCACTCCCATTCCACCTTGGATCGCCGCAGCAAGGTCAGTCAGGATGTCGCCGAAGAGGTTGGAGCCAACCACCACGTCGAGGCTCTCCGGATTTCGCACCATTCGTGCCGCGAGCGCATCGACGAGCACGCGTTCGTAGTGGACGTCAGGATGATCCGCAGCCACCTCGGCCGCAACCTCGTCCCAGAGCACGTATCCGAACCGCGAGGCGTTCGACTTCGTCGCACTCGTCATGACGCCTCGGCGGCGTTCGGCCGCAGCGAAGGCCAGCCTGAGAATCCGTTCACAGGCCACACGCGTGAAGACGCTGCCCTCGATCGCAACCTCGTCCGGGTGCCCCTGATGGGCACGCCCGCCCACACCCGAGTACTCGCCCTCGGAGTTCTCCCGGATGAACAGCATGTCGATGTCCTCGGGGCCGCGATCGGCGAGCGGCGTCGGCACTCCGGAGAAGAGGCGACACGGTCGAAGATTCGCCCAGAGGTCGAGGCGTTGCCGGATCTCGAGGATCGAGCCCCAGAGTGCGATGTGATCCGGGACGCTCGGATCACCCACCGCGCCCAAAAGAATGGCGTCAAGTCCGCGAAGTTGGTCGATCGCGTCCTCGGGCATCATCCGCCCGTGCTGGTGGTAGAAGGTCGATCCCCACGGCAGGTGGACCCAGTCCAGGTCGAGGTCGAGTGCATCGACTGCCTTCCGAGCCTCGGCGATCACCTCCGGGCCGACTCCGTCGCCGGGAAGAAGTCCGATGGTGTATGCAGGCACTGGTCGAGCGGCTCCAGTCAGGATGCCGGGCAGCGCGGGCCGCCCGGCAATCCGTCGCATCTCTCGCGTGTCTAGGCGGGTGCCCCCGCTCGCAGGGGTGGACGATGGGTCAGCGGTTCGTGATCCGGAAGCATGTCCATCTGCAGCGCTTCGTCGGCAGCGGCGACGTACCGCGGCTCGAGTCCCTGCTCCTCGAGGATGATGTTCCTCGCCTGCGGAATCGCAGCCGACTTGTAGAAGGCCACGAAACGGTTGAAGCCCTGGCGCCCGAAGCCGCAGTCGGTCGAGAGCACGAGCTTGTCGAGCGGGATGTACTCGAGCGCCCGACGAATCCGATCCGCGACGACGTCGGGTGTATCGGCCTGGAGCGTCCGGTGACTGACGACACCGAGCGCGACTTTTTTCTTCAAGGAGTCTTTGTACGGAGCGAAGAGACTGATCTCCTCTAGATCGTTCTCGGTCGCCTCGATCGTCCACACATCGCCCTTCATCCGCTCGAGGTAGATCTCCATCGAGTTCGCGTACGACTCGTCCGAGAAGACCTTCTGCATGTTCGGGTTGCCCCAGCACGTGTGAATCCAGATCTCGACGTCGTCGAGACCCTCGACCTCCCGGTTCCAGGCGTCGACGAGGAAGTCGATGAAATCGGTCATCTCCGGGTAGTAACAGGCCATGAAGTGCAGCGTCGGCTCTTCGACCTGGATAACCCGACAGCCGGCCGCGGCGAGCTGGCGAAGCTCTGCGTTAATGGCCTCTGACATGTCCCAGATCAGCTGCTTCTTATCGTCGAGGTCGTACTCGTCGGTGTGGCTGTCGAGGAAGAACGCGAGTACCTGGGCCGAGCACGTGCCGAACTTGACCTGCTTGCCGGAAGCGGCGCGCGCCTGCGCGATCCGATGGATCTTCGCGTACTCGAGCGGGTTCGCCGGATCGGGCTCGACCTTGCCGACAACCTGAGGCCAGCGCCACGTCTTGTAGATGTCATTGAGGAGAGTGCCGGCGGGGTAGGAGAGGAGCGGTGACCGAGTACCCTCGTACTGCAGCTCTTCGTGTCGGAGCCCTTTCCAGCGCTGGAGTGGATAGTGGTGCCAGGAGCGGCCCGCGAAGTCTTCGTCGAGAAAGTAGTCGCCGTTGGTCAGGATGTCTAGCCCAGCTCGCTCCTGATCCGAGACGACGGTCGCGATAGCGTCCGTGAACTGCTCGCGGTACCAGGGGTCCATCATGGCCGTGTCCAGCGGCCGACCCCACATGTTCATGTTGTACCAACGAGGTCTTGGCCAGGAGCCCGTGACGGTCGCGGGCAGCATCAGATCCTTGGTCGCCGTGAACATCGCGCCTCCTTTTGAGTCCCTTGTCGGCCCGACTCTAGCGCGCTTCCGGGGCCGGCGAGGGGTGAGCGTCATCAGCGATGTGCCGTCTCCAAATCGGGCGAACACGAGCACGTGTGATGCGTCCACATTCCCCACAGACAGCTCTCCGCTGCAACTCGGGTCGGCCCGCAACCCGCCCTCGCTCGAGCTCAGTAGCGCTGGCCCCGTCGAGGACGGTCGCTTCGTCGTCGGCAATGAGCTTCCGATCCGAGCGTAGGCTTCGGAAGCGGGGGTGGGCGCCCTGGCTCCAATCCACGGACGTATCGACGGAAACGCTCTGGACCAATCATGAGCGATCCGCGTCAGCCTGTTGAGCTCGAGAGGCGGACTCGCAGGCCGCTCGAGCGATAAGCCCCGAATGCCCATGACGGTGAGAGCGAGTCGCCGAGGCCCCGGACGACGGCGGGACGCTGCTCCGACGCGCGGAGAGTGATTATTTGCTCCCTCACAACGACCTTGGCGCAGCCTGCGCAACATCCGTAGGCGCATATCCGAGATCATCGCTCGCGGGTGGTGGGTGGAGATTCCTTCCCCACCCTTGGGAGGGGAGTCTTGGAACCAGAACCCCCGCGGCGCGCAGTACGGCGACGTCATGAGCGCCGCGAGGAGCTGAGCCTAGCCCGGCGCGCCGACCCGGTCGCACATCAGAATCACGCGGCGCGTCGATCATTTTCGCGCCTGGATTCATTCCAAGCACTGTGATCCCGCCCTCCTTCGCAACAGCGGCCGCGTCGGCAATGAAGAGAAGGCTCATCGTCGCACCGAGGATCACGAGGAGCAGACATCGGACACTCAGCGAGGACTACCTCCGTTTGCGCCCACCCCCTCCGTACTCGATAATCGAGCCGCTATGACCCACACTGCTGAAGTACTCGTTCCCACCTCGGCCGACGAGGCGATTGCTGCTTTCGGCGACGGATCGGACGTCACGGTCATCGGCGGCGGCACGATCGTGATGCCGGAAATCGCAAGTGGCGCAACATCCGTTTCAAAAGCGTTGATCCTGAGCCAGGCCGGCCTCGACGGCGTGGAAAGCGACGGAGGAACCGTCAAGATCGGCGCGGCTACTCCGCTCGAGGCTCTCATCGGTCAGACTCCTGAACCGCTCTCGTCCGCGGCACAGCGCGTTGGCGACTACGAGCTTCGCGGCCAGGCCACGATTGGCGGCAATCTCTGCGGCGGACCGGGCCGAGACAGCCCGCGAGGAGATCTCCAAGCACCTCTGATTGCGCTCGGCGCCGTCGTCCGTACAGCTGGAGGCGACGGCGAGCAGGCCCAGTCGGTCGAAGAGTTCCTCGCCTCCGGGGTCAACGGTCGACTCGTCCTCGAAGTCGAGTTCTTTGAGCCGAGCAACGGTGCCTACGTTTCTCTCGGCCGCCCACATGCGCACGTCTACACGGTGCTCTCCGTCGCGTGCTCAGTCGGGAAGGAGGGCACACGGGTCGCGGTGGGAGGCGCCGGCCCCCGCGGTGTCCGTACGCCATCCGTTGAGAAAGCGCTCACTGATGGATCGTCCAACGAAGAGGCCGCGGCCAAGGTACTCGACGACGTCGAACCGGAGGACGATGCACTTGCTTCGGCTTGGTACCGGAAGCGCACGCTTCCCGCACTTGTGGGAAGAGCTCTTGCAGAACTTGGAAAGGAGAGCGCATGAAGCTGACCGTCAACGGGCTATCGCACGAGCTCGCAAGCCCTCCCCTCTCGTCGCTCCTCCAAGTACTCCGTGAAGAACTCGACGTGACGGGACCGAAGGCCGGCTGCCTCCAAGGTGGTTGCGGGACGTGCACCGTCCTCGTGAACGGTGAGCCGCGTCGGGCATGCCTACTCCCGCTCGCAGCCGTCGACGGCGCCGAGGTCACGACGATCGAAGGCCTCGGCGACGCCAAGAACCTTCACTTCCTCCAGGCGGCGTTTCATCACTACTACGGGGCGCAATGCGGTTTCTGCACCCCCGGCATGATCATCGCGAGTGTCGCGCTCCTCCAGCGGAACCCCAACCCGAGCCGCCAGCAGATCCAGAACGCGCTCGCCGGTCACGTGTGCCGCTGTACCGGTTACGTCAAGATCATCGATGCGGTCGAAGCCGTAGCGCGCGGCGAGACCTTTGCGGAGGCCGATCGGACTCACCACCCCGACGCATCAGAGCCAGAAGTCGCGATTAAGGGGGCACCAGCATGAAGGCAGTTGGCGCACGACTTCCGCGCTACGACGGACTCGGCCACGTCACGGGCCAGACGACCTTCGTCGACGACGTCCGCCTCCCCGACGGGAACCTGTGGACGAGGGCGCTCCGGTCGCCCCATCACTCGGCCAGAATCACGAAGCTCAACACGACGAAGGCGGCCGCGCTGCCCGGAGTCCACGGAATCGTTACCCACGAGGACGTGCCCAAGAACGTGTACGGGCACCTGGAAGCGCTCGGCATCCCGGCGGATGAGCCCCTTCTCGCGATAGACGAGGTGCGGTATCGCGGACAGCCGATCGCAGCCGTCGCAGCCGAGAGCGAAGAGGTAGCGCAGGAAGCAGTAAATGCAATCGAGATCGGGTACGAGGAACGCGAGGCGCTGTTCGATATTCGAAAAGCCTTCGACCCGGACGCGCCCCAGATTCACCCCTGGGGGAACTGGTATCCGTATTTCGGCGGCGGCGACCAGGGCCCCGACAGACGCCAGATCCGGAAGGGAAACGTCGAAGAGGCATTCGAGCGAGCCGACGCGATCGTCCAAGGCGTGTACCGGCCGGCGGCGATCGAGCACTGCCCGACCGAGACGCAGATCGCACTCGTCGTCCCCGAGGCGTCCGGGCGACTCGTCATTTACTCCTGCACCCAGGCGATGTACTTCTCGATGGGCGTTGTCGCGGCGCATCTCGAGGTTCCGCTGAACAAGCTCAAGTTCGTCGGCGGCACCGTCGGCGGCGGGTTCGGCGGGAAGGTCGACACAGCCGCCGAAACGATTTCCGCGCTCCTGGCACTCAAGACCGAGCGAGCGGTGAAGTGGCGCTGGACGCGCGAGGAGGAGTTCCTCGCCTCCTCGACCCGCGCGCCGTGGCACATCGAGATCGCCGATGCCGTAACGAAAGACGGCTGGATCCTCGGCCGTAAGACGCTCACCCTTCACGACAGCGGTGCATACGCCCGTTTTTCGCCGTACGGTCTGACGAAGCACTCGTTCCATCACGCCGGCGCCTACACGATCCCGAACATTCACTTCGACGGCTACGTGGTGTTCACGAACCGCGTCCCCACGACCGCGATGCGCGGCTTCGGTGTCACGTCGGTCTCCTTCGCTGTCGAGACACACATGAGCCGCATCGCTGACGTTCTCGGAATCGATCCGTACGAGCTTCGGCTCAAGAACGCAAATCGGGTTGGCGACTCGACGCCGAATCGGGTTGTGCTCCAGGACCCGTCGACGGTACCGGTCGTCCAGTCCGTTGCCGAAGCGGCCGGGATCGAGCTAGGCCCGGAATTTCAGCAGATGACAAGCGACCCGCGATCGGGCGATCTCCTGCCCGAGTGGCTAGTCGAACAGCAGTCGAACGGAGGGGGCTCCTGATGGCGAAGCATCGAGGTCGCGGGGTTTCGACAATCGAGTACCCCACCGGGATGAACCAGAACGGCGACCCGAGTCAGGCCTGGATCAAGCTCAAGCCGGACGGCCGCGTCGATGTCTTCGCAGGAACCGTCGATCACGGCCAGGGTTCGAAGACGGTCCATTCACAGATCGTGGCCGACGCTCTCGGCGTCCCCTACGACTGGGTGACGATGGACGTCTCGAACACCGATTCTTCGCCGGTCTGCACCGGGACGTTCGCCTCCCGCGGAACGTTCATCGGCGGAAACGCAGTCCGGTACGCGGCCGAGCGCGTCAGAGAGCGGGTTCTCGACATCGCCGGGAGGATCCTCGAGATCGACCCAGAGGATCTCGAGATCGAGGACGGCGAGGTCGTAGCCAAGGGTGCCCCGCAGACGAAGGTCTCGGTCGCCGACGTTGCAGCCGCGGCGACCTGGCAGTACGGCGAGCTCATAACCGGTACCGGCGCGGCGCTCAAGCCGTACGCGGTCGTCGATCCCGAAGATGGTTCGGTCGAACTCGAGCCGCACTCGGCCATTTCGTACGCCGCGTGCGTCGCCGAGGTCGAAGTCGACGATGAGACCGGCGAGGTGACGGTGCAGCGACTCATCCAGGCCTACGACGTCGGCCGGGCGATCAATCCGACTCTCGTGGAGGGACAGATCGAAGGGGGCGCGATGATGGGACTCGGACTCGGCTTGCTCGAAGCTGCGTACCCGTACTATCCGAGCCCAGAACACCGCGGTGCTGAGTTCGGAAGCTACATGGCTCCGAGCACGGCTGATCTTCCCGAGGTCGACTCTCTCATCCTCGAGAATCCTTCGGCCGACGGTCCGTTCGGCGCCAAAGCCATCGGAGAGATGGCAAACAACGCACAGCCGGCGGCGATCGCGACCGCGGTCCACGACGCCGTGGGAGTGTGGGTCACCGAGTGCCCGATCACGCCCGAGCGCGTCTTGCGAGCGCTCGAGAAAAAGGCGGCAGGGGAAGCCGGGCCGCGCACCGAGGGGAAAACGGTCATCTTCGACGAGGAGATCTCCATCAACACCGTCGGCGCCCCGAACGGCAAGGTGAAGTTCTAGTGGCCTCGCCGTTCCGTACGTGGAACGGCATCGAGGCCTTCGAGTTCGTCGATGGCGTGACCCTTCACGCCATCGGCGGCGAACAGGTCCTCCTCTGCCGGGTCAACTACGAACCCGGGAAGCAGGTTCCTTTGCACAGCCACGAGCATACGGAGCAGCTCATGTTCGTGGTCGAGGGCGAACTCGATATGACGATCGAGGGCGAGAAGCGCACCCTGGGTCCGGGCGACGTTGTCTGCGTCAACCGGGGCCTCGAGCATGAGCTGTACTCAGAGACCGGCGTGACGTTTATCGAAGCGCTCGCGCCGGTACCGCTGGATCACGTCCCCGACCGCGAGCGCGACCTCGTCCTCGGGCCCGACGGCGGGGCAACGCACGTCGAGAAATAGGGTGAGCCCAGGACGGCACCTCGTGCCGTCCTGGAATACGGAGTCTCGTAAGGCCGCGAGGCGGCCGCGACGACATGTGGCTTGATCGACTTGTCGATCAATCCTCTGGCGTCGGCGGGTCCCAGTCGGTGTTTGAGAGCTGCGCGAGAGCGAGAATCAAGGAGTGGGTGCCCTTCCGCGAGCGTCCCTGCGCCTGGTCGGCAACGTAGAGCTCCTTCGCCAGAGCTAGACCCGGCATCGACAGCTCCATCCTGCGACCCTCCTCGAGCGCGATTGCCATGTCCTTGACGAAGTGCTCGACCATGAATCCGGGCTCGAAGTCGCCCTGGAGCATTCGCGGCCCGTAGTTCGACAGCGACCACGATCCGGCGGCGCCGCCGCTTACGGCTTCGAGCGTGCTCTCGAGATCGAGGCCCGCCTTGTAGGCGTAGAGCAAGGCCTCGGAGACGCCGATCATGCCCGTCGCGATGAGAATCTGATTGACCATCTTCGTGTGCTGACCCGCACCGGCGGGCCCCTGGTGAACGATGGTCTTACCCATGACCTCGAGCAGGGGTCGGACACGCTCGACCGGACCCGGATCCCCTCCGACCATGATCGAGAGCGTCGCGTTCCGCGCTCCGACGTCGCCACCCGAAACTGGCGCATCGATCGCCGCCACTCCCTTCTCGGCAGCGCGCTCGGCGATCTCGACGGCGAGCGACGGCTCGCTCGTCGTCATCTCGACGAGCACATTTCCGGAAGCCGCCCCGGAAAGAACGCCATCGTCCCCGAGGACGACAGAACGGACGTCGGCTGGATAGCCGACGATCGTGAACACGACATCGGACGCAGCGCTCACCTCGCGCGGCGAGTTCGCCCAGGTTGCGCCTTTCTCGAGGAGCGGCTCAGCTCGAGTCTTGGTTCGGCTGTATACGACCGCTGGGTACCCGGCATCGATCAGGTGCCCGCACATCGACAGGCCCATCACGCCCGTGCCGATCCAACCGACTCTGATGTTCTCTCCCTGTACGCTCATAGCCCTCGGAAATCCGAGGCGCGATCCTATCCGATGCCCTCCAGCGACCTGAGATCCACTGAGAACCGATGGCGCTGATCAACACGGACCTGGCCCGGCGGCTCCGCGAGGGCGACACGGTGTTCGGAGTGTTCCTCGGCATCCCGAGCCCGGCGCTCGTCGAGATTGCGGGCCTCGCGGGTTTTGACTTCGTCGTCGTCGACAACGAGCACGGCCCGGCGGGTATCGAGACGACGGAGCAGCTGCTTCGGGCCGCGGGTGCGATTGGAATTCCGCCAGTCGTTCGAGTGAGCAGCCATCGAGGCGACGAAATTCTCCGTACCCTCGACATCGGGGCCTCGGGAGTCCAGGTCCCTCAGGTAAATAACGGGCCGCAGGCAATGGCGGTGGTCAAGGCCGCCAAGTATCCGCCGCAGGGAGCCCGTGGAGCGGCGTTCTCAAATCGCGCCGCCGGATTCGGATTTCAGGGCGGTCTCGACCACGTCAAGCGCTCGAACGAGGAGACACTCGTCATCGCTCACATCGAGACCCACCATGCTGTCAAGAATCTCGACTCCATCGTCCGCGTGCGTGGGATCGACGTCCTCTTCATCGGTCCCAACGACCTCTCGTTCTCGATGGGCTTTGGAGGTCGGCCAAACCATCCCGAAGTCCAGAAGACCGTGATCGACTGCATCGAGCGCATCCACGCCGCCGGACTCGTGCCGGGCGTCGCAGTGCAGGGGAGCGCAGACTTTCGTCGCTTGTCCGAGGTCGGCGCCCGCTATCTGACGATTACCGCCGCCTCCCTCATCGGGAACTCGTTCAAATCTGTGGTGACGGCGGCGAAAGGCGGGCCCGGGGGCACGACCTAAGGTCAGCTATTTCTTTTCGAGAGCGGTCTCGCGAATCTGCGACAGAGTTGCGCGTGGTGTCAGCTGTTCGGGGTGGATACGCAGCTCGATAAGTGAGGCACGCCCCGCATCGAGTGCGCGCTCGAAAGCGCCGTCGAAATCCTCCGTCCGCTCGACGAGTTCCGCGTGGGCACCGTACGCGTGCGCAAGGCCCACGAAGTCGGGGTTCCGAAGGTCAGTGCCGTAGACACGCCCGGGGAAATTCCGCTCCTGATGCATGCGGATCGTCCCGTACATTCCGTTGTTTACGACGAGAATGACCGGGTCGAGGTCGTACTGGATGGCGGTCGCGAGTTCCTGGCCCGTCATCAGAAAGTCACCGTCGCCCGTGAAGCAGAGAGCGATGCGATCCGGATGGACGACCTTGGCCGCGACAGCCGCGGGCACCCCGTATCCCATCGCCCCGCTCGTGGGGCCGAGCTGGGTCGGAAACCGCGTGAACTGGTAGAAGCGATGGGCCCAGACCGAGAAGTTCCCGGCACCGTTCGCGATGATCGCGTCGCCAGGCAGGCGTTCCCGGAGATGGTCCATCACAGCGCCAAGATCGAGATCCCCGGGGGCTGGCCCGTGTGTCAGATTCTCGACGTAGTCTGCGCGGGCTCCTCGGGTCCACTCAGTCCACTTGGAGCCGTCGACCGGGTCGAGAGCTCTTGCCGCTGCTCCGAACTCCGCGTAGCCCGCGTTGATCGGAAGATCCGTCTGATAGACGCGCCCGAGCTCTTCCGCGCCAGCATGCACGTGCACGAAGGTCTGTGATGGCCGCGGAACATCGACCAGCGAGTAGCCGCCCGTTGTCGCCTCGCCGAGGCGAGCGCCGATCACGAGCAAGAAGTCAGCGTCCTTGACGCGCTGCGCCAGCTTTGGATTGATTGCGAGTCCGATGTCACCGGCGTAGATCTCCGAGCGATTGTCGATGTAGTCCTGGCAGCGAAACGACGCGCCGGTCGGGAGGTTGTTTGCCTCAGCAAAGGCCAGCACATCCCGGCCGGCTTCGGCGTTCCAGCCGCCACCGCCTACGATGACGAAGGGTCGCTCGGCCTGATACATGAGCTCGCGGAGCCGCGCGAGGTCGAATGCGCGTGGGTGTGGCCGTGCGATCTCGTACGGCCCCGCATCTGCCGTGTCGGCCGCCTCCGCGAGCACATCCTCGGGTAGCGCAAGCACGACGGGACCCGGGCGTCCGACGAGAGCGGTGTGGAACGCCCGACTCATGAACTCGGGGATTCGGTCGGCTCGGCCAACCTCCGCCGCCCACTTCGCCAGCTCCCCGAACAGCCGCGCGTGGTCGACCTCCTGGAAGCCCTCCCTCTCACGGAAGGCACGGGAGACCTGGCCAATGAGGAGGATCAGCGGCGACGAATCCTGAAAGGCCGTATGAACGCCGACGGACGCGTTCGTCGCCCCCGGCCCTCTCGTGACGAAGCAGACTCCTGGGCGGCCGGTGAGTTTCGCGTACGCGTCCGCCATGTTGGCCGCGCCGCCCTCTTGCCGACAGACGATGAGCCGGATCTCGTCCCGCGCCTCGTAGAGCGCATCGAGCGCGTCGAGGAAGCTCTCACCGGGAACGGTGAAGACCGTGTCGACGCCGTGAACACGGAGCTGATCGATCAGGATCTGGCCGCCCGTTCTCATCGCGGGCTGACTCTACAGCTCGATCGACTGGTCGAAAAAGATGCTCGCCTTTTGCGTCTTCGGCTTGTCGGCGTCCTCGGGATTGACGTAGGTAATCGTCCGGCGACCTTCCCACTCCCGTGGAAGCAGCATCACGCGGACGAACGCCGTGTCGGCACTGGCCGAGGCCTCGGCAAGGACGGGCTCGGGCCCGCTCTCGAACCATGGCTCGAGCGGCCCGTACACCGTGGAGCGTCCACCGGTCTCGATCCGGATCTCGCCGTGCAAGAGACAGCGAATCCCGGGGCCTGGATGCGTGTGGGTGTAGGCGACGCCACCCGGAGGGAAGTCCACACGGTCACAGCGCATCATCCACTCGACCGAAGAGTCGAGCTCGACGACAGCCGAGAGCTTCGCGTTGGCTGCGTCTTCGACGCCGAGTTCCCAGACGAGGGCATGGCCGTCGACGGATGCGGGGCCGAAGTGTGCTTCGTCGCGCTCGAGGTCGTAGATGACACGGTTGCCCGGGGCTGCCTCAACTCCGTCTACGCCTTCAAGGATCGAGAGTCTCACAATGCCCCAACGTCAATGGAAATATTGGCCGCCGTCGATGACCATCGTTTGCCCGGTTATGAAGTCCGCCCTTGGCCCGCATAGAAAGACAACGGCACCGACGATGTCCTCTGGCAACTGGTCACGCTGAAGCGTCCTCGAGGCGATCGAGACGTCTCGAAGCTTGTCGATCACCTCGGGATGCTCGGCGACTCCGTCGCTCATGGTGAAGCCTGGAGCAACGCAGTTGACGAAGACATTGTCCTTGCCGAGCTCTTTGGCGAGCGCCCGGGTGAGTGCCACGATCGCGCCCTTGCTCGTGACGTAGTGGAGAAGGAACGGGACACCTCGGAACGGAGTCCCTGACGAGATGTTCACGATCTTGCCGCCGCCCTGCTCGCGCATGACGGGCACCACGGCCCTACAGCAGAGGAACATGCTCAGGACGTTCACGTCCATCACCGTTCGCCACTCGTCAACCGGAATCTCTTCAAAGGGCCGCATTGGCAGCGATGCGTAAAGGCCGGCGTTGTTGACGAGGATGTCGATCCTCTCGCAACGTGCGAGCGCCTCGGACACCATTCGGGCGACATCCTCTTCGGCGGAGACGTCTGCTTTTAGGCCGACACCGTCCGGATAGGCGGCTGCGGCCTCCTCCGCGTTCTCGAGGTCGGCGATCACGATGCGCGCGCCGGCCTCGGCAAGCCCGTCGGCGATCGCGCGGCCGATTCCCTGGGCTCCGCCGGTGATGACCGCGACCCTGCCGTCGAGATCTCCAGGCATCGCTTACTGGATCGGCGAGAACGCGGTCGGAATCAGAATCCGATTCTGCTGCGTATGGATCAGCGGCTGGATCTTCTGGAGAAAAGTCTGCCAGCGCTCGTCAGCCTGGAGCTCGGCGCGACGCCTCTCGCGCTCGGCGTAGTTCTCGTAGCCCCACATGCTGACGACGGTGGAGAGGGCCCCGACGTCGATCGTGAACCAACCGACGAGATTGCCGAGAATCTCTTTTTGGATCTCGATTCCCTCCTGCTCGTAGAGGTGCACGAGTTCGGGCAGCTTGCCGGTGTGGATGTGGTAGTCGCGCTGCTCGACGATCATCGAGCTTTTCCAGCCTCCGGCCACAAAACCTCGACCAAAAGAGAACGCCCCCCCGTCATGAAGTCGTCCTTCCATGAAATTTGTGCATCTCAGATCCCGGCCATCGTGAAGTACTTGAGCTCGAGCCACTCATCGATGCCGTACTTCGAGCCCTCACGACCGATGCCAGACTCTTTGAAGCCGCCGAACGGAGCGACCTCGGTCGAGACGAAGCCGGTGTTAGCGGCGACGACTCCAGCCTCAAGCGCTTCGCCGACCCGCCAGGCTCGAGCCATGTCTTTCGTGAAGAAGTAGGCGCAGAGCCCATAGGGCGTGTCGTTCGCCACCCGGATCGCCTCCTCTTCCGATTCGAACGGGATCAATCCCGCCACCGGCCCGAATGTCTCCTCGCACGACATGGCGGCCTGAGTGGTGACACCCGTGAGGACGGTCGGTTCGAAGAAAGTGCCGCCGAGTTCATGGCGCGAGCCCCCCGTCAGCACCTCCCCCCCGCGAGCGAGCGCGTCCTCGACATGCCGTTCGACCTTCTGGAGGCCTTGTCCGTCGATGAGTGGCCCCACCTGCGCGCCGTCGTCGAGACCGTGCGAGACTTTGAGGCCGGCCGCTAGCTCACTAAGGCGCGCGGCGTACTCGTCGAACACACCGCGCTGCACCAGGATTCGGTTGGCCGAGATGCATGTCTGACCGCTGTTTCGGAATTTGCAGGCCATCATGGCCTCGACGGCCGCGTCCAGATCGGCGTCGTCGAAGATGATGAAAGGTGCATTCCCGCCGAGCTCGAGCGAGACCTTCTTCACCGAGCTCGCGCACTGTTCCATCAGCAGCTTCCCGACTTCGGTCGAACCGGTGAAGCCGAGCTTTCGGATAGCCGGGTTGGACGTGAGCTCCCCCCCGATCACCGGCGCGTCGGAACCGTCACCCGTCACGACACTAAAGACACCCTTGGGGACGCCGGCGCGCTCGCCGAGCTCGGCGACCGCCAGCGCAGAAAGCGGAGTCTGTTCCGCGGGCTTGAGGACCATCGTGCACCCGGCCGCGAGAGCCGGCGAACACTTCCTCGTGGGCATCGCGGACGGGAAGTTCCACGGCGTGATACCGGCCGTGACGCCCACCGGCTGCTTGAGGACGAGGACTCGGCGCCCCGGGAGATGCGAAGGGATCGTGTCGCCGTAGACTCGCTTCGCCTCTTCACCAAACCACTCCAGGAACGACGCGGCGTAGTCGACCTCGAGCCTGGACTCGGCGACCGGCTTCCCCTGCTCGGCGGTGAGAATCAGGGCGAGATCATCGACGTTCTCGCGCATGAGATCGGCCCACCGTCGAAGCACAGCCGCGCGCTCCTTCGCGAGCGTTGCACGCCAGTTCGGGAGCGCTGCGGCCGCCGCGTCGATCGCGGCGCGTGTCTCCGTGACGCCGAGTCGCGGGACCTCGACGATCGGATCGCCGGTCGCCGGATTGACGACCGGAAAGGTCCGATCATCGTCCGCGTCGATCCATGCGCCGTCGACGTACGCCTGCGACCGCAGCAACGCGCGATCGTGCAGACCATCGAGAAAATCGGCTTCCGCTTCCCGTAGAGGTTCTACAGCCATACGAGAACTCGTTTCAAGGCGACCCTGAGTATATTCGCCCGATGCTGAGCGGAAATGCAGCCCTGGTC
>CAYTCZ010000070.1:2823-20191 GCA_964436315.1 uncultured Gaiellales bacterium | reverse complement strand
CTTCGACCTTGGGATTAAGAGTCCCCTGCTCTACCAGCTGAGCTAACGGCCCCGGCCGGCCAGTATAGCCCCGTCCCGACCCGTTCCTGACTCGGATTTTTCGGCGCCAGCGGTCAGGGGCGGCGCAGCCGACGTCCAAGGTAGCCAGCGACGTCGCGAGAGTTTCGGTAGCTGAGAGAGACGAGGCTCACACCGGTGAGGAAGAGGTGACGGGTCATGACGTGGTTAGATTCGCCTCCGGCGTGCGAATCCTTTCTGTCGTCGGCAATAGACCCCAGTTCATCAAGTCGCTTCCGGTGTCTCTCGCTCTTCGAGGTCGGGCTGACGAGGTCACCCTGCACACGGGCCAACACTACGACGAAGAACTCTCACAGGTCTTCTATGACGATCTCGAGTTGGATCCGCCCGACTACAGACTCGAGGCCGGCTCAGGGACGCACGCCGAACAGACAGCTCGGATGCTGCCGGGAATCGAGCGAGCGGTCCTCGAGCAGGAACCCGATGCGGTGCTCGTCTTCGGCGATACCAATTCCACTCTCGCCGGAGCGCTTGCAGCAGCCAAGCTGAACGTTCCTGTGGCGCACGTCGAGGCGGGGTTGCGGGCCTTCGATCCAACGATGCCCGAGGAGCTCAACCGGATCGTCGTCGACCGGATCTCAGCGCTGCTTTATTGCCCGACGGAGAACGCGGTCTCCAACCTTGAGCGGGAGGGAATTACGGAAGGCGTCCTCCTCGTCGGTGACGTCATGCTCGATGCCAACCGACACCTCGCTCCGCGAGCAAGGGAGCGGTCGAATGCTCTCACGGAAAACGACGTGGAGCCCGGCCGCTACGTCGTCGTCACGCTCCACCGCGAGGCGAACATGCGGAAAGAGCGACTGACACCGATCGCAGCCGGGCTGTCCCAAATCCGCGAGCCCGTGATCTTCGCCGCTCATCCGCGTGCCCGGACCGCACTTGCCGAGTTCGATCTGGCGCTCGGAGAGCGGGTGCAGCTGACACCGGGGCTTGGCTATCTCGACTTTGCAGCTCTCGCGTCGCAGGCGCGAGTGATCGTCACCGATTCGGGAGGTCTCCAGAAGGAGGCCTACTGGTATGAAGTTCCGTGCGTGACAGTTCGGGACTCGACCGAGTGGATCGAGACGGTGGAGTCCGGCTGGAACACGCTTGTCCCACCTGATGCGGAATTGATCAGAGCAGCCGTGGAAGGAGCGACGGCTCCTGCGAGTCATCCAGAGCTCTACGGTGACGGTTTCGCCGCCGAACGGATCGTTGAGGCGCTCGCTACGATTGGCGCCCGATGAAGCGCGATATAGCAATCGTCGGTGCCGGTTACGTCGGCGTCCCGCTCGCGCAGGTTTTCGCCGATGCGGGGAGGAACGTCGTCCTCCTCGACATCGACGTTGACCGGGTGAACGCAATCAACGCCGGGGAGAGCTACATCGAGGACGTCGCCTCGGACGACCTCTCGCCCCACGTAAGCGAGGGGCGAATCGCCGCTACGACCGACTATGACGCCGTGCGAGAGACCGACGCGGTCCTGATCGCGTTGCCGACACCGCTCTCGCCCAATCGCGAACCGGACCTCTCGATCGTGCTCGGTGCCGTGCAGAAACTCGCGGACCGGCTCCGACCGGGACACCTCGTCGTGCTCGAGTCGACCACCTACCCGGGCACAACGCGCGACGACGTGCTGCCTGTTCTGGAGGCAACTGGGATGGCAGTCGGTAAGGACTTCTTCCTCGCGTTCTCGCCGGAGCGCGTCGACCCTGGGAGAACCGACTGGACGACGAAGACGACTCCGAAGATCGTCGGCGGCATCACGAACGCCTGTACCGAACGCGCGCGCAGTCTCTACGAGGGTCCGCTGACCACGGTGATCCCGGTATCGACGCCCGAGGCGGCGGAGCTCACGAAACTCCTCGAGAACATCTTTCGTTCAGTGAACATCGCTCTCGTCAACGAGCTCGCTCAGCTCTGCGATCGAATGGGCGTCGACGTCTGGGAGGTGATCGAAGCCGCAGCCACCAAGCCCTTCGGCTTCATGAGCTTCCAACCGGGTCCGGGACTGGGCGGCCACTGTCTGCCTGTCGATCCCTTTTACCTATCGTGGAAGGCGCGGCAGTACGACTTTTATACCGAGTTCATCGAGCTGGCCGGCAAGGTCAACGAGAACATGCCGTACTTCTGCTTCGAGAAGATCACGCGGGCGCTGAATGCCAACGAGCGAGCAGTCAAAGGCTCGGAGGTCCACCTCGTGGGTGTGTCGTATAAGGCGGACGTTGGTGATCTTCGACTATCACCCGCGCTCAAACTCATTGAGCTCCTTCGCGCTGAAGGCGCCTCTGTCTCGTACCACGACCCGCACGTCCCGGAACTGCCGGACTATGGACTCGCTTCGGAGGATCTGTCGGCGAACGTCGAAAGCGCCGATTGCGTCGCCATCGTCACCGCCCACGGCGGAATCGACTACGAAGGGCTTGTTGGTTCGGCGCAACTCGTCGTCGACTTCCGAAACGCGACGGGTGAGGACGGAGCGAAGAACGGACGGGTGTGGAAGCTCTAGAGGAAGTCGGCGAACGCTCGATCACGATCGGCCAGGTTGGACTGGGTCGGTGGGGAAGGAATCTCGCGCGGAACTTCGGGGAGCTCGCCGACCTCACGTGGGTCTGCGATCTCGACGCGACGACGCTCGAGGCTCACGTCGAGCGAAACCCCAAGGTGCGGGCAACCACTCGCTTCGAGGATTTGCTCGAGGACACGTCCGTCGAGGCGATCGTCGTGGCGACACCCGTCGTCACCCACTTCGAGCTGGCCCGTGAGGCGCTCGCAGTCGGAAAGCACGTCTTTGTCGAGAAGCCGATGGCTCTGGCCGCAACTGACGCCGCGCTGCTCGTCGAACTCGCAGCCGAACGTCAACGCGTGCTCATGCCTGGTCATCTCCTCCTCTATCACCCCGGAATCGTCGCGCTCCAAGAGCTGGTCGAGTCGGGCGAACTCGGAGACGTTCTCTATGTCTACGGTCACCGGCTGAACCTCGGGACGATCCGAGCCGATGAGAATGCCCTCGGCAGTCTCGGCGCACACGATCTCTCGGTGATATTGCACCTCTTGAAGGAAGAGCCGGCCGAGGTGTGGGCCCGCGGCGAGTCGTTTCTCAAGTCGGGTGTCGAGGACGTCGTCGTCTGCTATTTGAGATTCCCCTCGGGAACGATGGCAACGATGCATCTCTCGTGGCTCGATCCGCACAAGACACGAAGGATCACGGTTGTCGGCACGAGGAAAATGGCTGTCTTCGACGACATGGAACTCGATCGGAAGGTCACCGTGTACGACAAGGCCGCCGAGCAGCCGACCGGGAGCTACGGCGAGTGGCAGACGCGAATCGGCGACATCTACAGCCCGCGAGTCCCGACCGCCGAGCCCCTTCGACTCGAGTGCGAACACTTTCTCTCCCTCGTACGCGGAGGCGGAGATCCCGCAGGCGCGGCGACGAACGGACTCCATGTCGTCCGCGTCCTCGAGCAGCTCCAGCAGTCCCTCGAACGAGCACCCGCATGACCACCCTCCCCCACCCGGGTGGGGTTGTGGTTCCAGCCCGCCACCCACTTCGAGCGTACCGCCCATTTCGGCACGCAAAGCGCGCGAGTAGGGCCAAGTCGGTGTCGGATCGCAAGAATTGCCGGCATCTGACGACCGCGGCCCCGTGCGCACGTGCCACCTGTCCGCCCCCATACCTCACGACCACGGCCCCGGGCGCACGTACCACCCCTCCGCGCCTGCACCTGACAACCGTTGCCGCGGCCGCACGTAGCACCCTTCCGCGCCGGTTTCCGGTGGGCTCGCCCACGCCGGCACCTGCCACCCTTCCGAGCCCGCACCTGGTGGACTCGCCCGCATCCGCAGGGGATGAACTCGCCCGCGCCCGTACAGGGCGAGCTCGGCAACGCCCGCCGCTCCCACTGCGCACGCACGTGCCACTCCCGCGGCGCCGGAACCGGGACTCTCGCGACTGTATTGACGACCGTGGCGCCTGCACCTGCGAGGACACCACCGCGATCCAAGGCAGCCGGCGCCAACCGCAAGACCCTCTGGCCAATCCCGGGAGCCCCAATCCTTCCCCCCAGGCACCGATCGCATGAGCATCGCTCAGTCGGCTGTCATCTATCCGGAGACCGTCCTCGGCGACGGTGTCACGGTCCAACATCACGCGGTCGTCGGAAAGCCGCCGGTGCTCGGCTCCCAGTCGACGACCGACCGCGGTCCCGTACCGCCGGCGGAGATTGGCCAAGAGGCAGCAATTCTCGCCGGCGCGGTGGTTTTCGCGGGTGTCGTCCTCGGTTCACGCGTCATCGTTGGCGATCAGGCGTGCGTTCGAGAGCGATGCGTAATCGGCGACGAAGTCGTTGTCGGCCGCGGAACGCTGATCGAGAACGACGTCTCGATCGGTGCCCGAACTCGGGTTCAGGCAAACGCATACATCACGGCCTATTCCGTGCTGGAGGACGACGTCTTTATCGCTCCCGGAGTTGTTACGACGAACGACAACTTCATGGGACGGACGGAGGACCGACACAGCCTGATGCAAGGACCCACCATCAGGCGTGGGGCGCGCGTCGGCGGTGGCGCCGTTCTCCTCCCGGGCATCGAGATCGGCCCCGAGGCGTTCGTCGGCGCCGGGGCCGTCGTTCTGGAAGATGTTCCCGCTCGGACGGTCGTCGTTGGGAATCCCGCGCGACGGATTCGCGATGTGCCCGACGAGGAGCTTCTCGGATCGGGCTAAGAACTCGTTTCACACCGAACCCTGTGTCTCGATGAAACGAGTTCTAAGATCCTCACTTCTTCGTGCGCTGGATCGTGAGCCGGTAGGGGCCTCCGACTCCCTCCGAGAGCTTCACCTCCAGGAAGTACCAGCCGCCTTTCTGGGCGCGGAAGCGAATTCGCTCCTTCGCGCCGGGCTTTCTCGCGACCGCCGCGACGAAGTTTCGCGGCGCAAAGGCGGTGACATCCTTGGTTCCCGGCCGCCAGAGGACAAGGTTCACGTCGGTTCCTTCGGGACCGACGACGCGAAAGACTCCGCGCTCGCCCTTCCTCAGTCTCACTCGGTAAACGTCAGTTGCATCCTCGTAGAAGTCGAGCGTCGCCGAGACTGTCCTTGAGTTCCGAGGAACAAAGAGCCTATATGCGCGGGAGCCAGCGTCGTCGTTGGGCTCAAAGCTGTCAGCAGCAGCAATCGGACCAACGAGCGCATCGAGCGCTGCCGTCACATCGAGCCTCCCGGCACCCGTCTTTGTGTCCCGGCCCGGATTCTGGATATCGACCGCCGTGCGTTTCAGCAGGTCGGCGACCTGATTCGCCTCAAGATCAGGCCGTACGGCAAACGCAAGCGCGGCGGCAGCCGAAGCGAGAGGAGCCGCGAACGACGTCCCCTCGCCACGGCGGTACTCCTCTATATCAGCGCAGAGCGAGATGCCAGGAAGACCACAGATCGGATCGGTGGCGGCGGTCGGGAAGAGTGAGACGACGTCGGCTCCCGGTGCAGCAAGATCGTTGTGGATCGCGTCACGGTTTGAGAACGCCGGCGTCCGATCATTCTGTCTCAAGGCGCTTACGCCGAGGACGTGCGGGAGCGCTGCCGGGTAGCTCGCGAATTGATACGGGCAGACAACCGGACAGTTGCCCGTTGCTGCGACGACGAGCGCTCCCTTCTGGACCGCGTAGTCGATCGCACGCTGCTCGAGCTCTGAGTAGGTGTCGCGAGCCGGATTGTTGGGATCCCGCTGTCCTCCGAGCGACATGTTGATCACCCTCGCTCCCCTGTCAGCGGCCCATCGAATCGCTCGTGCCTCGGCCTCCAGCGAGATCGTTCCGTTCGGCTTGACGACCTTCGCGATGAGAAGCTCGGCCGGGAAAGCGACTCCAGCGATTCCCTGCTCGTTGTCGATGGCGGCCGCAATCTCCCCGGCGACCATCGTCCCGTGGCCGATCTCATCTTCGTTCGCCGATCCGCGCACGAAGCTCTTGGCTCTGCGGATCCTGCCGGCGAATTCGGGATGGCTTGCATCGATACCCGAATCGATGACCGCTACCCGAACCGGAGCGAGCGGGGGTCGCTCAGCCCAGTGGTCGAACGCCCGGATGGCGGTCAGGTACCACTGCGTTCCGACCAGTGGATCGTTCGGCGTGAAGGCGATCCGTCGCTCAACCCCGGCTTCCTCCGCAAACTCGACGCCGGGCACCTGCTTGGCTTGCGTAACGGCCCGACCAACATCGGAAACATCGAACAGGAGCGCTCGGAGCCCCTTGATCTTTCCGTCAAAGGTTCCACCCGTCACCCCCTCAATCGCCGCGGCCACCGTTTTCGCCTTGGTTCCAGGGATCAACCCAACGGCAATGCGCCCGTTGCCCGCGAGCGCCGTCGAGGCAAGCATCAATCCAACCCCGAGGGCTGTCGCAACGAAGAGACCGACTCTCATCCAGCAACCTTAATGCGAACAGGGGCGGTACTCGCGCCGTCGACGGTTAGCCGATAGAGGGTCGTGGCGGTCGGTTTGCCGACCTGGCGCTTGAACGTTCCATCCTCTCGGATCGTGACCGGTCCGACGAGCTCCCAGCCGCCGCCAGGGACCTTCTTCTCGACGTGCGCCTCGTCGAAGCCACGAACGATTCCCGTGACCGCGGCCTTCTGTCCCTCCGCGATCTTTCCCCGCTTCGGCCGTACCGTCAGCACGGCTATGTCGAACCAGGTCGATCGAAGGCCGAGTCGAGCCCTGACGGTTGCCCCGGTGACCTGCGTTGTCGTCCTGCCATGGAGGTTGAGAACGCGGACACGGTTGGAACCGTTTCGCTCGACCGTTGCGTCCTGCAGGCCGCGCGGCACCTCTGGCCGGAGACCGTTCCTGAGCTGCTTTCCGCTCAGGACGATCGGTCCCCACTCGTGGTGGGGCGAAAGAACGTCGTGAGGATCTTCGACCGAGACGAGGTATGGCAGCGCCGTGCCCCACACGTCCTCCGAAGCAGCGGTAACACCGCCGGAGGCCGAGAAGAAGAACGTAGTCGCAACCTTGCCCTCGTGGAGAACGACCTGTCCGGCCGTCGCGTCGACGGCGGCACTCGTTCGCGGATCCTCAATCGACATCCCACCGTACACCTGGCTCCGCGTGTCCGAGTAGAGATCAAACGTGCCCTCGGGCCTCAGAACACCGAGCGCGAATGAACGGGCCGCGATGGCTTGCGTCTTCAGGGCCTCTTCGGGCCAGCTCGCCGGTATCTCGCCGGGGACAACACCGTAGAGATAGTCCTCAAGGCTGAGGTGGTTCACGATCTGAAGGCCCTGCGGTGTGCCGTAGACCACGAGCGTTCCGCGGTACGGACGGCCGTTGACCTCAATCGGCTGCTTCCTCGGACGTACCTCGACAGGGCCAACGAGACGTCTCGGCTTGCTTCCCCCCTTCAGACGGAGAGCCGCGTTGAGCGTGCGGGTGCCTGCGGGAATCTTGAACTTCTTCCCACGCGCATCAATGACTATGAATCTGGCGGCCGATTCGAGCTTGACGGAACGGCGGCCCTCTGCCAGCAGAACGCGGACATCGGTGATCGGGGCCTGACCGAGTTCGGTCCCCTGGAAGTAGTGGCGCAGGATGTCGACGCTTGTGGCACCGTCGCGTGCGAAGCCGAGCGCTCCGTACTGGCTGAGGCCAACACCGTGTCCCCATCCTTTCCCACGGATCACAAAGGTCGAAGCTCCGAACGCGCTGGACGCGAGCGTGGCAAAGAGAACAAGGGCGATGACGAGTGTGATTCGGCGCATGTTGCGCCCTGGCGGGCGCCAATCACGGTAGCCCAAAGGCGTAAGGAATGCATGAAGGTGGACGAGCCGCGTCGGTTTCACCGGTGATCCGCTCGCCAGCGCGCCAGAAAGAGGCGGGCCAGCCCGACGAGCTGCCTGCGGCCCCAGCTCCGAGCCGGCCCAGTCTCATCGTGGCTGCGAACTGTCGTCGCCGGCACCCTCAAAGGGAGGACTTACACCACGGCCCACGAAACCCTCTTCGGCCTCGTTACGAGCTCGAGTCTGCGAGTCGCTCGGCGTACTGCCGGCGGTAGTACTCGAGGTATTCGCCCGACTTGATCGGCTCCCACCACTCCCGGTTCGAGCGGTACCAGTCGACTGTCTCCACGAGCCCATCATCGAACGTGCGGTTGGGCCGCCAGCCGAGAGCTCGAAGCTTTGTTGCATCGAGCGAGTAGCGGCGATCGTGGCCAGGTCGATCGTCGACGTACCGGATGAGCGAGCTCGAGGCACCGATGACTTCGATGATTCGCTCGGTGACCTCGATGTTCTCTCGCTCGTCGGAAGCGGCAATGTTGTAGATCTCCCCTGGCGCTCCTTGTCGCACGACGAGTTCGATCGCTGCGCAATGGTCTTCGACATGGAGCCAGTCGCGAATCTGGCGACCGTCGCCGTAGACGGGAAGCGTCTCTGCGTCGAGGGCATTCGTCACGAAGAGCGGGATGAGCTTTTCCGGATATTGGTTCGGGCCGTACGTGTTCGACCCGCGGGTAATGAGGGCGTCGACACCGTGAGTTCGGACATATGCAAGAACCTGGAGATCTCCCCCTGCCTTCGAGGCCGCATAGGGGCTCGACGGGCGAAGCGGGTCGTCTTCGAGCGACGAGCGGCCACGCTCGATGTCGCCATAGACCTCGTCGGTTGAGACGTGAACGAGTCGCACTTCCCCCCGTCGGCTCCACTCCAGCAAGACATGCGTGCCGACGACGTCAGTCCGAATGAAGTCCGATGCGTCGAGAATCGAACGATCAACGTGCGTCTCGGCGGCGAAATTCACGATCGCCTCGCACCCTTTCGCAGCTAACTCGACGTCGCTCGGCTCGGCGATATCGCCTTCGACGAACTGGTGCTCGACCCCCTCAAGATTCGCGCGGTTGCCTGAATAGGTCAGCTTGTCGAGAACGACGACGTCATCACCCCGAGCGACGAGTCGCCGCACAAAGTGGCTTCCGATGAACCCACATCCACCCGTGACCAGGATTCGCACGACGCAGGATGCTATCCGGCCGGGTTCAGGCGAGCGAGACAGCTCCGAAGTCCCTCGCGCCAGTGTGGCAGCTTCGGAGCGCCTGCCCTCTCGCTTCGCAAAACCGAGTTCGCCGGCCGAGGTGCGGGTCGACCCAGCTCGTCCGTCGAGACAGGAACGACTCGACACTCGAGTCCCGCGTCCTCGAAAATCGCCTCGGCGAACTCCGCCCACGTACACTCACCACCCGCGGAGACGTGCCAGATTCCTCCGGGCAGCTTGAGGAGCTCGGGGATGACAGACGCTAAGTCGCCGGCAAAGGTTGGAGATCCTCGCTGATCATCGACTACTCGGATTTCTGATTGCTCACTCCCAACCTTCAGCATCGTGAGAAGGAAGTTCCGGCTCGTCCATCCGAAGAGCCACGACGTGCGAACGATCCAGCCCAGCGCGACCTCATGCTCGCCGGCGAGCTTTGACCGCCCGTACGCCGACAGCGGCGCGGGCGCATCAGATTCGACGTAGGCCGAGTCCTTCTGCCCGTCGAACACGTAGTCGGTCGAGAAGTACACGAGCGGCGCCCCGGTGGATGCAAGTTGGCGAGTGCCGGTGGCGTTGACGCGATAGGCGTCGTCCGGCTTGGCCTCTGCGCCGTCGACGTCCGTCCAGGCGGCCGCATTGAGGATGAGGTCCGGTGGCGGCCCCACGTATGGCTCCGTGATGTCGAAGGCCTGGTGACCGCGAGCGTCTGCCTTGGGGAACGCCTCGACCAGCGCCCGGCCGAGCTGACCCTCCGCACCGGTGATCACGATCGCGGGGTCGCGCGGGAGATCGATGGCGTTCTCGGCGGGCAGCTCAGCCGCTCCGGGCGGTGGCCGCATCTCGGTCCGACAGGATCGGAGCCGTTGTGCTCCACAGATGCTTTACACGTGGGTCGTCCCACGGAATCCCGTACTCGTCGGGATCGTTGTGGTCGTACTCGGCCGTCACGTGGTAACAGACGATCGCATCGGTGATGGCCTCGAACCCATGCGCGTGGTGACCGGGAACGTAGACCGCAACGGGGTTCTCTTCGCCGATGTCGAGCGAAAAAGTCTCGCCCGACTCCCGATCGAGAACGACGACTCGCGCGGTGCCGACAAGGCAGCTGAACAGGTCGTCCTGGCCGCGTTCGTGGTAATGGAGGCCACGGATGACGCCTTTCCTCGAGAATGAGACGTTGGTCTGGACGCTGGCCTTTGGAAGGCGGCTCTCGCGGCGAAGCTCGAGGAACCAGCCGCGCTCGTCGCTGGAATGGTGGAGCGGGATGACTTCGACACCGGCGACCATCGAGACCACTACCTCTTGTTCGCGCCCGTCTCGTCGATCAGGTTGCCGATTGCACTCAATGCTTCGTGCGTCCCGGCATCGTGCCACCAGCCTCTGACGCGTTCGACTTCGAGCGTGCCCTGCTTGGCATAGGCCCTATTCACGTCGGTGATTTCGAGTTCATTTCTCGCCGATCGATCAAGGCCCCTGATGATCTCGAACACCTCGGTCTCGTAGCAGTAGAGACCCACAACCGCGTCGCTCGAGGGCGGGCTCCCGAAACGCAGATCGACCGTGCCGGCCTTCTCGACGATGTCGGTGACGCGGCCATCGTCACCGTATTCAACGACGCCGAATCGCTCCGGATCAGGGACTTCTGTCACGAGGATCTTGGCTTTCCCGTCGCCCTCGACGAAGCTCCGAATCGGTTCCGTCTGTGCATACTCGAAGATGTTGTCGCCAAGGCACACGACGAGTTTGTCGTCCCCTGCGAAACTCTCGGCCATCCCGACGACCTGGGCGATCCCGCCGGGCTCCGTCTGAACCTTGTACGTCAGGTCAACGTCAAAGAGAGGGCCGTTCCCTTCTCGGTCGTCGATTCGGCCGTCGCCGAGCAAATCGATGAAATCGCCCGCATGCTGCTGGCCCGTAACGATCAGGATCTCCTCGATCCCCGCAAGCTGGAGGAGCTCGAGCGGGTAATAGATCATTGGCCAACGGCCGACGGGCAGCAGGTGCTTGTTGGTCACACGCGTGAGCTCCTGAAGCCGCTGGGCTTCGCCCCCGGCGCAAATCAGCCCCCGAGCCATCGATTCAGTCAGCGCCGAGCGCGTCGTTGAACGCCGATTCCGCGTCCGAACCGAAGACGGCAAACACGACGTGCTCGAGCGAAGTGCTCTCGTAGCCGTGAACGGCCTCCACCATGATTCGCGCGCAGTCGTCGAGTGGTAACCCACCGACCCCCGTGCCGAAAGCCGGAAGCGCGAGAGACTTTGCGCCGAGCTCGTCCGCGAGACGGAGACAGCTCAGCGTCGTTTCTTCGACCAGCTCGGCGTTCGTCCGCAGGTCCTGGCCCATAACCGCACCGTGAATCACGTGGTTCGCCTTCAGCCGTCCACCGTTTGTGGCGACTGCTTCACCGACTTTGATCGGGCCTTGCTGAACGGCATCGCGTTCGATCTCGGCGCCGCCGGCGCGCTTGATCGCACCGGCAACGCCAGCGCCCATCCAGAGATGGTTGTTCGCGGCGTTGGCGATCGCGTCGACGTCGAGCGCCGTGATATCTCCCTCAATTACCCCGAGCCTCATGCGCTGAACCCTCCCTGGATCGAGAGTATCGCCCACGCGCCCGGGGTCTGCAGGTCGTCGACCGGCCTGCCCGTGTCGAGCCATTCCTAGCGGCTGCTCGGACTTACGGCCGGAGGATGCCCTAGCGGAGAGGGCCTGACCCGGAAGACCCGTGCGACGTTGTCGGGCAGCCACCAGTTCCAGCGGCCGAACAGACGCATGGCACTTGGGAGTAAGAGCATGCGAACGATGGTGATATCGATGAGGATCGCCATCGCGAGGCCGAACCCGAACTGCTGGAGACCGAGGATCGAGCCGGCGACGAATCCCATAAAAGCGGCCACCATCACCAGCCCCGCGGCCGTCACGATTCGACCGGTTTTGGCCAGGCCGACCGCTACGGCATCCTCATTCGACCGTCCCTTGTCCCACTCCTCGCGCATGCGGCTCACGAGGAAGACCTCGTAGTCCATCGATAAGCCGAAGACCATCGCGAAGATGAACACGGGAATCCAACCCTCGATCTGGTCGAAGGAGATGAGCCCGATCGCTTCGGCCCCGCCCCACTTGAAGAACGCAACCAGCAGTCCGTAGGCGGCCAGGATCGACAGGAGGTTGAGCACGATCGCCTTGAGCGGCAAGAGGAGCGAGCGGAACGCGCGCAGGAGCAAGATGTACGTGAGCCCGAGGACGCCAAGCACCAGCCAGGGGAAGGCACCGTAGGTGACGTCGAGGAAGTCCTTTCCGCCCGGCGGCCCTCCACCGGCGAATACCCGACTCTCCGCCGGGAACTGGGCCGCCGGAACGATGTCGCCCCGCAGCCGCTCGACGAACTCGAGAGACTCGGGTGCTCCGTACTCACTGACACCCACGATTTGGACATTCAGGTAGCGGCCGGTCGGGTCGACGTACTGAATCCCTTCACCGAAGTCGACCCTCGCCACCTCGGGATCGGCTTCGAGATCGGTCGTGAGCCGAGCGAGAGCGGCCTGGGTCTCGGACTCGTCGATCCCTCCATCGGTGCCGGTGTCGATCACCAGGTTGGTGGGCGCGACCGCCCCGCCACCAACCTCTTCCTCGATGATCGCGAGACCTCTGACGCCTTCGAGTTCCGGCGGGATTCCCTTGTTCGTACCCGGCCCGAGTTCAAGCGCAAGGAGGGGCAGCGCGAGCAGGATCAGCACCGTCGTCGACGCCGTGGCGAAAAGGATCGGGCGCCGCATGATCGTGTAGGCGAGTTTGGTCCAGAAGTTCTCCTCGGCCTCGCGCCTCTCCGTGATCCGTCTGGGAACGATCCTGATCGAGTCGAGCTTCGCTGCCACGAAGAAGAGAATCACCGGCAGGAGGGTGACGGCACAGAGAACCGATACCGCCGGGATGATCAGCCCGCCGAGCCCGAACCCGCGGATGAAGGGCAATGGCATGAAGAGCATGAGCCCCAGTCCGATCGCAACGGCCGTGCCGCTAAAGATGACGGCTTTGCCGGCCGTCTTCATCGTCTGAACGACGGCCTCCTCTTTCGGGAGTCCCCTCCGCAGTTCTTCGCGATAGCGGTAGACGATCAGGAGCGAGTAGTCGATTGCGATCCCAAGGCCGATCAGCATGATCAGGTTCTGGAGATAGGTCGTCAGCTCGATGAAGTTGGCGAAGATCCAGACGAGCCCGAGCGCCGTCGAGATTGACGCCGCCGCCACCATGAACGGGATCGTGAAGGCGAGCGTGCCGAAGACGAAGAGCAGAATGAGAAGTGCGATGGGAATCGCGATGTAGAACTCTCCGACCTTGAGATCCTCTGCGAAGACCGGATCGAGGTCGTGCTCGATCGCAGCCTGACCGCTGACGTAGACCTCGGCTCCGGAAACCTCGCCGATCGCCGCTCGTATGTCGTCAGTGAAGCCCTTCGCGTCAGCCGGCTCGAGGTTCGAGACGATCGTCGCTGTCACAACCGAGTCTGATACCGGGAGCACCGCGGCCAGTCGGCCGGTCGGCAAGACCTCCGCACCCTGGTCGGCCGCCGCTTCAAGCTCCGGGAGAAGCCCGAGGGCCGAACCCGGCTGTCCTTGCGCGACGACCGTGAACGAACCCGTCGACTTCTGCCCGAATTGCTCCTCCAGAATGACCTCGGCTCGACGCGTGTCGGTGCCCGGCAGAGAGAAGCGATTCGTAAGGAGATCGGAAAGCCCCTGGATGACGTAGACGGAGGCGAGCAGGGCAACGATCCAGATCCCCAAGACCACGAGGCGATGGCGAATCATGAATCGTGTCCAGCGTTCCATTCGATGTCCTCGGCGACGACTTAACTCCGAAGATGGTAACTATCGATATCGACTCATAGAGCCGCTCAGGAACGACTTTGTAACGCGGCTACTTGGGTCGTGAGGTCTCAGCTGCGACCCGAGCAAGCCGGTCGGGATAGCTGGCTCGACGCGCGGCCTTTCGACGGGTCACGCCATCGGCGTAGTGCACCGACGCAAACCACACATAGACGGCGAACGCGGCCGCCAACTTGAGCTTTCGACGTGGAGACTTCTCACCGGCCATGGCCCTCCTGATTCTGCCACGACCGATCCACTCGGTTCGGATGGCTGATGCGGGGTAAGATCTGCCGGCACACTCGAAGGAAGGACAGCACGTATGGGAAGAGAGCGAATCACCGCCGTGATTGATAGCGGCCGCCCGGTAGCGGAGCGCCTCGCGCAGGACGATGAACTGCACGACCATCTGAAGGCGGCATACTCGTCTGCTCGCTGGGTCTATGACGAGCTCATGGGGAACCAGGGCACGACCGGGATGGCCCGGCGGGTCGCACGCGACTCGGACATTCAGGACGAGCTGAAAAACGCGATTGACGAGCTCCGCGAAGCTGGTCGCCGCGCCCAGGGCGCTGAGGAGTCCAATCGTCGCAGGAACATGATGTTCCTCCTCTTTGGCATCGCGATCGGCGTGTTCTTCAATCCGGTCACGGGGCCCGGCACCCGCGATTGGGTCAAGGTCAAGATCGTCGGCCCAGACGAGCCCTTCGAGTACACATCGAACGAGTCATAACGAGACGCTGGCCCGAGCCAGCTCCATCAACGGAGGCTGAGACCCGGTCCGGCTGAGTCCTTCCTTCTCGCCGGCCGGGGAATTCAGAAGGCGCAGGCGGGCATCGACGCACGCAGGAGGGCTCCGCTCAAGCGGACATGGCTCAAAGAGCCATCTTGCGGCGAGCTCCGATTGCGGCGACCATTGCGGGGGTGAGGTCGAATGACGACCCTCGTGATCCGTTTGAGCTGAGAACGACCCTCTGGATCCTGGCCGACCTGCGGTACCACTTCGGCGCCGGCCGGGTCGAAAGCGGTCAGGCGTCGACTTCGATAACGCCGTCCGATACGCGAACCGGATACACCGCCACGGGCTCGGGCGGCGGACCTTCGAGCACCTCCCCGGTCTTGACGTCGAACGAACCCGCATGACAGGGGCAGATCACTTCACCCTCGTCGAGTTCGCCTTCCGATAGCGAACAACCTCGATGCGTACAGACGTCGTCGAACGCGTGGACCTCGCCGTCGACGTAGGCAAGGGCGATGTACTGCCCACCCACCTCGACCGCGGTGAGTTCCGCCGTCTCGAGGTCAGCGAGTTGACCCACGGCCTCGAATCCCATCGGCGCGAGCTTATCGCAGGAATAGCTCGCCCTTACCGGGACACGTGAAAGCGTCCGGTTTTGTGCATGAGGCGGCTCATCTCCCGGCGCCACGCGGCCTGGGGCCGCCGCTGACCTCCCTCCATCTCAAATGGTACGAGAGAACGTCTCACATGTGGGAAGCGGAATGAGCCGAAAGCGCGTAAACCCGGGCGATCGGAATGCCGTAAATCAGCTCCGCACGAGACTCACTCGCTCGGGACGGGCTCAGACAGCTCGAGATCTTCCGACGTGGCGATGTCCTGGGACTCCACCAGGATCGCGCCGGGCAATGGCGCCGGCCCCGGCGGAAGGTCGCCGTACGGATCGAAACTCGCGTCGATGACCTTCTCCCACGACTGCAGGAACTCGTACGGATTCACGACCCCGTCGTAGCCGAGTGACAGAAGAGCCTCCGGATGGATCTCGAAGTGCAGATGGGCCGGCGTGGTCTTTGCCTCCCCGGTCTTCCCGACGAAGGCGATCACGTCACCGGCACTAACTCGTGCTCCATCGAATGCCAACGGCGAGTACGCGGAGAGATGCGCGTAGTAGTACTCGTTGCCGGAATCGTCCCGAAGCCACAGACGATGTCCGCCAAGACTGTTCCAGCCGACCTTGAAGAGCTCCCCATCGGTCACCGCAAGGACAGGGACCCCGGTTGGCGCAAAGATGTCGGTCCCGTGGTGCCAACCGGTCGAGTCACGCGCTGCCGCGAAGTCGTCGGTGTAAGAGGACGCGCCGTACACGGGAAAGACAAAGCCCTCCGCCGTGAGGCTCGGCCTGACGTCGGCGGGAGTTTCGAGCACTGAGTCGGGCGGACTCGACTCCTCGGCCGGCTCGGCCTCTTTCGTCTCGGTCGATCCGGCCTTCTCCGTGCCCCCGGAATCCGTCTTGGTCGGAGCCTTCACCGACTTCACAACTGCTCGAGCCCGCGAGTAGCCCACGAGCACCTCGGATCCCGCGGGCAAGCCGCCGTGGTCACGCGTCAGGTAAACGTGCACGCCCGTGACCGACGCCTCGAAACCCGTGCTCTTCCCGAAGTCCCGGATCACAGCCTGTTCCAGAAGGACCGCGTATCCCCAGTCGCCAAGCTCGATCCGAGTATTTGCCTCGGGATCGATCGCCTGTCCGAGGACGGTTACACCGGTGAGCTTGGAAAGCCCGGAGTTCCCATTCGCCCGGGTCGAGTTCGCCCCTGCGGACGCTCTAACCTCGATCGTCTCGACCGCAATCGCGCCGCCGAAGAGGGACACGTCCTCGACAATGCCCGATCCGATCGCATCTGCGCGCTCGCTCGTCTCTGCCCAGGCACGAGACTCGTGGAGCCCGATGACAACCGAGCCAGTCTCGTTGGTCCAACGCTCGGCCGCAGCCTCTGCGCCGTCAGGAGCCTCGACGAACCCGCTCGAAATCGGATCCTGATCCGGTGTCTTGACCAAGACGCCAAAGGCCGTCGACTTCGCGACCGGCACGGTCCCAGTGCTCGCTGCCGCAGTCCCGGCGGCGAGAATCAGGGCGACGAGGCCGATCAAGAGCGACAAACGCGCCAGCATCAGCCCTCAGAGGGTATCGACGACGCGTTTACGGGGTTGAAATACGTCTCGAACCACCGCAAAGCCGAAGGGCGTTCAACACACGACCGGCGGCTTCCTCCAGGCCACCGTCACCCACAAATGGATCTTCGACATCCACGACGACACGATCTGGTGGTGCGCGGCCGACATCGGCTGGGTGACGGGCCACAGCTACATTGTCTATGGGCCGCTCTCGAACGCGACCACGGGCGTCCTGTATGAAGGTGACCCCTCATATCCGGACTGGGATCGGCGCTGGCAGATCGTGGAGCGATACGGCGTCAACGCCTACTACACCGCTCCGACCCTGATCCGCTCGTTCGTGAAGATTGGGCCTGAGTACCCCGAGCGCCACGACCTCTCATTGCTCCGACTACCCGGGACGGTCGGAGAGCCGATCAATCCCGAAGCCTGGCTCTGGTACTGGAAGGTGATCGGACAGGAGCGATGTCCGGTCGTGGACCTGGTGGCAGACCGAGACCGGAGGGATCCTCATC
>CAYTCZ010000070.1:0-2723 GCA_964436315.1 uncultured Gaiellales bacterium | reverse complement strand
GCAAGACGATGAGCGCTACGTCGATGCGTACTTCTCGACCTACGGACCTGAGACATACGTCGTCGGCGACGGCGCTCGGCGCGAGGACGGCTACTACTGGCTCATGGGTCGGATCGACGACGTCATCAACGTCGCCGGCCACCGACTGTCGACGACCGAGATCGAGTCATCGCTGGTCGAGCATCCGGCTGTCGCGGAGGCTGCGGCGACCGGTGCGTTCGATCCGGACCGGGGCCAGCGGATTGTCTGTTTCGCTCTTCTGAAGTCGGGCTACGAGCCGTCGGACGAACTCAGCCAGGAATTGCGTGAGTTCGTCGCAACGAAGACCGGTAAGATCGCGAGACCCGCCGCGGTGCTCTTCGGCGAGGATCTTCCAAAGACACGCTCCGGCAAGATCATGCGTCGGCTCCTCAAGAACATCGCCGAGGGCGAGGAACTCGGTGACACGACGACCCTGAGGGATCCGGCCATCGTCGAGGATCTGAAGACGAAAGCCGACACAGCCTTAGGGCGGGCGGGCTAGCCAACGACGGTCTCGTCCGGAGCCTCCCGCTCACGCCGTCCGCGCGTCCACAGAAGCTGTGCAGCCACGATCAAGAGCAGGCACGCAAAGAGCTTGCGTAAGACCTCTTCGGGCAGAGAATCGGCAAGGGCAGCTCCACCTGCAACGCCAATCGCTGAGGCCAGACCGACGATGACGGCCGCCCGCCACCGCACATTCCCGTACTTGTACTGGCGTAACGCACCGACGACGACAACCGGAATCATCGCGGCAAGCGATGTGGCCTGGGCGCTGAGCTGAGGGAGGTCGAGCACGATGACCAGAGTTGGTACGAACAGAAGACCTCCACCCACTCCAAACATCCCGGAGAGCACGCCGGCGCTGAAGCCGAGTGCGATCGCGATCAGGATCTCGGTCTCGCTCATCGGATGAGCAATTCAATCGCGATGACCACGAGAAACGCCGAGAAGAGAATCACCAGAAGCCGTGAGGAGATTCGCTGCTGAAGCCACGTTCCCAGGAACGTCCCTCCGACGGCGGGGACGCCGACGAGGGCCGCCTCAGTCCACTCGACCTCACCAAGCGTAAGGAATGCGAACACGCCGAAGACCGCGGTGATCCCGATGATCGCGAGCGATGTACCGGCTGCCTCTCGAGCGCCGAAGCCGGCCGCGACGATCAGTAGCGGGACGATGAGAAGCCCACCGCCTACGCCGAACAGCGCAGCAAAGAGCCCCGACACGAGACCGATGCCGACGAAGATCCACGGGTTGCCGATGCTTCGCGGCACGGGCACGTAGTGTATTTCCCATGTCTCTAACCGCGACCGACAAGGAGCTCCTCCAGCCTCTCGCCGCGGATCCGACTTCGACCGCACTCATCTTCGACATCGACGGGACGCTCGCACCGATCGTCCCGAGCCCCGAGGATGCGTCGGTTCCCGCCGAGACGCAGGCCGAGCTACGTCGGCTCGTCGGCCGCTACCGCTTCGTCGCCGGCCTCAGCGGGCGGGCCGGTGACGACGCGCGCCGAGTAGTCGGCGTCGACGACTTCCTGGTCGTTGGCAATCACGGTCTCGAGCTCGATCCGCGTGCTGAGGAACTGTCTGCAAAGATCTCCGAGTTCCGAGACTCAGTGAGTTGGCCGGTCGAGGACAAGGGCCTCTCGCTCAGCTACCACTACCGGCAGGCCGAAGATCAGGAGGCCGCGGTGGCCGAGCTCGAGCGTGTTGCGGCGCAGGCCGAGGTAGCTGGTCTTGTTCCGCGCTGGGGACGGAAGGTGCTCGAGATCCGGCCGCCGCTCAAGGCAGACAAGGGGACGGCAATCCGGCACCTCCTCAAGCGCTCCGGAGCCAGTCAGGGTTTCTACGCAGGAGACGACACGACCGACCTCGACGCGTTCGCCGGGCTCCGAGAGGCAGGACTCGCTCGCACCGTCTGCATCGCAGTGGCCTCTGAGGAGGGTCCAGCGGAACTGCGGGACGGTGCCGATATCGTCGTCCACGACACCGAAGAGCTCGTCGACATCCTGAAGAGCCTCTGATGGTCTGGATCGACGATCGGGTACTCGGGCCGGTTCGCGAGCGCTATGGGGTTCCCCGAGTTCTTCCCTTCGAGATCGAGATCTCGAAGGATGAGCGCGATCTGATCTTCGCAACGACACGAGACGGTCGACGACACGACGTCACCTTCTTCGTCCTCCGCGGAGATGAGGTTGCGTTGATCCGGAAGCCCCACTACGAACCTGGGCTCTGGCGACCTCCCGGCGGCGGGGTCAAATGTGAGGAGACCTTCGAGGCAGGCTCCCAGCGCGAGGCCTACGAGGAGCTTGGCTTACAGATCGACCTCGATCGCTACGTCCTCATGACCGACGCGACCTTCGTCTTCGAGGACGAGAGAATTCCCTGGCAGACGCACGTCTTCTCCGCGACCTCGCCGTCGGAGACGCTCGATCCTGTCGATCTGCGCGAAATCGCGGGAGCACGCTGGGGAACACTCGACGAGCTCGGCGGGCCGATCCGCGAGCATCTGATTGGGACAGGCCGTGCTCTGTGGCGCTACAGGGTGGCGCTCCACGACGCGGCAATCGAAGAGTTGTCGCGCAGCGGCTAGGGCAATCCAGAGCTTCTCAAGCGCTCTTCAAGCCCAGCGGCTCAAGCTGCAACTCGTCAACAAGCGAATCTGACCTGACTTTCGAGTCAAGTCGCACTATCCTCGAAGCT
>CAYTCZ010000069.1:18411-20594 GCA_964436315.1 uncultured Gaiellales bacterium | reverse complement strand
AGGATCTGAGAGGCCGGTCCCCCGTTTATCGAAGAGGATCAGGCGTGAGAACGACGCGAGGCGCTCGAAGAATCGAGCCATCGAGGGTTCGGCCCAGCCGGCCTCGAGGTGCGAGATGAATCCTGGAATGAAGACCACGTTGAGAGGCCCGTCGCCGACAACCTGATAGGCAATGCTAGGGCACACCTCTCGGGCCTCCGGCAGGCGGTTGGCGAAGCGGCTTCACCCGGCGTGAGCCACCGCCGTCCAGAGGCGCGAGCGCGGGCGGCGGTTGGAGAATGCAGGATCTCGAAGCGAGCGTCGGCAAGCTGTCCGCAAAGGACCGCCGTCCAGCGAGGCGGGAGGCCGCAGTACTCTTACGCTCTGATGGCGGAGCGAAGGTATCAACAAGACCACGACGCCGACTCCGCGCGCGATCGACCGCTCATCCTCGCGGTCGACGACGACCGCGACGCTCTCGGCCGAATCCGTTCCGAGCTGGCCCGACGGTACGGCAAGGACTACCGGGTCATCTGTAACGACCAGCCGCTCGAGGCCCTCGCCGATCTCGAGGCGATGCGCGACGCAGGCGACCGAGTCGCTGTCGTGCTCGTGGATCTCTGGATGCCCAAGCTTGGAGGTGCTGAGTTACTCGCGCGCGTCCATGACCTACACCCCAGAGCGAAGAGGGGACTGCTCATCGAGTGGGGCGACTTGGGCGACGAGCGAACGGCCGACGCGGTTCGCAACGCAATGGCTATCGGCCACATCGACTACTACGTGCTCAAGCCGTGGACGTCACCCGACGAGCTCTTTTATCGGACGTTGGGCGAGTTCCTGCACGAGTGGGCCCGCACCGACCCCACGGCACCTCGAGAGGTCACGCTGGTCGCGGAGCCCTGGTCGGCCCGCGGTCACGAGCTGCGAAACCTCTTGTCGCGAAACGGGGTTCCCCATGCCTTTTACGCGAGCGATTCAGCCGAAGGTCAGAAGCTGCTGCGAAAGGCCGGGCGCGAGGGAACGAGCGAGCCGATCGTCTTTCTGCACGATGGTCGCGAGCTCGTCGATCCGTCGAACGCCGAGCTGGCCCGCGCCTACCGGGTGAAGACGGAGCTCGATCGCGGCCACGATTTCGACGTCGTCGTCGTTGGGGCCGGCCCTGCAGGTCTCGCCGCTGCCGTGTACGCCGCGTCTGAGGGATTGGATGTGTTGGTCGTCGAGCGCGAGTCGATCGGTGGCCAGGCGGGATCGAGCTCCCGAATTCGAAACTACCTTGGCTTCCCGCGGGGACTCACGGGGGCGGAGCTTGCACAGCGCGCCTATCAACAGGCGTGGGTGTTCGGGGCGAACTTCTTGCTCATGCGTGATGCGATCGGCCTACAGACGGAGGACGGGATGCATGTCCTGACGACCACCGAGGGAAGGCCGATCCGAGCGCAGAGTGTCGTCCTCGCCATGGGCGTCGCCTACCGGCGGCTCGGGATCCCCGCCCTCGAAGCGCTGACGAACAGCGGCGTCTACTACGGCGCTTCACCGTCCGAGGCGCAGCACTTCACCGGCGGCGAGGTCTACGTCGTGGGCGGCGGTAATTCCGCAGGCCAGGCTGCGCTCCATCTCGGTCGGTACGCGAGCCGGGTGACGATCGTCGTTCGCAATGCGACCCTCGCCACGAGCATGTCGCAATATCTCATCGACGAGATCGACGCCGCTGCCAATGTCCACGTCCGGGTCTCGACCGAGGTCGTCGACGGCGCCGGGGATACACGGCTCGAGCAGATCACACTCCGCTATAAGCCGACCGGCGAAACCGAGACGGTCAGCGCCGACGCTTTGATCATCCTCATCGGAGCGCGACCGAACACCGACTGGCTTCCGGCGCAGATCGTGCGAGACGACCGAGGCTTCGTCGTCACCGGGGCCGACCTGAATCGCGAGGAGTTCGACTGCCCCGACTGGAGCCTCGATCGACCTCGTTTCATGTTCGAGACTAGCGTCGCGGGTGTGTTCGCCGTCGGCGATCTCCGGTCGGGCTCGGTCAAGCGCGTGGCGGCGGCGGTCGGTGAGGGATCTGTCGTCATTCAGCAGGTCCACCAACATCTCGAGACGGCGCGGGTCCCGTCGCGCGCCGGACACGCAGCGGACAGCTGAGCCGGTCTGCGCGAGCCTCGCGGGCTTGTGAGCGGCGGGAGCTAGCGCCGCACCTC
>CAYTCZ010000069.1:17195-18311 GCA_964436315.1 uncultured Gaiellales bacterium | reverse complement strand
GACTCGAACTCGAGGTATCCCGCCGCCGCAAGACCCCCGAGCCACTCCCGTGCGTACCGCTCGTTCACGCCGGCTCGCTCGGCGAGCTCCTCGCTCGTGGCCGGGCCACTCTCTGCCAGATTCAACGAGTGAAAAACCGCCCTGGCTATAGCCTCGACGGCGCGACCCTAAGCTCGTCCGAATGTACCGACGAGCTCGGCGACACCAAGGACATGGCCTTCGAGCGCGCCCTCGACCTCGTCTTTGCCGGCGCCCGACGCCAGCTCGAGCGGGGCGTCCAGCGCGTATAGCTCGAAGATGTATCGATGGGGCTCGTCGCCCGGCGGCGGACAGGGACCACCGTAGCCGGGCTGTCCAAAGCTGCTCTCTCCCTCCACAGGCGCTGGCGTGTTCTCTGGATAGTCACGGGAATCACCGTCGAAGTTCCAGGCGAGCCAGTGCGTAAAGGTTCCTCCCGGAGCGTCTGGATCGTCCATGATCAGCGCGAACGAGGCAGTGTCCTCGGGTGGCTCCGTCCAGGCGAGGTCGGGAGAGATGTTCTCGCCGTCGCACGTGTAACGGACCGGAATCTCATCGCCTGAATCGAAAGCAGTGCTGCTCAGATCGAACGTGACCACCGTGTCATTCTCAACAGGGGGCTCGGCCACATCTTCCGAGTCATCACCACTCCCGCCACACGCGGCGAGGAACAACACCGCGAAAGTGGCGGCGAGCGCAACGCGACGCATGGCCTGAAGTCTCCCACAGCGCCTGAATTTAGGCTATCCCGATGCCGATGCGGTTCGGATCGGCAAGGACAGCTGAGTTGCTCTCACCCGCATGCTCGCGAAGCATTTCGTCATGATCCCCTCCTCGTTCGTGTCATGAGCCATTGGTCGCGACGCGCAGCGCGCTGACGATGGCCTGCGGCTGCTCCACCGGAGGATCGTCGGCAGCATGCTCGATCACGTGGAGCGGCCATCCGCATCGCGCTCTCGCCGCCTCGGCGGTCTTCACGCGGTTGGCGCGGTCCTCGCGTCCTCAAATCAGGCTAGTGGTCGGAGATCCGTGCAAGGTCCTCGTCGGAAATTCTCGGTACTTCCGCGAGCGGGACGCTACGCAACAACTCGTCGCGTG